>CAZHDF010000022.1:0-30456 GCA_964531525.1 uncultured Alphaproteobacteria bacterium | reverse complement strand
CTGGCGGAGGGAGGGGGACTGGAATTTAGCACTCTCCGTTTCAAAAATTGAAGCAGCGATGGTTGGAAAATTTCTTCACTTACCACCTCAGTTAGCAGCATGCTACGGAGAGCGGCTTTGAATCTGATTTTCGCCCTTTGGTAAATGACGTGATGCGGCATAACATTAAGCATCGTGAGCCCCTGGAGATTACAGTGATGTTTCCAGAGGAATGGTAGACACCTTGCATTAGAAATATGAGCAATGTACTTGCTCCTGGCGGGAATGGTTAAGCCTAGGAATAGACCACAATGTCACTATCATCTGACCAGAGAACTACCACGTCCCAGCCTTCCTGCGAGGAAGACGAGGCTGCGCTTCGCTTCACCTTCGGTCTCAATTGGTCGCGCTTCCTTACCCATCTCGACGACCGACGCATCGCCGACGCTGAAGTATCGCTCGAAGCAGCGCTCGGTACGGGCGCTCTTCGCGACAAGCGCTTTCTCGACATCGGCTCGGGCAGCGGCATCTTCAGCCTCGCAGCACGACGACTTGGTGCGGTTGTTCAATCTTTCGACTACGATGCACAATCGGTTGCCTGCACGGCCGAGCTCAAGCGCCGCTACTTCGCAGGGGATGCCGCCTGGACCATTACACGGGGATCGATTCTTGATCGCGCCTGGCTCAATACGCTCGGCCGCTTCGACGTGGTCTACTCCTGGGGCGTGCTTCATCACACTGGTGATATGCAGCGCGCGTTGGAGAACACAGCTGCCACAGTGAAGTCAGGGGGCGTGCTCTTCATCTCGATCTACAACGATCAGGGCTGGATCAGCCGCTACTGGACCGCGATCAAGCGCTGCTACAACTCCGCCCCCTGGCTACGTCCCCTGCTTATTGCTGTCCACGCGCCTTATCTTGTTGGAGTTCCTTATCTCTTACGCAAGCTGTCGGGCCGTACTGCGTCGGCGCGAGGTATGTCCCGCTGGTATGATCTTGTCGACTGGCTTGGCGGGTATCCGTTCGAGGTTGCGAAGCCGCAGACGATTATCGACTTATTCAAAGAGCACGGCTTTTCCCTCGACACTGTGAAGCGCGTCAGGGGTAACCGGCAGGGCTGCAATGAATTCATCTTTCGGCGCGCGACGCCGCCGGCGGGTGGACCGGCCGCCGGGTGCTGACCCGGTGCCCCCACATGCCCGTCATTGTACACCTCATAACCGATCTCGAAATCGGCGGCGCGGAAACCGCTCTGGTTAAACTACTCGTCGAGCACCGTCACGCTCCCTATACGCCCGTGGTTGTGTCGATGACCGGGCGTGGCGCGCTCGCCAACGCGGTCGAGGCCGAGGGCGCGACGCTGTACAGCCTCGGCATGCGCCGCGGCCATATCGACCCGGGCGGCCTGTTCCGCCTGATCGGCCTGTTGCGGCGCTATCGGCCCGAGATATTGCAAAGCTGGATGTATCATGCCGACCTGCTCGGCCTGATCGCCGGACGGCTTGCGCGCGTTCCGCGCATCCTGTGGAACGTGCGATGCTCGAACATGGACATGCGTGCCTATTCGCGAATGTCTCTCCTGGTTGTGCGCATCCTGGCAAGGCTCTCGCGCCAGCCCGAGGCGGTGGTGGTCAACTCGCTCGCCGGCCTGGCCTGGCATCAGCATCTCGGCTACCGTCCCCGCCGCTGGGAGTACATTCCCAACGGCTTCGACACCGTGCGGTTCCGCCCCGACGCGGAGGCGCGCGTGGCGATCCGCGGCGAGCTTGGTATCCCGTCCGGGGCGCCGCTAATCGGCATGCTCGCTCGGGTCGATCCGAGCAAGAACCACGGCTGCTTTCTCGCTGCCGCCGCGCGACTTAGCGAGCAGCGGCCCGAGGCGCATTTCCTGCTCGCCGGCAGCGAAATCGAGGCCGGCAATCCGGCGCTCGCCGGGGTGGCGGCGCTGGGCTCGCGCATTCATCTTCTCGGCGAGCGGCGCGACGTTCCCCGCGTGATCGCGGCGTTAGACATCGCGACGCTCACCTCGGCCTTCGGCGAGGGCTTCCCGAACTTCATCGGCGAGGCGATGGCCTGCGCGGTCCCCTGTGTGGTCACAGACGTCGGCGATTCGCGCCGGATCGTTGGCGACGACGGGCTCGTCGTCCCGCCGTCGGACGCCGCCGCGCTCGCCGAGGCCTGGGCGCGCTTGATCGCGATCGGTCCGGAGGCGCGCGCCGAAATCGGCGCCGCCGCGCGCGCGCGCATCAAGAAAGAGTTCACCACCGAGGCCACCGCCAGGCAATACCAAACCCTTTACGCGGGCGAGCGGGCGAGCGCGCCGGCGCCGATTTGGCCGAACCCACCCTAAACGCCGTCAGCCGCCCCGCTTCCAGGCGCGCGAACAAAACATCCTCACCGCCGCGATCTCGCGCCGGTCGAAGGCACGCAGCAGGAAAAGCGCGGCGACGAAGGCCGCGAAATACATGACCTTGAGAGCAAGGCTCGACGCGAGCGGCAGGCTCGGCAGATACGCCACGCCAAGGGTAAAGGCAACCAGTAGGACGATGATCGTAAGCCCGCGGCGACACTCGTAGGCGGTGGCGAACAGGCGCTGAGAGGCGACCAGGTAGCCGAGCGTCAACGCCAGATAGGAGAACGCGGTCGCCCAGGCGGCCCCCATCATGCCGAAGCGGGGGATCAGGACCAAGTTGAGAACGATGTTGAGGGCTGCGGCGCAGACGCTCAACACCGCGAGGCGCTTGGTCTTCTTGCGCAGGATGACACCGATGCCGGTCATCTGCGACGTAGCGTAGGCGACGATCCCGAGCGCGAGTGGGCCGATCACCTTCGCCGCTGGATAGAACTCCGGCACCGTCAGCAGATGTAGGATCTCGGCGCCGAATGTCGTCACGGCGACGCACAGAAGGCCGAAGCTCGCCAGCACATAGGTCATGATCTGGCCGTAGAACGCCGGGGCCTGATCGGGCGCGCGCTCGTAGGCGACGACCGCATGCGGCCCCCAGGCCTGGGCGAGCGCGACGTTCGCCAGGGAGATCACGCTCACCAGCGCTGCGGCAACGCTGTAATGGCCGACCTCCTCGAGCGAGGCGAGCTTCGAAAGCATCAGGCGATCGGACATAGTGAACACCCAGGCGGCGAGCACCGTTGGCACCAGCGGAACGCCGAACGCCAACACCCGGCGCAACAGGGAGGGCGAAAACCTCGGCCTGAGAAGCGGGCGAATGCTCCACAGGCGGAGCGGGAGCATCACAATCTCGGCGACCAAGATTCCGGCGAAAATGCCGAACAGCCCCATCCCAAGGGGGGCCGCGCCGATCAATCCGAAAACGATGCTCATCGCCGCCGTCGCGAGATTGAGCACGGCGCCGCGCCCGGGCTGGAACCGCGCGCGCAGCACATGGCCGCAAACGCGATTGATGAGCCCGACCGGCACGCCCAGAATCGCCACCACGATCAGGGGGGCGTACCCGTCGCCCTCGAACGACCAACGCGCGAGTGCGTCGCTCCAGGGCAGAAGGGCCAGGGCGACCAGGCCGCCCCACAAGGCGAGGAACAAAAGCCAGGTCGGCGTGAGCGTCTTTCGCGCCTCGTCGTCGTCGGCCTCGAAATAGAAGCGGACATAGACCTGATCGCCGCCGATCAGAACGACCGACATGAGCAGCAGCGTAAAGCTGAACGTGTAGCTCAGGATGCCGTATTCCGCAGTGGAGAAGATGCGCGTGTAAATCGGCAGGGTGACGAAGCCAAGCAGCTTCGAGGCGAAGTCGCTGCCGCCGTAAAGCAGGAAATCCCGGAGGATTTTGCGAACGCTGGTTGTCATCCGATTCGCGGCGCCCTATGCCGTCGCGCCCGTCCGGCGAAGGACGCGGCCGATACGCTGAACAGGCCTGCGAGAGAAACGGAAAGCCCGGGCGGGACGCCGCCGCTCGCCCGATCGCGGGCTATAACGATCGCGGCGATTGAGACGCCGGCGGCGTAACATCGACGGCGGGGGGCTCGTACGCGTCGACGATGACCGGCCCCTTATAGGTGGCGAGCTCGACGATCAGGCCCGCGAGCGTTCTCGTCACGCTCACCAAATTGCGCAGCCGCAGCGCTTTCGACCTTTGGGTCTGCTCGGCGCCCGGCACGGCGACCTCGACATAGCTGCAACCGGCGCGAATCAGCTTGATCAGGATCTCGGCCTGGAAGCCGAAGCCGTCGCTGGTGATGTTGATCCTGCGCAACAGATCGACCCGATGCAGCGGCAGCCCGTTGTAGTAGCCGATGCGCTGCCCGAAGAGGAGATTGAGCAGGGCCGTATAGGTGCGCGAGACGAAATAGCGGAACGGGGTTTTGATCTCCTTGAGGTTGCTGATCCTCGGGATCACGATGTCGGCGCGCCCCAGCGCCGCCAGCACCGGCGGCAGGCTCGTCGCCGGGAAACCGCCGTCGCCGCACAGCATCATCAGATAGCGCTTCCGGGCGGCCGCCAAGCCGCGCTTGTAGGATTTGCCGAGGCCGAGATTGCGAGGGTTGCGAATCACCCGCACCCGATCGAAATCGCGCGCCAGCGTCTCCATCAAGGCGCCCGTCCGATCGGTGCTGCCGTCATCGACCAGAATGATTTCGAAATCTTGCAGATGGGCCAAAACGACGCGGTGCACGTCGGCGACGGTTTGGGAAATAATGTCTTCTTCGTTCAATGCGGGAATGACAAACGTCACACCCCGAGCATCGTCCGCCATTGCTTTACCTGCTCCAGGCCAGGAAAGTACGCGCGCGCCATTTTTGATCGAGCGCGTCGCGCAAAGTCGCCACAACACACGATCCGCGAGGATAATTACCACGGCGCACAGGGGCAACCTCTATTGTCGGGCGCAGGACCAGGCGGCGGCGGTTGATCTGGCCTGGGCGAGCCAGTAGAACCGACCCCATGGCCGCACCGCGCAACAGCCGAGCATACGGACGAGGCGCGATCCTTCTGGCCAAAATCGCCGTCATCGCGCTCATCCTCTGGTTGATCGCGCAAAGCCTCGACATCGGCGCGGCGCTCGCGAACTTGTCCGCGCTTTCGCCGCCGGTCGTCGGCGCCGCCCTGGCGTTGCTTTTCGTCCAGCAGGTCTTCGCCGCGCTTCGCCTGCGGCACGTCCTGTGGATGTTCGATCGGGAGCTCGCGTTCGGCGCGGCGCTGCGCATCACGCTGATCGGTAACTTCTTCGCCCAGACCTTCGTCTCGTTCCTGGGCGGAGACGCCTCGCGCTTCTGGGAAATGCGGCAGCAGGGCATCGCCGCCCGCGAGGCCGGCAACGCCGTGCTGCTCGACCGCCTGATCGGGCTTATCGGCGTCCATCTCCTGATCGTCGGCCTTCTGCCCTGGACGCTTCGGGCGATCGACGACGCGGCCATGCGCGGCGGACTCGTGCTGGTGGCCGTCGCCGGGCTCGCGGCCATCGCGGCGGTCTGGGCGGCCGGCTTTCCGCGCGGCCCCGTCAGGTGGCTGCGCGCCGGCCTGCGTGAACACGCGCTGATCCTGCTGGCGCTCGATCTCGCGACGGTCATGCGGGTCACGTTCGTCCATGGCCGCCTGACCGCGCTGGCCCTGCTGGGCAGCCTGGTCATCGGGGCGATCAACGTCGTGATCGTTTATCTCTTCCTCGTCGGCCTCGGCGCGCCCGCGACCCTGTTCGGCTGCTTTCTGGTGGTCCCGGTGGTGATGGAGCTTGCGATGCTTCCGGTTTCGATCGCCGGATGGGGCGTGCGCGAGGGGCTGATGATCGCCGCCTTCGCCGTCCTGGGCGTCGTGGGAGAGGATGCGCTCGGCGCTTCGATCCTGTTCGGCCTCGCCAGCCTGGCCTTCAGCCTGACGGGCGGCGTCCTGTGGCTCGCCGTGCGTTACGGCGGGAGCGACAAGCGGGCGGCGAAAGCGGAGCGAAGCGGCACCGAGGGCTGAGGACGGCGAACCGCCCCCCGGCATCAATCGGCCTCAATAGGGCCCCTTGAAAGTATCCTCCTTGTCGATCTCGCCGACGAGCTCCGGGTCGGCCCCGACGACATGAAGCGCAAGCCGGGCGATTGTCGAGGCTTGGGGATAGAACACCCGTTCGAGCGACAGCGACACCGGCGCCGGACAATCGGCCAGCGCGAGGCGGCGCACCGGCGCCTTGAGATGTTGAAACGCCTTCTCCGCGCACAGCGCGGCGATCTCGCTTGCGACGCCGCACAGCTCCCAGCTCGTGTCGGCGACGATCACGCGGCCCGTATTGCGCACCGAGGCGAGGACGGTTTCCTCGTCCAGCGGTCGAATCGTGCGCAGGTCCACGATCTCGGCGTCGACCCCGTGACGGTCGAGCTCCTCCGCCGCGCTCAGCGCCTCCTGGACCATGACCGAGGTGGCGACGATGGTCACGTCGCGCCCCGCGCGCAGCACCGCGGCGCGGCCGATCGGGCTCTCGACCGGCGCCTCCGGCACCTCGCCCTCGACGCCGTAAAGCGCCCGGTGTTCGAGAATGACGACCGGACCGTCGTGCCGGCAGGCGCTGAGAAGCAGCCCCTTGGCGTCGCGCGGCGTCGCCGGCATGAGCACGGTCATTCCCGGGAAATGCGCGAGCGGCGCCTGAAGGCTTTGCGAATGGGTGGCCCCCTGCCCCCAGCCCTTGCCGATGACCGCGCGCACCACGACCGGCACCGAACCCGCGTTGCCGCCGTACATGTAGCGCCACTTGGCCGCCAGGTTGATGAGCTGATCGAAGGCGAGGAACATGAAGTCGTTGCGGGGATGCACCATGATCGGCCGCTTGCCCATCGCCGCCGCGCCGATGCAAATGCCGGTGAAGGCGTTTTCCATGGCCGGCGTGTCGAACACCCGCCGTTTGCCGAACCGTTCGAGCGCCGCGTCGGTGGTGCCGAAAATCCCCGAGGGATAGTCGACCGCGATCCCCGCGCAGAACACGTTGGCGTCGCGCTCCATGGCCTGGACGGTGCCTTCGGAAATCGCCTGGTGGTACTTCAGTGTGCGCATCGCTGTCGGGTCCGCAAGTTCTCGCAAGGAAGGCGGCGGGTTCGTTCAGGCGTGATCGAACAGGCTTTCGGGCTCGGGCCAGGGGGACTTGCGAGCGCGCTCGAAATCCTCGGCGATCTCCCGCTCGATCGTCGTCGACCAGGCTTCGAGCGCGCTCACGTCGGCGAGCCCCATCTCGACGAGGCGCGCGGCGCTTCGCTTCACGGGGCACCGCTCCATCCAGGCGTCGAGCTCGGCCTTGCCGCGATAGCGTCGCCCCGCCTCGTGATCGAACTGCGGCCCCACATGCTCGCGCCAGCGGTAGGTGAAGCATTCGATGAAGCTCGGCCCCCGGCCGGCGCGGGCGCGGGCCACCGCCCGGCGGGCGGCGAGATAGACGGCGGCGACGTCGTTGCCGTCGACCTTCTCGGTCGCGACCATGAAGCTGCGCGCGCGCGCGCAAAGCTCGGTGCCCGGGGGCTGGCGCACCGCCAACGGGCTTTCGGTCGAGTACAGGTTGTTCTCGCAAATGTAGAGGACCGGCAGCGCGTTGATCGCGGCGTAGTTCATGCTTTCGTAAAGGATCCCTTCCTCGCAGGTCGCCTCGCCGAAGAAGGACGCGGCCACGCGGTCCTCGCCGTCCATCTTGAAGGCGAGCGCGCTGCCCGTCGCAACGGCGGCGGTCTCGCCGAGGATGGCGCTGGAGACGATAAAGCCGTTGTCCCGGTCGGTGAGGTGGACCGAGCCGCCGCGCCCGCGCGAACAGCCGTCGACCCGGCCGTAAAGCTCCGCCGCGAGCCGGTAGACGCTGCCCCCGCAGGCCAAATAGTGGTTGTGGCACCGATGGTGGCTGTAAACCGCGTCGTCCTTGCGCAGCGCCGTCGCCACGCCCACCGCCACCGCTTCCTGGCCGGTGCCGAGATGCGTCGGGGTGCGCATTTCCTGCTCGCCGTAGCGCCTGGCGATGGTCTCTTCCGTGTGGCGGATCCGAAGCAACGCCTTGTGCATCCGCACCAAAACCTCGGCCGGCGCCGATTCCTCGTGAACGGCGATATCCTTCGTCGGGTCCATGATTGACTCGGGCATCGCGCCTTCCGTCTCCTGTATTCCGGCTACGCTCGTTCTTCCACGCGAAATTCTTGTTATACACGTTCTTTCGCGTGCATGAACCATGCCTTTCGCGCGCACGATCCATGTTTGCGGTCGTGTCTGCGGCCGTCGCCCCGGCGAACTGTCCGCGGACAGTCTACGGGGGAGCGTCGATGGTTCCATGACGGAAGTCAAACACGCCTCGGTTGTCGATTCCGCGCCGAGCGGGCGACGGCGACGAGCGCGCCGGGCGGATCGACGCGCCGTCGCCGCGGTGGTCGCGTGCGTCCTTGACAGCCTGTCATGCACACGGTATCCGAACCGTGATTTTCAGTTCGCGGCGCGTCGATCGGCGGCGCGCCGCGGTTTGAGCGTTTGCGCCGCGTCGATCGAGGCCCGCCGGCCCCGAAAATCATTCTCCGTTCGATACGGCGGGCCGTCGGAGTGCGAATTTCGGGATGCGCTTCGCGTTGGATGAATCGATATTTGGCGCGCCGCGCACGAGTATCACCAGGTTGCGGATCGGAACGAGATGACGCACGCGTGCGCGTATTTCAAGGAAGTTGCCGAAGTCGCCTCGACGATCGACGTCGAAACCGTCGAGAGGCTGGCCGCGGAGCTGCGCGAGCTGCGCGCACGCGGCGGGCGTCTGTTCATGCTGGGCGTCGGCGGCAGCGCCGCGAACTGCTCGCACGCGGTCAACGACTTCCGCAAGCTGTGCGGCATTGAAACCTACGCGCCGACCGACAACGTCTCCGAGCTCACGGCGCGCACCAACGACGAAGGCTGGGAATCGGTTTTCGCCGGCTGGCTGGAAACCAGCCGGTTGAGCGAACGCGACGCGGTGTTCGTTCTGTCGGTGGGCGGGGGGAACATGGAGCGCAACGTCAGCCCCAATCTCGTCAAGGCCCTGCAACTCGCCGCCGAACGCGGCGCGCGCATCCTCGGCATCGTCGGACGCGACGGCGGCTATACCGCCAAGGTGGGGCACGCCGTCGTGATCGTCCCGACCGTCCGCGCCGAAAGGGTCACGCCGCACGCCGAAGCCTTTCAGGCGGTCGTCTGGCACTGCCTCGTCTCTCACCCCGGGTTGCAAACGACGGCGACCAAGTGGTGACCCGCCGGGCGGAAAAGCGCCGGGCGGTTTTTCTCGACCGGGACGGCGTTCTGAACCGCGTGACGCTACGCGACGGGCGATCCTTCCCGCCCGACAGGATCGAGGATTTTCAGCTCTTCGACGGCGTCGTTTCTGCGGTGCGCCGGCTTCGCGACGCGGGCTACGCGATCGTCGTCTGCACCAACCAGCCCGACGTGGCGACCGGCCGCCAGTCGAGTGCGACCGTCGAGGCAATGCACGCCAAGCTGCGCGAATGGCTGCCGATCGACGACATTCGGACGTGCTACCATACCGACGCGCATGACTGCCGCTGCCGCAAGCCGCGCCCCGGAATGCTCGTCGCCGCCGCCGAGGCGCTCGGAATCGACCTCGCCGACAGCTACATGGTCGGCGACCGCTGGCGCGACGTCGAGGCCGCCCAGGCGGCCGGCTGCATCGCGATCTTCATCGACGCCGGCTACCGCGAGCGTCAGCCGAGCCAGCCCTTCGTCCGGGTCGGCTCGCTCGTCGAAGCCGCCGACTTCATCCTCAACCGAGACAACCTTCGTCAGGAAAAATGCCACGCCCCGCACATGACCTCGCCGTAAAGCTGTTCGCCGACGGCGCCGATCTGGACAGCATCGCGACGCTCTACGCCGACCCGAAGATCAAGGGTTTCACCACCAACCCGACGCTCATGCGCAAGGCGGGGGTGACGGACTACGAGTCCTTCGCCAAGCGGGTGCTGGAAGTGGTGCCCGACCGGCCGGTTTCGTTCGAGGTGTTCGCCGACGATCATGCCGAAATGGAAGCCCAGGCGGAGCGCATCCAGTCCTGGGGCGCGAACGTGTTCGTCAAGATCCCGGTCACCAACACCAAGGGCCGCTCCTCGGCGCCGCTGGTGCGCAAGCTGTCGGCGGCCGGCGTGCAGGTCAACGTCACCGCGCTTTTCACGCTCGACCAGGTGCGCGAGATCACCGACGCGCTCGCCCCCGAAACGGCGGCCAACATCTCGGTCTTCGCCGGGCGCATCGCCGACACCGGCCGCGACCCGCTGCCGTTGATGGCCGAGGCGGTCGAGATCATGAAGGCGAAGCCCAAGGCCGAGCTGATCTGGGCCAGCCCGCGCGAGCTTCTCAACGTTTTCCAGGCCGACGCCGTGAACTGCCACATCATCACCGCGACGCCCGACATCCTCAAGAAGCTGTCGCTCGCGGGCAAGGATCTCACGCAGTTCTCGCTCGAAACGGTGGAGATGTTCTATCGCGACGCCTCGGCGGCCGGTTACAGCATCAACGTCGATCGCGTCCCCGCCGAATAGAGCCCCTCGACCCGACCGAATGAACCCGAACGAATCGACCCCAAGAGGAGCGCAGAGGCCGCTATGAAAGTTCTCGTTACCGGCGGCGCCGGTTATGTGGGCAGCGCGCTGATCCCGCAACTGCTCGCGGACGGATACGACGTCACCGTCTTCGACATCATGTATTTCGGCGACGATTTCCTGCCGAAGGACGATCCCCGGCTCACGGTCATCCGCGGCGACATCCGCGACACCGACCGGCTCGCCGAGGCGATGCGCGGCCACGACGCCGTGATCCACTTGGCCTGCATTTCGAACGACGCGAGCTTCGAGCTCGACGAGGCGCTCAGCACGTCGATCAACCTCGACGCCTTCGAACCGATGGTGGTGGCGGCCAAGAAAGTGGGCGTGAAGCGGTTCATCTACGCCTCGTCGAGCTCGGTCTACGGGGTCTCCGATCAGCCGAACGTGACCGAGGAGCACCCGCTGGTCCCGCTCACGCTCTACAACAAGTACAAGGGCATGTGCGAGCCGCGCCTGTTCGCGCATACCGACGCAGACTTCACGGGCGTCGTGTTCCGCCCCGCCACCGTCTGCGGCTACGCCCCGCGCCAGCGGCTCGACCTGTCGGTCAACATTCTGACGAACCACGCGATCACCAACGGCAAGATCACGGTGTTCGGCGGCACCCAGTTGCGCCCCAACCTGCACATCCAGGACTACATCGACCTGTGCAAGCTGCTGCTGGTCGCGCCGGCGGAGAAGATCGCCGATCAGATCTTCAACTGCGGCTACCAGAACATGAGCATCATGGAGATCGCGCTTCTGGTGAAGAAGGTGGTCGAGGAGATCTTTCCCGAGAAGGCGCCGATCGACATCGTCACCACGCCGACCGACGACATCCGCAGCTATCACATCAACTCGGACAAGATCCGTCGGGTGCTGGGATTCACGCCCAAGCACACCATCGAGGAGGCGATCGCCGACCTGTGCCAGGCGTTCAAGGAGGGCGCGCTGCCCGACAGTATGGACAACGACTGGTACTACAACGTGCGAACGCTCAAGAAGCTGAACGCCGCATGACGTCCGAAGCGCTGGCGGTCGTCACTGGCGGGGCCGGGTTCATCGGTAGCCATATGGTCGACCTTCTGGTCGAACGCGGCTATCGGGTGAATGTCATTGACAATCTGGTCGGCGGCCGCAAGGCCAACATCGCCCATCATGCGGAAAGTCCGGACGTGCGCTTCTTCGAAGCCGACATTCGCGCCTGCCAGCCGGGCGACGAGGCGTTCGACGGCGCCCGCTACGTCTTTCACTTCGCCGGCATCGGCGACATCGTTCCGTCGATCGAGCGGCCGATCGAGTACATGTCCACCAACGTTCAGGGCACGGTGCAGATGCTCGAATGCGCCCGCGCCGCCGGGGTGGCCAAGTTCGTCTACGCGGCCTCGTCGTCGTGCTACGGGCTCGCCCGGACCCCGACCCGCGAGGACCATCCGATCCGGCCCGGCTATCCCTATGCGCTCAGCAAATATCTGGGCGAGCAGACCGCCTTTCACTGGAACCAGGTCTACGACCTTCCGGTCAACGCGATCCGGATCTTCAACGCCTACGGCACGCGGTCCCGGACCTCGGGCGCATACGGCGCGGTGTTCGGCGTTTTCCTGCGCCAAAAGCTCGCCGGGGCGCCGTTCACGGTGGTCGGCGACGGCACCCAGTCGCGCGACTTCGCCTATGTCACCGACGTCGCGCGCGCCTTTCTCATGGCCGCCGAGACGGATCGCCGGGGCGAGGTCTGGAATCTCGGCTCGAACAACCCGCAGACCGTCAACCGGCTGGTCGAGCTTCTCGGCGGGGGCGAGGTGCAATACGTTCCCAAGCGCCCGGGCGAGCCCGAGGTGACCTGGGCCGACACCGGCAAGATCGAGCGCGAACTCGGCTGGAAGCCCCTGGTCTCGTTCGAGGAGGGCGTGGCCCGGATTCTCGACGACATCGACTATTGGCGCAATGCGCCGCTTTGGGACGCGGAATCGATCCACGAAGCGACCAAAACCTGGTTCAAGTACATGCGTTGAGGTCTGATGCGATGAAGGATTGGGCGACCCGCCAGCAATTGGCGCGCAAGATCAAGACGGTCGACGAACTTCGCGAGATCATCGGCCCGCGGCCGCGCGACAAGAAGGTCATCATGTGCCACGGCACCTTCGACGTGGTGCATCCGGGCCATCTTCGCCATCTCATGTACGCCAAGACGAAGGCCGACATCCTGGTTGCGAGCCTCACGGCCGACGCCCATATCGCCAAGGCCCATTTCCGGCCCTACGTTCCCCAGGATCTGCGAGCGCTCAATCTCGCGGCCTTCGAGATCGTCGATTACGTCATCATCGACCCCAATCCGACGCCGCACGAGAACCTGCGCATCCTGCAACCGGACTACTTCGCCAAGGGCTACGAGTACGTGGACGGCGGCCTCCATCCGAAAACCCAGGAGGAGGTCGAGGTTCTCAACAGCTACGGCGGCGAGGTCATCTTCACGCCGGGCGACATCGTTTATTCGTCCTCGCAGATCATCGACCTGGCGCCGCCCAACATCCGCACCGAGAAGCTCTTGATGCTGCTCGACGGCGAGGGGCATAGCTTTCAGGATCTCTACGACACGCTTCCCAAGCTGCGCGGCATTCGCGTCCATGTGGTCGGCGACACCATCGTCGATTCGCTGACCAACTGCACCATGATCGGCGGCATGACCAAGACCCCGACCCTGAGCGTCCGCTTCGAGAAGAAGGACGATTTCGTCGGCGGCGCCGGAATCGTCGCCAAGCATCTCAAGGCGGCCGGGGCGGACGTGACCTTCACCACCGTGCTCGGCGATGACGCCTATCGCGACTTCGTTCTCGACGATCTCGATGCCTTTGGCGTCAAGGTCAACGCGATCATCGACGAGACCCGGCCGACGACCAACAAGAACGCGGTGGTCGCCGGCGGGTATCGCCTGCTGAAGATCGACACCCTCGACAACCGATCGATCTCGGACAAGGTCGTCGATCGGTTCCGCGAGGCCGTATCCGGGCACGACTCGGACATCGTCCTGTTCAGCGATTTCCGCCACGGTATTTTCAACCGCTACACCATCGACCCGCTGGTCGAGGCGATCCCGCCCGGCGCGCTGCGCGTCGCCGACAGCCAGGTCGCGAGCCGTTGGGGCAACATCACCGAATTCCAGGGATTCGATCTGATCACGCCGAACGAGCGCGAGGCCCGCTTCGCGCTCGGCGATCAGGACTCGGTCGTCCGCCCGCTCGCCACGGAGCTGCACAAGCGGGCGAAATGCAAAACACTCATCCTCAAGCTCGGCGACCGGGGTATTCTCACCTACCGCACGCGCCCCGAGGGCGATCCGCGCACCTTCTTCGTCGTCGACAGCTTCGCCGGCCATGTCCGCGACGCGGTCGGCGCGGGCGATGCGCTACTGGCCTACGCGGCCCTGACGATCGCCGCCACCGGCAACGACGTGCTGGCTTCGATCATCGGCTGCATGGCCGCCGGCATCGAATGCGAATACAATGGAAACAAGCCGGTGACGCCGGACAGCATGATAAAAAAGATCTCCGACGTTGAACGCGAAGCCAATTACGCCTGAAAACCGGCTCGCATCCGGGACGCGCGCCATGCGGGTGATCGTCCTGGGCATGGGCATCCAAGGCGCCAAGCGGCGCGCGGTCGCCGGCGCCGAGGCGGTCGCCACCGTCGATCCGGTCCGCGACGGCGTGGACTACAAGGACGTTCGGGAGGTGCCGCTCGACGCCTACGACGCGGCGTTGGTCTGCACCCCGGACGCGCCCAAGATCGCGCTTCTCGAATATCTGCTCGGGCGCGGCAAGCACGTTCTCGTGGAGAAGCCGCTGTTCTCGCCCGACGCCGCCGGGCTCGAACGGCTCAAGGCGCTCGCCCGCGACAACGGCGCGGTCTGCTACACGGCCTACAATCACCGCTTCGAGCCGCATTTCGTGCGCATGAAGGAGGTGATCGCCTCGGGCGTGCTCAAGCGAATCTACTCGTTGCGCATGTTCTACGGCAACGGCACGGCGCGGCTGGTGCGCGAATCGGAATGGCGCGACCAGGGCGCGGGCGTGCTTCCCGATCTCGGCTCGCACCTGCTCGACACGGTGCTCTTCTGGCTCGGCAAGCCGAACGCGCCGTTCCGCATCCAGTTCGCGCGCCGCCACGAAAATCGCGCGTTCGATCATATCGTCTTCACCAGCGACGGCTCGCCGGTATTGCAGCTCGAAATGATGCTGCTGTCGTGGCGCAACGATTTCTACGCCGATGTTCACGCCGAGAACGGCAGCGCCCATATCCGGTCGCTGTGCAAATGGGGGCCGAGCACCTTCACCCTGCGCGACCGCAAGCTACCGAGCGGCCGCCCCGACGAGCAGGCGACGACCCTCGTTCAGCCCGACCCGACTTGGCAACTGGAATACGAGCATTTCAAGCGGTTGTGCGCTGACCCCGGCGGCTACGGCTTCGGCAACATCGACAACGACATCTGGATCAACGCGACACTCGCCGAGCTCGGCCGCCAGGCCCTGGTCGGCAATTCGGAGGAGGGGCGATGACGGCGCCGGTCGTGGGCTTCGTGGGCATGACCCATCTCGGGCTCAACTCGGCGGCGGCCACCGCCGCGCGCGGCTTCTCCGTGGTCTGCTACGACCCCGACCCAGCACGCATCGCGGCGCTGGAACGCGGCGAGCTGCCGGTGGTCGAACCCGGCCTGCCCGAAATGCTCGAACAACAGGCGGCGCGCCTGATTTTCAGCGCCGAGGTCGCGCGGCTCGGCGACTGCGATCTGGTTTACATCGCCGCCGACGTGCCGACCGACGACCAGGGCGTCAGCGACCTTGGGCCGATCGAACGACTGGTCGCCGTCGTGGGCGAGACTCTCGGCGACGACGCGGTCATGGTGGTGCTGAGCCAGGTTCCCCCCGGCTTCACGCGCGGCCTCGGGCTCGGGCGCGATGGGGCGCGGCTCTACTACCAGGTCGAGACGCTGATCTTCGGCCGCGCGGTCGACCGTGCCCTCAATCCCGAACGCTTCATCGTCGGCTGCGCTGACCCGGCGCGACCGTTGCCCGCGGCCTATCGGACGGTGCTCGACGCCTTCGATTGCCCGATACTGCCCATGCGCTACGAGAGCGCCGAGCTCGCCAAGATCTCGATCAACTGCTGTCTCGTCGCCTTGATCAGCGTCACCAACACCCTCGCCGAGATCTGCGAAAAGATCGGCGCCGACTGGTCGGAGATCGCGCCGGCCCTGAAGCTCGACCGACGCATCGGCCAATACGCCTATCTGTCGCCGGGGCTGGGCATCGCCGGCGGCAATCTCGAACGCGACCTCGCCACGGTCTGCCGTTACGCCGACGCCCATGGGACCGACGCCGGCGTGGTGCGCGCCTGGATCGCCAACAGCCGCTACCGCAAGGACTGGGCGCTGCGCCTGCTGCACGAGACCGTCATCGCGACGGTCAAGGCGCCGGTGATCGGCGTTCTCGGGCTGGCCTACAAGGAAAACACCCACTCGACCAAGAACTCGCCCGCGATCGCGCTGATCGAAAGCCTCGGCCCGTTCGCGCTCAAGCTCCATGATCCGGTGGTCCCGGCCTCGGCCGCGCCGCATCCGGCGGCGCAGGACTGCGCGACGCCGCTGGACGCCTGCACCGACGCCGACGCGGTCCTCGTGATGACGCCCTGGGACGACTATCGGGCGCTGAAGCCGGCGGCGATCGCCGAGGCGATGCGCGGCCGGGTCGTGATCGACCCTTACGCCGTTCTGGACGAAGCCGCCTGCCGCGACGCCGGTCTCGCATACCGGCGGCTCGGCAAAATGCAGCCATGAGATAACAGGGAAGAACCCGCGCCATGCTTCAACACCGCACTTCCGAGCCCCGAGACCCCGAGCGCGTCGTCGTTCTCGGCGCGCGCGGCTTTCTCGGCGACGCCACCTGCCGCCGACTCGCGGCCGGGAAAATCGACACCCTGGCGCTCGGTTCGGGCGATCTCGACCTTCTCGCCGACGACGCCGCCGAGCGGCTCGCGGCGATGCTGCGTCCGAGCGATTCGCTTGTGATGTTCGCCGCGCTCACGCCCGACCGCGGACGCGACATCGCCACGCTGATGAAGAACCTGCGCATGGCCGAGGCGGTCTGCGCGGCGGTCGCCGCCCGCCCGGTCGCGCATCTGGTCTATATCAGCTCGGACGCGGTCTATCCCTTCCGCGCCGGCCTGGTGAACGAGGACAGCCCCGCCGACCCGGGCGACCTGTACGCCGCCATGCACCGCACCCGCGAGGTCATGTTCGCCGCCAGCGCCGGTGACGCGCCGCTCGCGATTCTGCGCCCCACCCTTCTTTACGGCGCCGGTGATCCTCACAACTCGTACGGTCCCAACCGGTTTCGCCGCCAAGCCGCCAAGGACGGAAAGATCACCTTCGGCGGCGAGGGCGAGGAGACCCGCGACCATCTGTTCGTCGAGGACGCCGCGGCCCTGGTGGTCGCCGTCCTGCGCCACGGAAGCGCCGGCCTGCTCAACCTCGCGAGCGGCCGTTCGGCCAGCTTCCGCGAGATCGCCGAGCTGGTCGCCGCCCGGTTCGACCGGCCGATCGCGCTTCAGGGCAGCCCACGCCAAGTGCCGATCACGCACCGCGCCTTCGACGTGACGGCGCTTCGCAAGGCGTTTCCCGAATTCGTCTTCACGCCCCTCGAAGAGGGGCTCGCCCAGGCCCATCGGGAGATCGCGGAGACGGCGTGATGGGGCGCGAGATCAACCTGCTCCGAGCCTTGCCGCAAAAGACCAAGCGCAACGTCGCCGCGCGCGAGGCGGCCAAGGCCGAGAACCGCGCGATCGCGCTGAAGTTCGGGCGCGAGTACTTCGACGGCCCGCGCGAGCAGGGCTATGGCGGCTATCGTTACGACGGCCGCTGGGTGCCGGTGGCGCGCGACATCGTCGTCCATTTCGGGCTCAAGCCGGGCGACCGGGTGCTCGACGTCGGCTGCGCCAAGGGGTTTCTGGTCAAGGATCTGCTCGCGGCCTGTCCGGGGCTCGAAGTCTTCGGCCTCGACATTTCCGAGTACGCGCTCATGAACTGCGAGCCCGAGGTCGTCGGGCGGCTGCATCTCGGCAGCGCCGACCACCTGCCGTTTCCCGACCGCAGCTTCAGCGCGGTGCTCAGCATCAACACGGTACACAATCTCGACCGCGACCGCTGCATCGTCGCGCTGCGCGAGATGGAGCGGCTCGCTCCCGGACGCGGGTTCGTTCAAGTCGACGCCTACCGCACGCCCGCGGAGAAGGCGCTGTTCGAAAGCTGGATGCTCACCGCGAAAACCTATTCCACGCCCGAGGCTTGGCTGGCGACCTTCGCCGAGGCGGGGTATACTGGCGATTATTACTGGACCATTCTCGAGTTCGATCGGGAATACACGATTACCGATATCGCGAACGACGAGGACGTGACCTCTCCGAAATGAACCGGCCCCGGACGGGAAATGGGCGGCGTGGAGCCGACCGAACACGCCTTGGGGCGCGAACGGATCCCGGAGCGTGGTCTCGCCAGGAATGAAACGACGCGGGCGCGGCCCGGGCCTCCCCGCCGCAAGTACCGAATCCGACCCGTCGCGACGAAAGAGGCGCAGCATGGCCGAGGTCGCCAAGACCAAGGAACCCCAATACCAAATCTGCCTGGACTACCGCGACACGCGCGGGCTGGAGCGTTTCGGCCTGATGTCGAGCCAGTCCTGGCACGACGACCCCAAGCGGCTCGTGTTCATGCTGTCGCGCTACAAGTTCGTCGCCAAGATGCTTCAGGGCGCGGGGCATGTGCTGGAGGTCGGCTGCGCCGACGCCTTCGGCACGCGCATCGTTCGCCAAGAGGTCGAGGCGTTGACCGCGATCGACTTCGACCCGGTCTTTATCGACGACGCCAAGGGCCGTGACGACGAACGCTGGCCGATCGAATTGCGCGTCCACGACATGCTGGCGGGACCGGTGCCGGGCGCGTTCGACGCGGTCTATGCGCTCGACGTGCTGGAGCATATCCAACCGGCCGACGAGCACCCGTTCCTGACCAACATGATGGCGAGCCTGAAGAAGCCGGGCGGCGTTTGCATCATCGGCATTCCGTCGCTCGAATCCCAGCCCTACGCATCGCCCACGAGCAAGGAGGGGCACGTCAACTGCAAGACCATGCCCGACCTCAAGGCCACCATGGAACGTTACTTCCATAACGTGTTCATGTTCAGCATGAACGACGAGGTGGTGCATACGGGCTATCACAAGATGGCCCATTACCTGTTCGCGCTGTGCTGCGGCCTCAGGGAAGGCGAATGACGTCCCGCCGGCCGCGCGCCCTGTAATGCCGCCCGGGATCCGACGCCCCATGTCCGCAACGCTTTCGGTCGTCGTCCCGAACTACAATCACGCCCGCTATCTCCCCACGGCCCTGAACGCGCTGCTGGCCCAGTCCCGCCAACCGCGCGAAATCGTCGTCGTTGATGACGCCTCGACCGACGAAAGCCGCCAGGTGATCGCCGACTTCGCCGCGCGCCATCCGACGATCCGGCCGATCTACCGCGAGCGAAACCAGGGCGTGATCGCGACCATGAACGAATTCCTGCGCGCGGCCGAAGATCCTTACGTCTACTTCGCCGCCGCCGACGACCGGGTGCTTCCCGGGTTCTTCGCCGAATCCCTCGGTCTGCTCGACCGGCACCCGGAGGCGGCGTTCTGCTCGACGCTCGCCCGGATCATCGACGAGGACGGCGACGACCTCGGCATTTTCCCGACGCCGCTTCCGACCCAGGGCGCGAGCGCGATCACCCCCCGCGAGGCGGAACGGCACCTTATGCGCGAGGGATCGTGGGTCATGGGGAACACCGTGATCTACCGGCGCGAGCCCCTGCTCGCCGAGGGCGGCTTTCGTGGCGAGCTTCGCAGCTTCTGCGACGGTTTTGCTCATCTCTTGCTGGCGCTGGCGCACGACGTTTGTTTCATCCCGACGCCGCTGGCCTGCTGGCGCAAGCTGCGCGGAGGCATCTCGGACCAAACCACGGGAAATGCCGCCAACACCCACGCCATCATCGATATCGCCACGCGGATCATGTCGGAAGACCCGGCCCGCCGGTTCTCGTCCGAACTGATCCGCCGGCTGCGAAACCGTTGGCTTTTCGGAAGCGCGCGGGTTCTTCTGTCCCGCCCCGGCCCGGCGCTCGCCGACATTCTCACGCTTTTCCCCGGCGCCGATGCGCGCGACCGGGCGATCCTTCGCGCCCTTCTCGGCACGCCGCGGCTCGCCGCCGTCTATCTTTTTCTGCGCCTGCGCCCGTTCGACGCCGTGGCGGTGCCGAAACGACGGCTCGAATACCTCCTGCGCCCCGCCCGCCCCGCGCCCGACCGGGCGTCGGACGAAGGCACCGCGGCGGCGCGAACGGCGCGCGAAGCGGACAAGGCTCGGCGATGACCCGGTGCGCGCCCCACTTTTTTCTGCTCGCAGCGTTGATCGTCGCCGCGAGCGGCGCCTATCACCTGTCCCGGGGACTGACGGGAAGCCAGGACATCTACTATGTCCAGTATCTGGGCTATCGCTGGTTCGAGCCCGCGCGGGCCGAGGCGGCGCTCGAAAAAGAGGTTCGCGCCCTGGGACAGGACCAGGCCGCCATCGCCCGCGAACTCGACCGACGCGCGCTGTCCAGCCGGAACTATCCGCTCGCCGCCGCCATGAGCTATCTGGGGACGCGGCTTTTCCCCGACGCGCTCGCGCGACAGATCGCCTTCACCCAGAGCGCCGCTTTCCTGGCGGGCCTGCTGATCGCGTTCCTGGGGCTCGCCCGGGCGCCCGCCATGGCCGCGCCCTTCGCGCTCGCCTCGGGCGCCATGGCGCTATTGGGGTTTCTTCCCGGGCCAAGCCCCTCCGACCACCTGCTATATTATGGGCCGCTGGAGAACCTCATCAATCTCGTCGTCCTGATCGTCAATCCCGGCGAGGCGTTCAGCCCCCTCAGCTTCTGGCCGAAGTCGTCGCTCGCGTTGATTCTGATGGCGGCGCTCACCAACCGCTGGAGCGGGCGAATCGTCGCGGGCTATGTGCTGACGCTGACGACCCTGTTGTTTCACATCACGCTCGGCGGCTTGCTGCTGTTGGGCTTCGTCCTCATGGACCTCTCGCTGCGCCCGCGCGCCCTTCCCTGGCCCCGGATCGCGCCCCTGCTCGCGATCGGCGCGGCGGCGTTTTCCCTGGGGCAATGGCGCATTTTCTCGGCGAGCAGCACGTTCGCATCGACGCTCGTTGCGCTCGTGCTGGCGGCGATCGCCGGCGTGATCGCGGGCCGATGGCTGGCGCCGCGCGCGGCGCGATACCCGCCTCATGCGGTCGATGCCCTGGCCTTCGCCGCGGCCGCTGGTCTGCTGACCGTCTTCGCGATGTGGCGATACATGGCCGCCGCGCCGGACGACCCCTGGGCGGCCGAAGCGCTCTATCTTCAGATCGCCGCGCGGCTCGTCGTGCTCGCGACGACCGCCGCGTGGCTGTGCCTCGCGGTCCGCGCCGTCGATTGGCTCGAAAAGCGCGGCGCGGTGGCGGGCGCGCTGCCGCTGGTCGCCTTCGCCTGCCTCGCGACCGTCTATGGCGCCACCGGCTCCTGGTGGTGGGAGGCCCGGTTCATCGACGCGCGCCTCAACGATCCCGCCGCCCGGGCCGCGACCGAGCCCCTGGCCCCCGTGTATTACCGCGCCCTGCAAACCTTGACCGCGACGGGGCGCACGTAGCGTGGCGACCGCCATCGCGGAAAAAGCGGCCGTCCGGCCGGAAAAAACCGCCGCGTGGATGGCGTCAGCGCTGTCCCACCGCGTGGGCCTGGCGGTCGTGCTCACCGTCTATGTCCTGCTTTACGGCACCATGCTGGTGGCGACGGACTTCGTGCCCTACGTCCTCGACAACAACGAGTCCTTCTCCAGCCTCAACCACGCGCGCAACTTGATCGAATTCGGGGCGGCGGAGAGCTTCGGCCTCGCCGACGAGGCGGTGAGTCCCGAGGCGGACGCGCATCCCTTCGTCCATACCCATCAAGGCAACCTGCCGCGCCTGTTCTCGTCTCTTCTCTATCTTTTCGGCGCGCGCTCGATCGAGCTTCAGATCGCGATCACGACCTTCACGATCGGGCTTGCCGTCGTCGCGATGGCCTTCACGTTCTTCGCACGCCGCGCGAACCCGTTGTTCGCCCTGATCGCCGCGCTCGTCCTGATGACCGATTACGTGTTCTTCGCCCAGTGGCAGGTGAACACCTATCGCGTCTGGATTCCGTTCTTCATATTCTCCAGCCTGCTCTGCGCCGAGGGGTTGACCGGGCCGCGATACAAGCGCTGGATTCTGCTGACCTACATCAACAGCGCATTCCTTTTTTATTACGAATTCGTCTTCGTGGCCTTCGGCGCGCTGACGACCGGCTTCTACATCGGTTGGCGGCTGCGCCGCGACTGGCGGCGGCTGCTCGCCGGATGGACGGCCCTGGGCCTCGGCGCCGTCACCGGGCTCGGCGTTCTGACGGCTCAGCTTATCGGCTACCTCGGCTGGCAGGATTTTCTGACCGACGCGAAGCTCACCTTCTTCGCCCGCAACATGGCGGAAGACCCGACGGCGGCGATGCGTCTGCTTCGGGACTTCTACGGCGCGCGGAACATCGCCTTCTTCTACAATCTCATGAATGGGGAGATGTTCGATAGCTGGCGCGCGTTCCGGGCCTCGTTCACGCGCCAGCAGTTCGAGATTCTGACGCCATTCATCACCGTCATGACGTTCGTCGTCCTGGCCGGGGCGGCCTTGCGGAGCGTTCGCACGCGCCTGGCCCGACGCCTCGACGCGCGCGACGTTCCGCCGACGATGGCGTCGCTGGCCTCGTTGTCGTTGCTCGGCGCGGCGTTCGCTTTTCTGGGCGAGCTGCTTCTGAACGCGTCGGTCATCGGTCTGGCATCGGGCGTAAGCGGCGAGTCCGCCATGGTCGCCGTACCGGCGATCGTTCTCACGGCCCTCGCCGGGCTCGGGGTCTCCGTCTTGGTCCTGCGCTTGCCGCCGCCGACCATGGCCGAGGCGGTCGCCCGGCTGTCCGCGGCCGCGTTTCTTCTGGCGATCACCCTGTGGATTTCGGCGCAGCCGGGTTTCTACCGCGTCGACCGCGAAATCCTTTGGGGAGACGCCCTGGTGCCGCCCGGGGGGGCGTGGCTCGACCGCCTCGCCGTGTTCGCGGCGGCGACGGCCTGGGTGATGGCCATTCTCCTGCCCCGAAGCAGAACCCGGACGCGGAGCCTCGACGGGCTGCTCCCATTCTTCGTCTGCGGCCTTCTCGCCTACGGGATCGTGTATCGCCTGTCGCCCGGATACATCCATACCGGCTATCTGTATCGCGGCGAAACGTTCCTGGTGGCCCATCTGGACGCCGCCGTAGCGGCGGCGCTCTTCCTGCTCGTCGAGGTTGCGCGCGAGTTCGCGGCGCGCCGCCGCGTCCTCGGCCCCACCCTGGCGGCGAGCGAGTACGTCCGCTTCGGTCGCCGGCTTCTGGGCGGGACCATGGCGGCGGCGTCCCTGGCGGCCGTTCTGACGGGCGCGCAGTGGCTTTACGCGCAGGGACGCTACGTTCAGCTCCTGCCGCCCAACCAGTTGGCCTTCCTCGCGCGGCTCAAGGAGCCCCCGTTCAAGGGCAAGGGCATCGTCTCGAACACCTACGCGATTCCCTTCGCCTCGACCAGCGGGTCCTGGGGCTACATGGACCCGTTCGGCCTGTCCACCGGGGGATATCGCCAAACCGCCGACGGATACGAGCCGGCCCTGGACTTTCGCTATCTCTGGCTCGCGGACCGCGAGGTCAATCCGGCCTATCGCCGCCCCGAGGTTTTCGTCTGCTTCTACGCCCCCAACCTCGGGTTCGTCGCCGCCCGGCTGGCCGACCGCGCGACCAGCCGTTGCGACGAGCTGGGATTGGTCAAGGCCGCGCTTTCCGACGAATGGCGGCCGTTTCGCCACCGGGTCGTCGCCATGGATCGAAGCGCCGCGAACAATTGGGCGCTTCTCGCGCTCGACTGGACGACGGCGCCCTATCTCAAGCCGCTCGCGGACGGCCCGAACCCGCTTTACGTCCGAAGCGATCTCGCCACCCTGGAGAACGGAGGGCCCGGCGTCGTGGTGGATTACCTCTATGGGCAACAGGACGGCGACGCCGAATCGGGTACGGTTCTGCGCCTTTATCGCGTCGCGGTGGCGCGGGGGACGTGCCGCGTGGACGCCGCCACCGCGCTGACGCCGATGTCCGAGACGCGCGCGGACAGGCGACGAGCGCCGATCGCGATCCCGCTGCCCCGAGACTTCGCGGGAACGATCGTCGCCTCCGTCACCCCGGCGAGCACGGCGCGCCGCGGGCGGGAGTATTTCGGCCCGATCATCGAAGTCGGCGCGGGCGAGGCGCGGTGCCCCGGGGGGTGAGGGCCGGACGCGCGATATGAAGGCGACGAAGGCGCCGCCCAATGCGTTCGGGAGAGCGCCGGGGTCAGGCGCGCAGCGTGAAGTCCATCGGCCAATCGCGCAATTGGTCGAGATAGGTTCTGCCCCAATCGACCATCTCGGCGAGGCCTTCTTCCAGGCCGATCTCGGGCTCCCAGCCGAGGTCGCGCTTGATGGCGCTCGAATCGAGCCAGTAGCGCGCGTCCTGTCCCAGGCGATCGTCGACCACCTCGCATAGGTCCTCGAACGGAACCCCCATGACGGCGGCGGTGGTCTCGAGCAGCGCACGGATCGAAATCGGCTCGGCGGGCCCGGTGTTGTACGTCGCGCCAAGCGGCGCCTTCTCGGCGACCAAATGAATCGCGCGGGCGAGATCGCGCGCGTGGATATAGGACTTTTCCGCCCGCCCGCCGCCGTGGAGCGGAAGCGTTCGACCGGTCAGCCCACAGACGATCGCCTTGGGCACGACCCGATGCAGAAGCTGGCCGGGGCAATAGGCGTTCGAGGGCCGGATGATGTTCATCGGAAAGCCGAGAACGTTGTGGATCGCCACGAGATGCAGATCGAACGCCGCCTTCGACGCCGCATAGGGGCTCGATGGGCGAATCGGCGTTTCCTCAGTCGCGGGCTCGTCGACCGCGCCGTACAGCTCGGACGTGCCGATCTGAATGAAGCGTTCGAGATAGTCGCGCGCCATCAATTCCTCGGTCAGGCGCGCCAGCGCCGTCGCGTTGGTCTCGAAGAAGCGCCATGAATGCTTCCACGACGCGGCGCTTTCGCCCTGGGCCGCATAGTTGATGATGATTTGCGGCTTCTCGCGGTCGAGAAGCTCCATCAGCAGATCGAGTTCGTGGGTGACGTGATAGGCGTAGTACGCGTATCGCTTGTCGCCCTTGCCGACGTTGAGCGTGAAGGGCTCCGGCTTGGGAGGATTGCGGCCGATGCCGATGACCCGGTCCGGGTCGGCGTGATCGAGCAGATATTTCGAAGTATGAATTCCGAACGCTCCGCCTCCGCCCAGAACCGCGTATCTTTTCCCCATCTTCGTTCTCTGGTTCTCTTGAATTTCTTCTGATTTCAGATCACGGGCAAGCCAATAATTCCGGCCGGAAGCTGGCGCGCCGAACCGGGCAGCAAAAGCCATTCACGCAGAGGTATCGGTATACCGTTTCTTTTTCAAGGGCAACCGAAACGGCATGGACGCACCCATCTCCCTCGGGTCGAAGGAGCATGATATAAATGAGGCGGCTTCGGCTGATCGGCCCGATCGGCGCCAATGCGCGAGATTTGACGATGAATGATAGCCACGACGCTCGGGACGAGGCGGTCCCGTTGCCGCCGGTGAGCGTGACCTGGACGGGATCGCTGTACCGCATCGTCGAGCCCAAGCTCGCCATCACGGTCGAGGACGCGGACCTCGCCGCAGGCTACGCAAAATTTCGCCAGATCCGCGCGGAGGTTCTGCGCAACCTGTTGGACGCGGGAGTTCCGTTGCCGGGCGCCCCCGACGAGCCCGTGGAAGCGAATGCCCCTCGGCCAAGGACGCCCCCGCCGTCGAGCGGCGCGACGGCAGCGGCCGGGCGATCGTCGACCCGAACGCTCGCGCTGATCTTCGCCCTCGTCGGGTTCGGCATCGTTCTGAGCTACCAGCTTCTCGTCTCGCCGATCCTCCAGCGCATCGACCGGATCACCACGCTGGTGCAGAACGCCGACCCTTACGCGAACACGAGGGAAGCCAGCCGCGCCCTGGCTAGGCTGGCCGATCTGGTGCAGCAGATCACCCCCGAGCGCAAGAAGGAGCTTCGCCAAAACCTGCGGATCATCGTGCGCGAAATGCGGCCGCTGACGCTCGAACTCGTCCCGCTGTTCGACTTGGCCGCGCCGCCCGTCGCACCGCGCGCGGAAGGCTCGAAAGCCGCGCCCGAGGGTCAGCCCCGCCCCGATCCGGCCCGAAGCGAGCAGCCGTAACCGAGCAGACCGACCACCGTGAGCGCGTCGGTGATCTCGCCGGAGAAGACCCGTTCGAGGCTTTCCTCGAACGGCAGCCAGACCCGTTCGAGAATCTCCTTTGGGTCCGGCACGAATCCCCCGAGGTCCTCGACATCCTCGCTGAAAAAAAGCGTGGTCCGGTTCTCCACATTGTCGAGGCCCGGGTAGTAGACGACCAGCGGGCGAAGACCGCGGACCCGCACGCGGCTCTCCTCGAGGCACTCCCGCGCGACCGCGTCCTCGGGCGCCTCGCCGTCCTCGACCTTGCCGCCCGGAATTTCGAGCGAATCGCCGTCGATCAGCAACCGGTACTGGCGAACGAGCAGGACGCGCCCATCGCGCACGGCCACCACGCCCGCGCGGGGTCCGAACACGTTGACCCAGTAGTCCTTGCAAAAGGCGCCAAACTCGGCCTCCACATGGTAGACCGTGTTCCACGGATTACGATGGACGATCGTCCTTGAGGATTTTCTGAGCGGCCTCATTTTCGAACCGACTGCTTACCGGAGGCCGGATTATGGGGGGGGCGACTTCGCGCACAAAGCGAAATCGCGTGGCTTTCCTAAGAGATCAAGAGGTCTCGGGAGGCAGCATGACGTAAATCCACGCCATGATTGTCTCCGAAGGTCGTCGAAAATTCTGCTAGCAGGCTGCTGAAAAACCGGTGAGGGCTGCGTTATTGGAGGTGGTATTGAAAGGCGGATAGCGCCAAGGGGCAGTGGATTGCGCCGGATCAGTCGGTTTTCGCCGCCGATCTTCGATGGAAGGTGAGGTTTGAGCGGTTCCCAGGGTTATGTTGGGAACTCTTCGAGGCGTTTAAACTATCGGATGAAGTTGTCAGCGGAGAGCATAAAGTTGAAAGTGCCTCCACCCGTCACCGCCCTCGTAAACGAGACTTGGTCTGTCCAACCTGAACATTGACCCAACCGAAGACCTTCTCGATACGCTTGCGGCAGCCCTCCCAGCGCCGAACGGCGTCAAGGGCAAGCGCGAAGGTGTCGGACATGGCTGACGGTTTCCGCACCCGCGTACGGAATCGATACGGCGCTTGAAGTATGGAAGTCGAGCTAGGTGTCGCGCCCGATGGTCGCCCTGAGCCCGACCCAGAGCGCGTAGGCGAGGGCCGAGAGGGCGATGCCGACGGCCGAGCGCCGGGCGATGCGGCGTAGGTCCTCGGCGCCCTCGCGCGCCTTGCGCAGATACGCGAAGTCGGCCTGGCGGCGGACGATCTCCTCGGGCGAAGACACGTCGAGCCCGAGCTCGATCAGGGTCTCGCGCACCGTCTCTCGGACGATGCGACGGATCTGGTCGTCGGTCATGATGAGATCAGGCATTCCCCAGACGGGGCTGCGGCTGGCCGAGCGTCAGCCGCGATGTCGACCACCGCCATCCACCGGCCGCCCGCGACCGATCGCGCGCGCCTGGGGAAGGGCGAGCACGATCTCGCCCTGTCTCACCATCTCGTTGCGGAAGCTCTCGATCGCCGCAGCGGCGCCGCGCGTCTCGCTGGCGGCCTCGATGATCAGCAGGGGGAGCCACCTGTCGGCGCAATCCCATTGGTCGACGGGCGCCGATGTCTGCGGGTGGCGGCCGAGCAGATGGACCCATTTCGGGCACTGCGCGCGCATGTCGACGCAGCGCTTCTTGAATCCCGTGTAGGGGCACTTGTAGCCGTTCGGGTCGCTGTCGGTCACGCTGGCCATCCTCCGGTGAAGTCGTAGCTCTCGATGTCCTGGATCCGCTGCGCAGCCGTCTTCGAGGTATCGGCGGCGATGGCGTTGATCGCCTTGCGGTGGGCTTCCCAGGCCTCGAAGCGGGCCTGCGCGTCGTTGGTGATCGCCTTGGCGAAGGCGAGAAACTGCTGCGCCGTGAACTGGCGCGGGACGCCGTCGAAGTCCCAGTAGGAGAACGTCGACCCGCCGCCCGGGACGCCGAGGCCGGCGGCGATCGAGGCGACGAAGGTGCGGATCATCACCATGTCCTCGCGATGGCGGTCGTAGCGGTGCCCGTCGGTCCAGAGGAACCCTCGGTCGGTGATCGAATGCCGGTGGGCCTCGAGCGCCGCGAGCTTTCGCCGGCGCGCCTCGGCGATCGTCGCAGGCGCCGGCGCGGGCTTGGGTCTTCCTGCTTCCGTCCACGCCGCGACCAAGGCGGCGAGCTCGGGGAACGACGTGATCGGCTTGTTCTCGCGGGGGCTCACGAGCTCCACCTCGCCCTTCGCGCCGTCCCAGGAGAGGGCGTGAATGCGGGGGTCGAGCTTGGATGTGTCGATCTCGCGGAACACCCCGTCGATGCCGAACAGGCGATCGGGAACGATGACTGTGTACCGTGGCATGGCTCGCTAATCCTTGGATGCGACGATGACGTCCTTGTAGGCGAGGTCGAGGCTCAGCGTGTGGTCGTGGGCGGCGCCGGAGCCGCGGTTGCTCGTGTTGACGGCGCTGACCACGGTCCTCGTGGTCGACGACATCGAAGGGGCCTGGACGGTCGTGGTGGTGACGCTGTCGACATGGCCCGTATGCGGCGCGAGCTCAGAGACCGAGAGCGTGTGGCCTCCCGTCGTCTTGCCGGCCCCGAACACGGTCGCGAACCCCGTAGCCCCGCCGCCGCCGACCGTGCCGGTGACGATCCGCAAGGCCGCGTCGTTGAAGCCGGCGCCGGTCTCCTTGGTCCATCCGGTCGGCGCTGAGGTCTGCTGGAACAGCATCCGCGTCCCGGCGGGAAACGACTGGATGCCGGAGAGCCCCGATCCGTCGCCGTCGTTGCGCAGGAGAGGGCCGGAGCCACCCGCCGCCACGTTCTCGGTCGCCGCGTCTCCGAGCCCCAGCAACCCGAGATGACGCTCGTCGGTGATGTCGGCGTTCTGAATCGCCGTCTGGCCGACGGCGAGCGAGACCCGAGCGACCGGCGCCTTGCCGGCCGGGATCGCGGGCGGCGTCGGGCTCGCCGCTTCGGTGCCCGCCACAACCGAGACCGCGCCCGTCGCCCGGTCGATCACCACGCGGTCGATGCGCGGGTTGGTCGTCGGCGCCGCGATGGCGCTCGTCGACTGCGCCGCGACCTCCGTGAGCGTCGCGCCGTCGAAGATCGCGCCGGCCTCGATGCGCACCGTCATGTCGGGCGTCGCCTGCTCGTGGGGCGCGAAGGCCCAGGCGAGCCGGTCGGCGACCGCGAAGCCGGCATCGATGTTGGCCTTGTACTGGCTCGCCGTCTGGCTCGTGAAGTCCGGCAGCCGGGGCGTTGCCGCGTCACCCATCGCTCATACTCCCGTCGCTTCCCAGTCGACCGTGCCGCCGACGTCGTTGCCGGCGGTGTCGAACACATGGGCCGTGAAGCCCGCCGTGGAGACATTCGCCTTGGTCGCGATGCGCGCGCTCGCGCCGTCGGCGACCACCTTGACCCGCGGCGTCAGGTGGAAGGCCCGGCCGAACGTTATGCCCGTGCCGCCCGCCGCGATCGCGACGCCGTCCGCGCCCTCGCTGCGCTCCAACAGATCGACCGTCGGCTTGAAGCCGGTGATCTTGGCGACGCCCTTCGACGTATCGAGCACGATCCTCTGCTTGACGAAGCGAGCATCGACGTTGCCGATCGTCCACGGCTCGAAGCCGTCGTAGGACCCCGCCGCCTTTCGGTAGTCGATTTCATAAGAAGGATCGGCGACGCCCGTGGTCTCGCCTGGCCCGAGCGCCGAGGCCACGTCGGCCCAGACGCGCACCGTGTCGTCGAAGCCGACGTCCTGCTCTGGCGCCTCGTACACGGCTTGCGCGACCGGGTTGGGGACGAATTGATCGAACGTCTCCCACCCGAGATCGCCCGCGAGACTCGTCGAGTCCGGCACCAGCACGCCCGTGTAGTGCTTGACGAAGCCGCTCAGCGTCCCGGGCCACCTTGGTGCCTGCTCGCTCTGCAGGATAATATCGAAAGTCGCGGCGATGGTCGCGGTCGCGGTCGCCGGGTTGAGAGAACGGTTGCCGGAGGTATCGACGGCGACGATGTGGAACGTCCAGGTGCCGGGCGGAACCTGCGCGTTGGTGATCGCGGTCCCGCGCGTGACCTCGGTCAAGGGCGTTGCGTCGGCGAAGGTCCCACCCACGGGCCCGAAGCGGATCTCGTAGCCCTCGAGGTCGAGGTCGGGGACCTGGTTCCAGCGGAAGTTGACGACGTCGCCGTTCTGCGAGGCCGAGAAGCCGGTCACATCCGCGGGCGCGGCGGTCTTGCCGGCCACGGTGTGCGTCTGCGTCGTACCCCATGCCCCACGATCGCCGGCAATCGTGACGTAGCGGAGCGCGAAGTCGTATGTCTCTCCGTCCTCGACCGGCGCGATCGAGACCTCGCCCGCGTCCGCGGGCTGGGGCGGGATGAAGATCCAGGCGCCGGCCGATCCAGAGACCCGGAAGCGGGCCTCGATGGCGACCACGTCGTCGCGCAGAGCCGACGGCCTCAGGATGGTGACCAGGATGCGGCTCGTGAGCGAGCCGTCGGGC
>CAZHDF010000021.1:19678-30656 GCA_964531525.1 uncultured Alphaproteobacteria bacterium | reverse complement strand
GGTCCCCGAGCCCGCGACGCTCGGTCTGCTGGGCGCCGGTCTGTTCGGTCTCGGTGCGCTGGTGCGGCGGCGTCGCAAGACGGCCTAGTCTGACGGCGCGAGCCGACACGAACTAAAGTTTGACCCTCCAAAGTTCCCTCCCCCGACTTCGGTCGGGGGAGGGTCTTCTTTTGTGTCTTGGGGATAAGGGGCGGGCCGTCGGTAGGGGGCCCGCCCGAGCTTTTATCAGTCGCTGGCGGTCGCGGGGCGGGGGTGGGCTTGCGTTTCGCTCGATTGCCCCATTTTCGTGTCCGTTCCCATGAGCTCGGCGAGGGGGCGGCGGCGCGATCTTGCGCTTGCAGCGCCCGCGCGGGGGTTGCCGATGCGTCCGGCGAACAGGAGGGCCTCGGCGGCCTCGGGCGGTCCGGCGCGACCGTCTTCTCCGCACGATGCGAGCCCGGCGACGCGGGCGGCGAGCCGGGCGGCTTGGCGGCGGATGCGGGGGGCGTCGGTGAAGGCGATCCCCTTGGCGCCGTAATGGGCGAAGCAGAGCGGCGCGAGGCCCGGCTGCAGGACGAGGCCCAGGCGGGTCGCCGTGAGCCAGAAGCGCTGGAGCGCCTGGCCCGCGCGCAGAAGCGCCGGCACGGCGTCGTCGGCGTCCGGCGGGGTCGCCGCGCGGCGCGCGATCGTGAAATGCGCCGCGCAGAAGAGCCCGGGCAGAAGGTCCATCTCGATCCGCGCGATCAGGGTGCCGCCGGGCAGGCGGTTGAGCCGCCGCATGCGCGCCCAGCTCGCGAACGCCCAGCGCGTGAGCTTGAGCGTCAGCGGATCGAGGCCGATGGCCGCCGCCGGCACGCCGCGCGCGCTGAAGCGGTGGCTCCAGTCGAGGATTCGCCGATGCACCCGGAACGCCTCGGGGATGTTGAGGCGGATATCGGTCGCCCGCGCATTGATCCGCGCCATGCGCCAGCGCGCGCGCGGGCTTTCGTGCCAGTCGATCGTGAACTCGTCGCCGAGGCTTGCCTCGAGCGCCCGCTTTTGCGCATCCGTCAACGGCGTCGCCCGGTAGCGCCGTCGATCGACCGAGCGGATCGCGACAAAGGGCGCGAGCGGGTCGGCCGCGACCCCGGGAGCCTTGGCGAGCGAGACGTCGATCAGGTGATCGCCCCCTTCGCCCTTCTCGCCCCCTTCTCCCCCGCCCGCGCGACCGCGATACTCCCACCAGGCGAGCCGCCCGAAGGTCGAGGCCGCGATGCGCAGGGTTTCGAGCAGGAAGCCCCCCGCGAGAAGCGTGGGCTGGCCGCCGTTGTAGTCGTAGACGTCGTCGTCCGACCGGTCATGCAGGCGAATGGTCAGGCTGTCCTCGCCGGTGATCTCGAACCGCCAGGGCTGGTTGTTGTCGCCGCTCGGCGCCCAGCGCGCGAGGTCGAGAATGCGCTCGATCTCGCTTGCGCCCTCGGGCGCGGGCTCGGCCGGCCAGGCGCTTCTCGCGAGTCGCTCGCTCAGGCGGTAGGCGAGCCGCAGCTTGAGCGCCTGCACCGGGTTGCGGTTGCCGCCCTTGAGTCGGCGCGAGACCCAGCGTCCGCGGAAGGGATCGAACTGGTGATACCAGGGCACCGCGCGCACGCGGCCGCGCTCGGTCAGGATCTTGACCGCCTCGGCCGCGGCGACGCCCGCGCAGAGCTGGCAGGCGGCGGCGGTCGACGGCCCGCGTCGGCCCGCGAGGTCGAGCCTGGACGGGTCGGCGAGATAGGCGCGATGCAGGCCCGCGGGCGCGAGGCCGAGGGCGAAGTTGACGTATTGCCGCTCGGGCGAGAGATTCTCGAGGCGGAAATACTCCTCGAACGACGGACCGTCGGGCAGAAACACGAGATAAGCGGCGCCGAAGCCGAGTGGCGCGGCGGTGATCGCCGGGATGCCCAGCGTCCTGCAGCGCTCGAACAACCGGCTACGGATATCGAGGGCGAAGAAGTCGAGCCCGTCGACGAACAGATCGGCCCCTTCGAGAAAGGCGTCGATGCCGTCGGCGGCCACCCCCCGGTCGAAAACGGCGAGCCGCGCCTCGGGGTTGATCTCGCGCGTCATGGCCGCGAGAACCTCGACCTTGGGGGCGTCGAGGGTCGCGGTCGTCGCGCCGACCTGGCGGTTGAAGTTGGCGAGCTCGAAGCGGTCCATGTCGGCGATCCGGAAGCCGCCGACGCCGAGCCTCGCGAGCGTCGTCAGATGAACCCCGCCGACCCCGCCGAGCCCGGCGATCGCCACCGTGGCGGCGCGCAGAACCTGCTGCTCGCGCGCGGTGATCCAGCCGATATTGCGGTCGAACGCCTCGTCGTAGCGGAAGGGCCGCTCCGTCCCGGGGTGGGGGCGAGGGCGCGCCGCCATCGCCCGGTCAGCCGCCGGCCGACCGCTCGCCGCCGGCGAGGTTCGGAAGCTTGGCGAGCAGACGTCCGCCCTCGGTGCACAGCTCCCAGACCTCGGGCCGCTCGAGCTTGGTCCGCACGGCGAGCTCGGCGATATCGGCGTAAGCCGGCTGGCGCAGGCCGTGGTATTGCACCGTCGGGCCGATCGGCGTGAGGTGCAGGCCGAGGCGGCCGAGCAGGCGCAGAAGCGCGGGCTCGAGCACCGCGCACCAATGGGTGATCCCATGCTCGGCGCTCATTTCCATCACGCCCTTGAGGAGCCCCAGGGTCATATGCGGAAGCAGGCGCCGGTCGGGGACGCGGATGCTGTCCGCGACCACGCCCTCGACGCTGTCGGGGAAACGGCCATCCCGGCGGCGCCGCCGGAATGCCTTCGAGATCGCGAACCGCGAGATCTCGGCGGTCGTCTCGGGAGGAAGAACGGCCGGGTCCAGAAGCGCCGGGTGGTTGCAGACCCGGTGGATGGGAAGCGTTCCCGGCTTGCGCCCGCCTTCCGGCAGCACCAGTCGAACCGTGCCGACGGTCGGCTTCGGGAGCACGAGGCGAACGCAGCCCGCGACCGTCTCGGTCGGGCGATGGATCAGCAGGCTATGGGCCGAGCGGTCGTCGAACTCGTCTGTCTCGAGCCCGTCGGGGTTCTCCGTCGGATCCTCGAACGGGTTCTCGACGCAATAGACCTGATAGCGAAGCCGGTACGCCTCGGCGCGCAGCGCCTCGTCGGTCGCCTGCACGATCTCGAACCAGTGGTGATAAATGTCAATCAGCGTGGCGGCGCCCGTCTTGGCGGGCGGCGGCGCGGTGTCGGCGAGCAAGCCTTGCGGTTGCGCGCTCGTCGGGGGGATGTTGGGGGAAACTGTCACGATCCTTTCCAAACTTTCATCGGCGACCGCCGAGAGAACGCTGTTCTTCGTCATTCAAACGCCCCCAGATACGACCAAGCGCTCCCGTACGCGGACCGGAACGAACCGACAGCCTGCGAACCCGTCACGGATTCCGATGCCGCTTCATCCACTGCCCGGGGTGTAATGATCGCTGGTCGAGGTTACCAGCTTGTTAAGATTTATCGGAAGAGTTGCGGCGAATATGGCCAATCCGCGCCGCCAATACAAGAGAAGATCGCCATTCTCGCACAAACGGATAACCGGTGATCCGAATACCGGGCGCTAGGAACAGAATCGTTGAATCGGACCGGTCCACGCCCCCATCCGCAGCTCTCTATTCTCCGATTTCATGAGTGCCGAGTGGGGATACGATCAGTGCCAATGGGCCATATCCTAGGGTGAGAGGCGATCGAGAAAGGCTCGTGCCGCGTTGCGCTCGCTGAACGAAGCGGTTTGGGCGAGCAGCTTTTCGAGGAGGCCACGTGCTTCCTCTGTTCTGCCTGTCTTGGCAAGGGCGCGCGCAAGATGAAATGCGATATCGGGTCGATCCGGTAGTTTTGCGACCGCATCGCGCAAAACGCGAAGCGCACCTTCGGCATCGCCCGATTCCAGAAGGGCGAGCCCCAGAGTGTCCATTATGTTGCCATCGTCGCGTGCGAGTTCTTGTGCGCGTCGTGCATGCTTGACGGCGCTGGTGGTATCTCCCTTGCGCAGGAGAACCCAAGCAAGATCGTTATGGGCAATCGCATTATCTGGTGTGAGGGCAACGACCTCGGCGAGCACCGCGCGTGCGTCATCGAGCCGGTCGAGTGCTTGGTAATAGCTTGCGAGCTGAAAACGAATGACGAGGTCGTCGGCGTTGTCCTTTCGCCGTGCCTCGAGTGTCGCGATGGCGCCCGGGCGGTCGCCCGCGCGCCACTGGGCGAGAGCGAGGCGCGCGGCGCTTTCGCTCGTTGGCTTTGCCTCATGCTCCTTGCGGAAGAATGATATCGCTTCCGTGAAGCGCCCGGCGAGAAGGGCGGCCCGCCCCCGGAGATCGGTGACCGCGAGGTTGTTCGGCAGGTCCTTGGCGAGCGCATCGAGAAGTGGTATCGCCTCGTCGGATCGTCCTTCGTCGAGATAGCTGCGGGCGAGCATGATCCTGGCTCGAACATGGCGACCGTCGATGGCGACCGCCGCCTTGAATGCGGCGACTGCGGCGTTCAGGTTGCCCGCCGATATATAGGCTTTTCCGAGAAGGAACTGCGCCTCGGCCGCGTTGGGAGCGGTTTCAGTGAGGCGCCGAAACACTGCTGCGGCATCGTCCGCCCGATCCGTCGCGAGATAGGCGCGTCCGGCGATCTCGAGCAATCCTGGGTCGCTTGGATTGGAACGCAGACCTTCCTCGGCCACGGCCGCTGCTTTCTCCGCTTTGCCGGTTCTGAGATAGGCGCGTCCTAGGAATAAGCGCGCGAACATGCTGTTGGGTTGATCTTCGACCGTTTGGACGAGTCGCGAAATGCTTTCGTCCGCCAGACCTGCCTTGGCTTCTATGCGCGCGAGTCGCAGGCTCGTGCGCAGATCGGTCGGATGTTTCTTGAGCACTTTTTCGAGATAGCCGCGTGCAGCATCCAAGTCCCCCGCGCTTTCGGCAAGCATCGCGAGATTGTTCCCGGCGTCGATGCGCCCGGGCGCGATTTCGAACGCCTTGGCGAAGGCTTTCCGCGCCGCCTTGTTGTTTTTTTTGCTGAAATAGGCAAGCCCGGCCAGCGTGTACCAAGTGGCGTTATCGGGCTCCTTTTCCTGCAAGCGTTTCGCCGCTTTGATCGCGTCGTCGAAACGCTTCGCGCGTATGTAACCAAGAATAAGAATATATTCGTTGCGATCGGTCCCCGGGTCGATCTCCACTGCCTGTTCGAGATCTTCGACCCCCTGGCCCGGCTCGCCGAGTGCGAGTCGCACGAGCCCGAGGTTTGCGCGAAGCACGGCATTTTTCGGCGAAAGCTGAACGGCTTTCTGGAAGTAGCGACTGCCGGCCGCCATGTCGCCGGTTTGGACTGCGGCCTGGCCGATCATGGCAAGTACGGAGGCATCGTTCTCGTCGCCCTGAGCAACGAGAGGGCTCAATGTTTTTTCTGCTTCCGCAGGTCGTCCGAGACGAAGCTGAGTCGAAGCCAGAAGCTTACGCGCATCTGCATGGTTGGGAACCAGGGCGAGGAAGCGGCTGAGGAAGCGGTTCGCCTGTTCGAAGCGACCGGTCGCGAAATTTGCTGCGCCAGCCATGAGAAGGCTCGGAAGGTGAGATGGAACGGCCTTGAACACGACTTCGAGACGATCGATCGCGCCCTGGTAATCGCCCGTTTCATAGGCGGCGACCGCTCGCAAATAATTTACCGACGGGTGGCTGGGGATCGCTTTAAGCACGCGATCAAGGTTCTTGATCGCCTCGTCCAGCTTTCCCGCGCCGATCTGCGCTCGTGCAAGTGAAGCTCGAATACGCAGATTATTGGTGCGGGTTTTGAGAATGTCGGCGAATGCGCTTTCGGAGGTCGCGAAATCGCCGCGCAGGAAGGAAATGTCACCTTGCACGGCAAGGACGTCGGGGTCGGTGGGCGCGATTTTTTCGGCCTGCGCGAGTTCCGCTTCGCCTCGGGCAAGGTCGCGTTGCGCAATGGCGAGACGGGCAAGCGCCGTATGAACATCGGGAGCCTTGGGATTGAGCTTCTGCGCTTGGGTAAGCGCGTCCTCGGCTTCGTCGAGGCGACCTAGACCGGTCAGCGCGCGCCCGCGCAGCACAAGCGTCACCGCCTTGATCGACGGACCATCGGTTTCACTTGGGCGGATCGTTTCCAGGAGTCGCGCGTTATCTCCTTGGAGAAGAAGTGCAAGCCCCAGGGGCTTGACGATCGTTTGCCTGTCGATGCCGAGAGTCTGCGCCCGCACGAGCTCCTTCTCAGCTTGCGCGCCGAGCCCGAGATCGACGTAGATCTGGCCGATCAGCAGCCGAGCTGCCGCGCTCTGGGGATCTTTCTGGAGCGCGTTCTTGAGGCTTATGACGCTCGCACGCAGTTTTCCCTGAAGCTGCTGTTCACGGGCTTGCTGAATATAGTCATTCGCGCTGAGGTCGAGCTTATCGCCGCAGGCCGCAACCAAGGCGGCGAGAACGACGACAAAAGCAAGACGCCGCCCCGCGCGCCAGCAAAACGATATTGGGGTCGGCGAGCCAACATGAGGCGGTCGAACCAGGAATGTCACCGATTACTCTCGAAACGATTGCTTGGCATCATAAGCCGTCAATTTGTCCGCGCCTACGAAAAACCAATTTCGTTAAGGTCGCCTTACGCCTCGGGAGCGAGAGGCGTCGATTCGGTCGGCAATCGCGGGGGCGTTCAATTTCTGTTAACGCTAGCGGGCTAGGGTTTGCGCCGGGTGCGGAAGGTCACCGCGCCGAGCACGCGGTCGACGGTCTTGCCGTCGGCGCCGAACGGCAGGAGGATGCTTCGGTAAAGGATCGTGTCGCCGTCGCGGTCGGCGATCTCGCCCTCGGTCACGACCGGTTCGCGCCGCGCAAGAAGGGTGTCGAGGGAATGGACCGCCGCGCCGAGCAGGGTATTCCGCCGAACGGTCGAAGCCGGGCGGCCGACGAGGTCGGCGTCGTCCGCGTCGGTCAACTCCGGGCCGACGTAATCGAACACCGGCGCGAACCCTTCTTGGTCCGCCCGGACGCGCGCGGGCGCGCCCGCGGACGCTCCTGGACCGGCGGGCGGGGCGACGGTCAACACGAAGCAGGCGCTCCAGGCGACGGGCAGACGATGGGGATCGAATTCGGAAAAGGCGGGAAGCGCGCGGTCGCGCCGAAGCTGCGCCCAGAAATACCACAGCCGGCGAACGCGCCGGCGTTCGTTGGCGATCGACGGCTCGGCCTCGCCGGGTTTGGTCGGTGTGCTCATCGGTCGCGTTTTCCGCTGTTTCCCTTCGCGCGCGCCCGGCCGTGACCCCGCGCATCGAAAACGCCGTCGTTCGCTTCGCCGACTGGGTCGTGCGCCGCCGCCGGCGCGTTCTCGCAGTGGGCCTGCTGATCTGCGCCGTCGCCATCGCCGGCGTCGCGCGTCTCGGCTTCGACATCGATTATCGCGTCTATTTCAGTCCCGACAACCCCGAACTCAGGGCCTTCGAGGCGCTCCAGAACCGTTACACCAAGCAGGACAACATCCTGTTCGTTATCGCCCCCGACGACGGCGACGCGCTTTCGCCCCGGATGCTCGACCTGGTCGAGCGCATGACCGAGGCGGCGTGGCAGATTCCCTACGTGCGGCGCGTCGATTCGGTGACCAACTTCCAGTACAGCTACGCCGAGGGCGACGACCTCGTCATCGAGAACCTGGTGACCGATCCGCTCGCGCGCGGCGCGGACGAGATCGCGCGCGTTCGCCAGGTCGCGCTCAGCGATCCGATGCTCGTCGACCGTCTGGTCTCGCCCAAGGGCGACGTGACCGGGATCAACGCCACGCTTCAGCTTCCGGGGAAGGACCTCGCCCGCGAGGTGCCGCGCGCGGTGACCGCGGCGCGTGCGCTCGCCGAGCGAATCGAGGCCGAGAACCCGGGCGTGACGGTGCGTCTCACGGGCATCGTCATGCTCAACAACGCCTTCCCCGAAGCAAGCATTCGCGACCTCGAGACCCTGAACCCGATCATGGGGGCGATGGTTACGCTCGTGCTCTGGCTGTTCCTGCGCTCGGTCGTCGGCGTTCTCGCGACGCTCGCCGTCACCGCGCTCGCCGCCGGAGTGGCGATGGGGCTCGCCGGCTGGACCGGGCTGTTCCTCACGCCTCCCTCGGCCATCGCGCCGATCATGATCGTCACGGTCGCGGTCGCCGACTGCGTGCATCTGTTCAAGACCTATCAGGTGCAGTGCCGACGCGGGGTCGCACCCCACGAGGCGCTGGTCGAAAGCATGCGCATAAACTTCGAGGCGGTGTTCATCACCTCGCTCACGACGGTGGTCGGGTTTCTCAGTCTGAACGCGAGCGACGCGCCGCCGTTCCGCGACCTCGGCAACATCGCCGCAGCCGGCGTCGCCGTGGCGTTCGTGCTCTCGCTCACCGTCTTTCCCGCAATGCTCGCGTTCCGGCCGCCGCGCGCCGAGCGCGTCCGCGATCGCGCGAACGGCTTCATGCACGGGCTGGCCGAGTTCGTCATCGCCCGGCGCAAGGCGCTGCTGACGGTTTCCGGGCTACTGGTCCTCGCGCTGGGTTCGCAGATTCCGAGGATCGAACTCAACGACGAGTTCGTCGCCTATTTCGACCAGAGCACGACCTTCCGGCGCGATACCGATTTCGCGACCGACCGCCTGACCGGCATCTACACGCTGCAATATTCGCTGAAGAGCGATGGGCCCGGCGGCATCAACAACCCCGCCTATCTCGCGACCGTCGAGGCGTTCGCCGACTGGTTCCGCGCCCAGCCCGGCGTGCGCCATGTGTCGAGCATCGTCGACATCATCAAGCGGCTCAATCGCAACATGCACGGCGACGACCCGGCGTTCGATCGCCTGCCCGAAAGCCGCGAACTCGCGTCGCAGTATCTTTTGCTATACGAACTATCGTTGCCGCTCGGCCTCGATCTCAACGACCTCATCACCATGGATCGCGACGCGAGCCGCTTTCTCGTGGTGCTCAATTCGATCTCGACCCGCGAGATCCGAAGGCTCGACCGACGCGCGCAGGATTGGCTGGCCGCCCATGCACCGCCGACGATGGCGACCGGCGGCACCAGCACCGTGATGATGTTCGCCAACATCTCGGAGCGAAACATCAAGAGCATGCTTGGCGCGACGGGAATCGCCGTGCTACTCATAGCCTTGTGCCTCGGCGCCGTTCTACGCAGCGCGAAGTTTGGGTTGATCAGCTTGCTTCCCAATACCATTCCCGCGGTTCTTGCATTCGGCATCTGGGCGGTCATGGTCGGCCAAGCGGGTCTGGCCTTTTCCACAATCGCGGCGATGACACTGGGCATCGTGGTCGACGACACCGTGCATTTCCTGTCCAAATATTTGCGCGCGCGCCGCGAGGCGGGGCTGTCGCCGGCCGATGCGGTGCGCTATGCCTTCGAGACCGTGGGCGGGGCGCTGGTCACGACCTCGGTGGTGCTGATCGCGGGGTTCCTCGTGCTCGCGCAGTCGAGCTTCCGCGTCAATTGGGAGATGGGTACGCTCTCGGCGCTGACGATCGCATTCGCGCTGGTCGCCGACCTCCTGTTCCTGCCGTCGCTGGTGATGGCGGTCGAAGGCCGGCGAGAGCGCGCGCAAGCGCCCGTCGCGCCTACGACGGAGCTTTAGGGCATGCGCCGGACCGCGCTTCTTCTGTTCGTCGCGGCGATTGCCGGTATCGCGCCGGGTCTCGCGCGCGCCGAGGGAGACGGGGGACGCGGGCTCGCCATCGCGCGCGAGGCCGATCGGCGCGATTCGGGATTCGGTGACGTGACCGCGCGCATGATCATGGTGCTGCGCAATCGCCAGGGCGACGAGAGCACGCGGCGCATGCGCTTTAGCGCGATCGAGATGGAGAACGACGGCGACCGCAACCTGATCGTGTTCGAAAGCCCACGCGATATTCGCGGCACCGGGCTGCTCACCTATACCCACAAGAGCGGCTCCGACGACCAGTGGCTCTATCTGCCGGCGCTCAAGCGGGTCAAGCGGATCGCCGCGAGCAACAAGTCGGGACCGTTCGTGGGCAGCGAGTTCGCCTACGAGGACATGACCTCGCAGGAGGTCGAAAAATACACCTATACCTATCTTCGCGACGAAGCCTGCGGGAAGCGCGCCTGCTTCGTGGTCGAGCGCCGTCCGGTCGATCGCCGCTCGGGCTACGGGCGCGAGGTGGTCTGGATCGACCGGGATACGTATCGCTTCGAGCGGATCGATTATTACGATCGGCGCGGCGATCTCCTGAAGAGGCTCGTGTTCTCGGACTACCGGCTTTACCTCGACCGCTTCTGGCGCGCGGATTTTCTCGACATGCAAAACCTCCAGAACGGCAAGAGCACGCGCCTGATCTTCGAGAACTACGAGTTTCGGAGCGGACTTTCGCCCGCCGACTTCACGCGCGCGCGTCTCAAGAGACTGAACTGACGATGGCCGGGACCTTCCGTTGCACGGCATTTGTCGCGGCGAGCGTTGCGGCCGCCGCGCTCATGGCGCCGGATGCCTGGGCCGCGTCGACGACGACCGGGGCGACCTCGGGCACGGGCGAGTGGCAGGTCGCCGTGGCGGCGCGGGGCTGGCGCGTGCAGCTCGCCGCCTATCGCAGCCGCGCGGTCGCCCTTGCGGGTTGGCGACGGCTGGCGGGCGCGCACCCGGACCTTCTCGCCGCCTTCGAGCCGGGAATCGAGCGCGTCGATCTCGGTACCCAGATGGGCGTGTTCTTCCGCCTGCGCATCGGACCGTTCGCCGACGCTCGCGCGGCGCGGCGGATGTGCCGGGCGCTCAAGGCTCGGGGCGTCGACTGCTTCGTCGTTCGCCCGTCCGGCGGTGCGCTCGAGGTCGAGGTGCCGGCGCCCGCGCAAGCCGAGGGCCCGTCGCCCGAACCCGCTCCGGCCGAAGAGCCACCCGCGCCGCCCCCGGCGATCGAGGCGGAGGCGCCGGCTTCTCCCGAGACGCGCGCCGTCGAGGCGCCAACGCCACCCGCGCCTGCGCCCAGCCCCGCGCCGGCGGTTTCC
>CAZHDF010000021.1:9195-19578 GCA_964531525.1 uncultured Alphaproteobacteria bacterium | reverse complement strand
TACCGGCCCCGACCGCCGCCGCGCCCGCGCCACCCGAACCCGCGCCCGTCGCCGCGGCCGAGCCCGCGCCGCCGCCCGCGACGACCCTGCGCGGGCGCTTTTCGGGCTTCATCGCGCCCGAGCTTCGGTTCTTCCCGCGCGACGAGAAATTCGCCGGGCAGGATGGGTCCGGGCTTTCGGTCGCCGTGCAGCCCGAGTATTTCGTCGAATGGGACGGCGGCGCGCAGAACTTCGCGATCACCGGCTTCGCGCGGCTCGACCAGAACGACAGCCGACGGACCCATCTCGATCTTCGCGAGTTCCGCTGGGAGTACCTGGGCGACGACTGGATGCTGCGCGTGGGCGCCGACAAGGTGTTCTGGGGGGCGCTCGAGTCCGAGCATCTCGTCGATATCATCAATCAGACCGATCTGGTCGAAAACCCCGATGGCGAGGACAAGCTGGGCCAGCCCATGGTCAGCCTCGCCCTCGACCGCGACTGGGGAACGACCGAGCTGTTCGTGATGCCGTATTTTCGCGAGCGGACCTTCGCCGGCGTCGAGGGGCGGCTGCGCTCGCCGATTCCGGTCGACGTCGCCGCCGCCGAGTACGAGGCCGGCGCCGAGCGTTACCACCCCGATCTCGCGATTCGCTGGGCGCGGAGCCTGGGGCCGTGGGATATCGGTCTTGCGCATTTTTACGGCACCAGTCGCGAGCCGCGCTTTCTGACCCGGGCGAAGAGCGGCGGCGGTTTTCGCCTGGTGCCGCGCTACGACCTGATCAACCAGACGAGCGTCGATCTCCAGGGCGCGTTCGGCGACTGGCTGCTCAAGCTCGAGGCGATGACGCGGACCGGCCATGGCGCGCGCATCTTCGCCGTCGGCGGCGGGTTCGAGTATACGATCACCGGGACTTTCGACAGCCAGGCCGACATCGGCCTGCTGCTCGAGGTTCTCTACGACGACCGCAACGACGACGACGGATCGACCGCGCCGCCGACCCTGTTCGACAATGACGTCTTCGCCGGCCTCCGCTTCTCCCTCAACGACGTCGACGGAAGCGAGGTTCTCGCCGGCGTGGTGACCGACTGGCGCACGGGTGCGCGGGCGTTCTCGATCGAGGCGAGCCGGCGCCTCGGCGAGCGGGCGAAGATCGGGTTCGAGGCGCGCACGTTCGACGCTTTCCCGAGCAACGACTTCTTCAGCTCGCTCAATCGCGACGACTACATCCAAATCGAGTTTTCCTACTACTTCTGACCGTCTTCCGATCGCCGCCCGCGCGTCCGCGCGGGCCCGACCGCCCGACCATTAAGGTTACGCGCGCGCCACATGCGCCGAAAACGACGCGAAATGACGTATTTCGCGAAAATTCCACGAAAAATCGTCCCAACTGTGACGGCCGTCACTGGTTAATCACCTACCCGGCATAAAGGATGTCGATCAGGAGACGTGTGGATCGCGCGTCCGCCGTTTCGGTCGGGCGCCGCATGAAAGAAAAGACAAGCGAGCATGATCCGACTGTTCAGGCATTACATCCCCGTGCCCTATCTCGTTCTCGGCCTGATCGAGAATGTCATTCTTTTTTCGGCCGTGTTCCTGGGCATTTACATTACATATGCGCGCAATCCGCTGATCGAGCAGGGGCTGGTCGACCGGGGCATCGCCGCGAATCTGCCGGGGGCGCTGGTTTTCGTCGTCGCGATCCTCGTCATGATGTTCGCGACCGGGCTCTACAATCGGGCCTATGGGCGCGACATGGCGACCATCGTGCTGCGGTTGCTGGCGAGCTTCGGGCTCGCCTTCGTCACCCTGGCGCTGGTGTTCTACCTGTGGCCCGATCTCTGGATTTGGCGCGACGCGGTGACGCTCGCGGTCGGGCTCGCGCTCGCGGGCGTTCTCGCCGCGCGCTTCGTGTTCATCAAGGTCTGCGACCTCGACGCCTTCAAGCGCCGCATTCTGGTGGTCGGCGCGGGCGAGCGCGCGGCGCGGATCGAGCGGTTGGCCGCGAGCGACGCGGGCCACGGGTTCGCGCCCGTGGGCTTCGTGCCGAGCAACGACGCGGCGGCCGTGGTTTCGCCCGAGCACCGGCTCATGGGCGTCAACTCGCTTTCGGAATTCGCCCGCGCGCGCGGCGTCGACGAGATCGTCGTCGCGGTCGAGGATCGGCGCGGCGGACTGCCGGTCGAGGCGTTGCTCGAATGCAAGCTCGACGGGCTTCGGGTGGTCGACTTCGAGAGCTTCATGGAACGCGAGACCGGCCAGGTCGATCTCGATTCGATGTCGCCGAGCTGGATGATCTATTCCGACGGTTTCGCCGTCGGCCCCCTGCGCGACGCGGTCAAGCGCGGGTTCGATCTGGTCGTCGCCCTGATCATGCTGATCCTGGTGCTGCCGCTGCTTCTGGCGGCGGCGATCGCGATTCGACTCGAAAGTCCGGGTCCCGTCCTCTATCGCCAGGAGCGGGTCGGTCATCGCGGCCGACGATTCACGCTGCTCAAGTTCCGCAGCATGCGTCTCGACGCCGAATGCGACGGCACGCCGCGCTGGGCGGCCGAGAACGACCCCCGGGTGACGCGTGTCGGCGCCTTCATCCGCAAGACGCGGATCGATGAACTGCCGCAACTCATCAACGTGCTCAAGGGCGAGATGAGCTTCGTCGGCCCGCGCCCCGAACGCCCCTTCTTCGTCGACCGCCTAGCCGGCGAACTCGTCTATTATGCCGAGCGTCACCGGGTGAAGCCCGGGATCACGGGCTGGGCGCAGCTCAATTATCCGTACGGCGCCTCGCTCGAGGATGCCAAGGGAAAACTGCAATACGACCTTTATTATGTTAAGAATTTTAGCGTATTCCTCGATCTGATCATCCTGATGCAGACGGTTCGCGTCGTCCTGTGGCCCGAGGGCGTCCGCTGACGGCGCGGCCGACTAATGGGATACGGTTTCGGGCATGGATGTTGGAGCGATAAGCCATCTCGTCGCGGCCGTCGCGTTCTCGCTTCTGACGATCCTTCTGATCGTCAGTTGGCGCGGGCGCGGCGCCGGCGTCGTTTTGACCGTGGCGTCGGCGCTGACGGCGGTCTGGGCCGTGATCGCCACGATCTATTCGATGCCCGAGGATCAGGCCGCGCCGATCCTGCGGATCGCCGAGGTCGCGCGCAGCGCCGGCTGGATCGCCGTTCTGTGGAGCGTTCTCGCGACGATGACGCGGAAGGAGGACCGCGGGCTCGGTCTCCTCGGCCCCGGTCCGCTGGCGAGCGGGGCCCTGTGTCTCGCCGTCGCCCTGATCGATCTGTTCCCCGCCGTGCCGCTCAAGCTCGGGCTGGTGATGACCGGCTTCGGCGTCGGCATCTACGGCCGCCTCGCGGTCGCCGTTCTTGGGCTGATCATGGCCGAGAACCTCTACCGCAACACCAGCTCCGAGCGCCGGTGGTCGATCAAGCACCTATGCTTCGGGCTCGGCGCGCTGTTCGCCTACGATCTGTTCATCTACGCCAACGCGATCCTGGTGCGCGCGCTCGATTTCGACCTTCTGGTCGCGCGCGGCGCGGTCGATGCGGTGATCGTGCCGCTGATCGCGCTTTCGGCGGCGCGCAACCGCGACTGGGAGATCGAGGTCTTCGTCTCGCGCCGGGTGGTCTTCCATTCGATGACCCTGATCGCGGTCGGCGGCTACATGCTCTCGACGGCGGCGGCCGGCTACTATCTGCGCGAGTTCGGCGGCGACTGGGGCACGCTGCTGCGCATGACCTTTTTGTTCGCGGCCGGCGTTCTTCTGATCGTCATTCTCCTGTCGGGGCGCGCCCGGTCGACCGCCAAGGTTCTGCTCACCAAGTATTTTCTCAGCTACCGCTACGATTACCGCGACGAGTGGCTCAAGTTCATCCGCACGATCTCGTCGACCGAGTCCCATTACGGGCTGCGCGAGCGGGCGATCCAGGCGATCGCCGATATCGTCGACAGCCCCGATGGCGCCCTGTGGATGCGCGACGACGACGACGGCGACCGGTTCTCCCTGGTCGCGACCTGGAACCGGGCCTATCCCGCCGCCGACGAGCCCGCCGACGGGTTGCTCGCCCGGCTGCTCGGCGAGCGCGAATGGGTGGTCAACCTCGACGATTTGCGCGCGCGCCGCGAGGCCGGCGGCGATGGGGGCGCGCCCGAATGGTTGCTCGAGATCGATCGTGCCTGGCTCGTCGTCCCGCTGGTTCACGACGAGCGACTGATCGGCTTCATCGTTCTCGGCGCGCCCCGGGCGCCGCGCGAGATCAACTGGGAGGATTACGACATCCTCAAGACCGTCGGCCGTCAAGCGGCGAGCTACCTCGCCCAGGAACAGGCGGCCCGCGCGCTATCCGAGGCGCGTCAGTTCGAGGCCTTCAACCGCCGCTTCGCCTTCGTGCTTCACGACATCAAGAACCTGGTCAGCCAGCTTTCGCTGATGGCGCGCAATGCCGAAAAACACCGCGACAACCCCGAATTCCAGGAGGATATGCTCCAGACGGTGCGCGATTCGGTCGAAAAGATGAACCGGCTTCTGGTACGATTGCACGCCGAACCGACCGAGGGCCGGCGCCCGGTCGTCGACCTCGCGCTGGTCCTGCGCCGGCTCGTTCGCGACCGGTCGGAGGGAGCGGCACCGATCGAACTCGACATCCGGGGAGGGGGGCTCGCGGTTGCCGTGGACGAAGATCGCCTGATCGCCGTGCTCGATCACCTCATCCAGAACGCCCTCGATGCCTCGGGCGCCGGCGATCGCGTCCGTGTCCGGCTCGCCGGGCGCGACGACGAGGCCGTGATCGAGATCGAGGACCACGGCGCCGGCATGGACGCGGCCTTCGTGCGCGACGAGCTGTTCCGTCCCTTCCGCTCGACCAAGGACACGGGTTACGGGATCGGCGCCTACGAGAGCCGCGAATTCGCGCGCGCCATGGGCGGGCGGCTCGACGTGATCTCGGCCCCGGGGGAGGGGACGATCATGCGAATGATGTTGCCGCGCGCGGACGTGGAGCGGGGGCGTGAAGTCGGTAAAAGAAAGGCCATGGGTCGATGAGCAAGAAAAAGCCCAAGCTGTTGATCGTCGAGGACGACCCCGGCCTTCAGCGTCAATTGCGCTGGAGCTTCGAGCGGTTCAATCTCTTCTTCGCCGGCGATCGCGAAAGCGCCCTCGAGATCGTGAAAAGCGAATCGCCCCCGGTGGTCACCCTCGACCTCGGCCTGCCGCCCGACGCCGACGGGGCGACCGAGGGCCTCGCCACGCTCGAGGCGATCCTCGCCCGGGCGCCCGAGACCAAGGTCATCGTCGTGACCGGGAACGAGGACCGCGACAACGCGGTCAAGGCCGTGGGAATCGGCGCCTACGATTTCTACCAGAAGCCGATCGACGACGAGGTGCTCGCTCTCATCATCGATCGCGCCCATCACCTCCACGGGCTCGAGACCGAGAACCGGCGTCTCGCCCATGGCGACCGCGACATGCCGTTGCGCGGCATCATCACCGCCTGCCCGGCGATGATGAAGGTCTGCCGCACGATCGAGAAGGTCGCGCCGGCCGACGTGAGCGTGCTGCTCACCGGCGAGAGCGGCACCGGCAAGGAGGTGCTGGCGCGCGCGCTCCACGAGCTGAGCGACCGGCGCGACGAGGCGTTCGTCGCCATCAACTGCGCGGCGATCCCCGAGAACTTGCTCGAATCCGAGCTGTTCGGCCACGAGAAGGGCGCCTTCACCGGCGCGGTCAAGCAGACCCAGGGCAAGATCGAGATCGCCGACGGCGGCACCCTGTTTCTCGACGAGATCGGCGATTTGCCGCTGCCGCTTCAGGTCAAGCTGCTGCGTTTTCTCCAGGAACGGGTGATCGAGCGCATCGGCGGTCGCAAGTCGATCGCGGTCGACGTGCGGGTCATCAGCGCGACCCATCAGGATCTCGCCGAGATGATCGGCACGGGCGCGTTCCGCGAGGACTTGTTCTATCGCATCAGCGAGCTCGTGATTCGCATTCCACCGCTGCGCGAGCGCGCCAACGACCCCATCGTGCTGGCGCGCAACTTCCTCAATCGCCTGAACAAGGAACTCGGCCATTCGGTGCGCGGCTTCACCGACGATGCGCTCGCCGCGCTCGCCGCGCATGCCTGGCCGGGCAACGTGCGCGAGCTCGAGAACCGGCTCAAGCGCGCCATCATCATGGCCGAGGGCAAGCGGATCACGGCCGCCGACCTCGAACTCGAGAAGGCGAGCGACGGGGCGCCCAGCCTCAACCTCAAGGAGGTTCGCGAGCGGGCCGAGCGCGAGGCGCTCATGCGGGCGCTCGCCCAGGTCGACGGCAACGTTTCGCAGGCGGCCAAGCTCCTGGGCGTCAGCCGGCCCACGCTCTACGACCTCATGCGCTATCATCATGTCAAGTGGTAAGCGGCCGCGCGCCGCGATGACAGGACAAGGGAGACGCGACGTGTCGACAACCAATCATGCCAGTCGGTGCCCGCGCGGTCGCGCGGTCGCGCGCATCGCGCTGATCGTCGGCGCCTTGTTCCTCGCCGCGTCGCCCAACGCCTTCGCCGCGGCCAACGCCGACCAGTCGAACGCTTATTACGACGACGCGCGCGCCTATCTCGAGAAGGGCGACGTCAACGCCGCCGTCATCCAGCTCAAGAACGCGCTTCAGAGCGACCCCGACAACGTCGCGGCGCGCTATCTCCTGGGCGAGATCTATGTTCGGCTGGGCAACGGCGTCGCGGCCGAGAAGGAGCTGCGCAAGGCGCGCGAGCGGGGGCTCGACGAATCGCGCGTGGTCGTCGCCCTCGGCCGGGCCTATCTGCTCCAAGGCAAGTTCGATCGCGTCATCGAGGAAATCAAGAGCGGCAAGCGCGGCGACGATATCGAGGCGACCGTGCTGCTTCTGCGCGGCCAAGCCTTCATGTCCCTGCGCCGTCTCGACGATGCCGAGGCGGCGATTCGCGGCGCCGACCGACTGCGCCCCGACCAGGCGCCCATCCATGTGGCGCTCGCCCGCATCCTGGTGCTCAAGAACGACGGCAAGGGGGCGGAGGAAGAGACCGACAAGGCGCTCGCGCTGTCGCCCGACCTGGTCGACGCCTGGGTTCTCAAGGGCGAGCTCCGGCGCTTGAAACGCGACTTCCCGACCGCGCTCGAGGCTTTCGGCCGCGCCATCGATCTCGATCCCAACACGGTCGCCGGGCATCTCGGTCGAGCGGCGGCGCTGATCGATCTCAACCGCGACGGCGAGGCGCGCGCCGACATCGATGCGGTGCGCAAGACCGCCGAGAACCACCCTCTCGCCTCCTATCTCGCGGCGCTCATCGACGCCCGCAAGAAGGACTACGCGGCCGCCCAGGACGAGCTTCTCAAGGTATTCCGGACGGTCGACAACCACCTTCCCAGTATCTTCCTGTTCGGCGCCGTCAGCTATGCCCAGAACAATCTCGAGCAGGCCGAGCAGTATCTCTCGCGCTTCGTCGAGGCGGCGCCCGCGAACCCGGCCGCGCGCAAGCTTCTCGGCGCCACGCTGATCCGCAAGCGGCAGTCGGCGCGCGCGATCGAGGTCCTCTCGCCGGTCGTCGAGAGCGCGCCCAACGACGCCCAGGCGCTCGCGCTTCTCGGCAGCGCCTACATGCAGGAGCGCGATTTCGCCAAGAGCACCGAGTATTTCCAGAAGGCGGTGGCGGTCTCGCCCGACGTGGTGGCCGCGGTGCGCACCCAGCTCGCGCTGAGCCATATGGCCGTGGGCAAGTCCGATCTCGCGGTCGACGAACTCAAGACCGCGTTCGAGCTCAACGCCGACGAGACCCAGGCCGGCATCCTGCTCGCGCTCGCCCAGATCAGGAAGCGCGACTTCGACGGCGCGCTCGCCTCGGCGGACGAGCTCGAAAAGCGTCTCGACGGCAATCCGCTGCCGTTCAATCTCAAGGGCGCGGCCTATCTCGGCCTGGGAAAGACCGAGGAGGCGAAGAAAAGCTTCGAGCAGGCGCTCGCCATCCAGTCGGACTACTTTCCGGCGCGCATGAACCTCGCGCAGATCGCACTGCGCGCGGGCGACGCCGATGCCGCCAGGGCGCAGTACCAGGCGGTTCTCGACGCCGACAAGAACAATCCCGGCGCGCTGATCGCGCTCGCCGACCTCGCCGGACGGGAAAACCGCACCGAGGACGCGCTGGCGCTTCTGGAACGCGCGCGCACGGCCAATCCCAAGGCGGTCGAGCCCCGGCTGCGGCTGGTCAACGTCTATATCGCGCGGCGCGAGGGCGATAAGGCGCTCGACGTGGCGCGCGAGGCCGATGCCATCGCGCCCGGCAATCCCCAGACACTCTTCGCCCTCGCCCGCGCGCAGGTGGCGGCGGGAGAGGTCAGCAGCGCGATCGTCACCTTCCGGCGGCTCGTCGAGATCGAGCCCAAGTCGGCGCAGGCGCGCGTCGCCCTTGCCCTCGCCCTGATAAAGACCAAGGATTTCGACGGTGCCCGCGCGCAGCTCGTCAAGGCGCGCGAGATCGCGCCCGACTTCATGCGCGGACGCGTGGCGGCGGTCGAACTCGAGATGCTGGATCAAAAGACCGATGCGGCCCTCGCGCGCGCGCGCGAGCTGAGCGCCGATCAACCGGCCTCGCCCGTCGGCCCCATGCTCGAAGGCGACGTCCTGATTAGGACCGGCGACTTCACCGGCGCGGCCAAGGCTTACGAGGCCGCCAGCACCCGCCAGGCGAGCGCGACGCTCGCGCTGCGGCTCTACAACGCTCGCGCCAAGGCGGGCGACGTCGAGGGCGGGCTCGGCGTACTTCGAGACTGGTTGGCCAAGAACCCGGACGATCATCGCACGCGGCTCGCGCTCGCCGGGGCCTATCTCAACGCGAAGCGGTTCAAGGATGCGATCGGCGAGTACGAGCGCCTTCTCGCCGTCAGCCCGGAGAACCCCGTGCTGCTCAACAACCTCGCCTGGTCCTATCATCAGGTCGGCGACGCCCGCGCGCTCGATTTCGCGCGCCGCGCCCACGAGAAGGCGCCCCAGTCGTCCGAGATCACCGATACGCTCGGCTGGATTCTGGTGCGCGAGGGCAAGGCCGACGAGGGGCTCGAACTTCTCAAGAAGGCGGCGGCCCAGGCGCCCGATCAGTCCGAGATCCGCTACCACCTCGCGGTCGCGCTCAACGCCGTGGGCCGCGCGGACGAGGCCCGGCGCGAGCTCGAGGCCGTGGTCGGCTCGGGCAAGCCCTTCTCCGCCATGGACGAGGCCCGCAAGCTCCTGCGAGAGCTGTCGGGCGGCTGATCGGGCGGGCGGGTCAGCCGGCGAGCTTGCGTTCCCAGGCGAGCGCGGTCCGCACGATCGTCTCGAGGTCGTCGTGGCGCGGCCGCCAGCCCAGCGTCTCGCGGATGCGCGCGCTTCGGGCGACGAGTCGCGCGGGATCGCCGGCGCGTCGGGGGCCTTCCTCGACCGGAAAATCGACGCCCGAGACCCGCTTCACGCAGTCGAGCACCTCGCGCACGCTCGCGCCGTGACCGTAGCCGCAGTTGAGCACCAGGCTTTCGCCCCCGGCCGCGAGATGGTCGAGCGCGTCGAGATGCGCCGCCGCCAGATCCTCGACGTGGATGTAGTCGCGAATCCCGGTGCCGTCGGGCGTGTCGTAGTCGGTGCCGAACACCGTGACCGACGCGCGCTTGCCGACCGCCGCCTCGCAGGCGACCTTGATCAGATGGGTCGCGCCCGGGAAGCTCTGGCCGATCCGGGTCTCGAGGTCGGCGCCGGCGGCGTTGAAGTAGCGCAGCGTGACGTGGCGGAAGGCCGAGGCGTTCGCGTGGTCGCTCAGGATCCGCTCGCTCATCGCCTTCGAGGCGCCGTAGGGATTGATCGGCGCGACCGGCGCGCTTTCGTCGGCGATGCCGTCGGGCGGCTCGCCGTAAACCGCGGCGGTCGAGGAGAAGACGAAGCGTTCGACCCCGAACGCGGCGCAGCAGCGGATCAGCCCCAGCGTGTTGGCGGTGTTGTTGGCGTAATAGGATAGCGGGTCGGCGACCGATTCGGGCACCACGATGCTGGCCGCGAAATGGAGAACGGCGGCGAAGTCGCCGGCGGCGAAACAGCGCCGCAGCGCCTCGCGATCGGCGAGATCGGCGACCACGAGCGGCGCGCCGAGGACCGCCTCGCGCCGGCCCGTCGACAGGTTGTCGTAAACCACCACCGCATGGCCCGCCTCGACCAGTCGGCGGACGACGTGGGAGCCGATATAGCCGGCGCCGCCGGTGACCAGAACCGATGTTCCCATGGTCGTTCCGCGCGCCTCCGCTAATTCACTTTGAATAAAGACATGGTCCAGCGCTTATGCCGCGGGAATCCGTTGATGAACCTTGCGCTTGATCGGCGCGATCGAGCCACCCCCTCACCCTTCGACAAGCTCGGAGCGAGGCT
>CAZHDF010000021.1:0-9095 GCA_964531525.1 uncultured Alphaproteobacteria bacterium | reverse complement strand
TCGACAAGCTCGGAGCGAGGCTGAATCGCGGCATCCCGAAAGGTCACCTCATGCTGAGCTTGTCGAAGCATGACGCATGAGGGTAGAGCAATGTTCCACCATTAATTTCCAGGCAGCGCCCTAGAGATCGGGCAGGTCCTTGATCAGGCCTTCGGTCTCGTCGCGAAGCTCCGAAAGCGCGCGGCCCAGCGCGTCGCCGTTGCGTTCCTTGGCGTCCTTCTTGGCGGGGGTCTTGCGGTCGTTGGCGTCCGAGGAGGCGCCGTCCCGCCCGGCGGGCGCGGGCGTTCCGCCGCCGAGCGCGCTCGCGAGCACGACGAACTTCTCGACCGTCTCGCGGCTCGCGCGCGCCGCCGCGTTCATGTCCGAGGCGGCGCCGGCGATCGCCTTTCCGGCATGGCTCTCCTCCTCGATGGCGGCGAGCAGGCGCTCCTGGGTGTCGACCACCTGGTTGAGAAGCGGCGCGACCGACAGCGCCAGGCTCTCGACCACCGCCTGGAGACCCTGGAAGGCGGCGGCGGTCTTGGCGAGATCCTCGCCGTTGGCCGCGACCGCGGACATGGTGATCGTCTCGACCCGGTCGAGAGCGCCCGCGAGGAATTCGTCGAAGCGCTTCGAATGCTTGTCGACCTCGCGCGCGAGCCCGGTCGAGAAGCGCTTGAGCTGGGTCGCGAGCGCCTTGTTTTCCTTGGCGTGGCGCTCGGTCTCGGTGTCGAGCGCGGCGCGCAGCTCGCGGGCGAAGACATCGGCCTGCGCGGCCAGCCGATCGCTGAGCGTGTCGGCGATCCCGGCGAACGAGCGCTCGACGTCGGCGGCCATGGCGCTCGACGACTGGAGAAGCGCGTTGACCTCGGAAAGCTGATTGCCGAACTGCCCCTCGAGCTCCTCGACGAAGCGCTTGAGGGTCGCCGCGATCAGCGACTGGACGCGCTCGCTCTCGTCGCGGGTCGCCTGCTCGACCGCGGACGTCAGCGCGACCAGCGGGGTATTGAGCGTCGTTCTGACCGCGTCCGAGATCGACGCCGCCGCGACCCGGGCCTGGGTTTCGAGCGAGCGGGCGAGCTGTACGTTTTGCTTGGCCATGGTATCGCGGAGATCGGCGCCGACCGCCGAGACCGTGCGGCGAAGCGACGCCGCCTCCTCGGCGACGCCGCGCGCGAAGCCGAGCGAGGACTCTGCGCCGTAGAGGAACAGCGCATCGATCATGCGACCGAGGGCCACGACCTGTTGACGGCGGAGCGCGATCAGGATCGCGCGCGCAAGGCCGACGGCGAGCGCGACGACAAGGGCCGCGAACAGCGCGATCAAGCCGCCCTCGGCGCCGCTCGCAAGCGGCGCGCCCGAGGCCGCCATCGCATCCGTGGTGCGCAGGCCGTCGATCAGCCCGAACACCAGCCCGAGCAGGCCGACGGTCGCGAGCGCCGTCGGCAGCCAGCGGAAGAAGGGGTCGAACAGGCGCTCCTCGACCAGCGAATCGACGCGGAAATAGGCATCCGCCGGGACCGTCGCGCGGTAGCGAGCGCCGCGTCCGCCGGGGGCGTCGTCGTTCTCGGCCTCGTCCAGGGTCACCGCGTAATCGGCCGCGGTCTCGACCAGGCTGTCGGCTTCGCCGAAGGCGGCGAGAAAGTCGCGCCGGTCGGGCTCCTCGCCTTCGCGGCGACGTTCGAGAAGGCGCGCGATCTCGCCGGCGACATGGCGCGTCTTGCGCCAGTCGAGCAGGCCGATCATCAGGAAGGTGAGGACGAACAGAAGCGCCGTCCCGATCAGCACGGCGACCACGAGCGGCAGTTGCGGCGCGTTCGCCGCCGCGCCACCGCCGAACAACGCCGAGACCAGGCTATCGATCGCCGCCGGCGCGCGCGTATAGCCTTGATAGCCGGCGAAGGTGGAAACCACGATCGCAAGGAGAATCCACAGACGCATCAACATGTTATCAACGCCGTGCCGTTCCCGGGAAGCGATTCGCGCGGCGCTGCCCCGTCAGTTCCGACGTCGCGCGCCGCGCGGCCCGGCCCATGCCGCGCCATGCCCCCATCGAGCGCAGGATACCGTAAAACTTGCGTAAATCGGTCATCGATTCGGCGCCCTCGGGCTTTCCCGGGGGCTTTCCCCGGGGCGCGCGGTCGGGCGGGCGGCCTCGGCGAGCGCGCGGATTTCGCCGAGCGTCGCGGGCCGACCGCCGATTTCGTTCACGAAGAAGTCGAAATAGCGCGCGAGCCGGTCGAGAAAGGCGTCGAGATCGCGCCCCGAGCGTACGTAGGGCGTATGCCCGGGTTCGAGCGAGGGGCTGTGAAAGGCGAGGCAGAACACCCGCTGGCCGCGCGCGAGAAGCAAGCGGGTCAGCCGCCGATGCTCGTCGTGATCGACGCCCTCGGGGGTGAGCTTCATGCGCTCCAGCAGCCCGAGGCGGCCGAAGATGCCGGGAAGACGGAGCGCCATCCCGGCGCGCCCGGCGATGCGCGCGTGGATGAACGGTCCCCGTCCGGCGAGCGCGCCGCGAAATCCGACGGTCAGCGGGACTTCGAGAAGGTCGCGGCCGGGGCCGAACCAATAGGGCGCGGCGCCGCAGCGGCGAAAATCGGGGCCGCCGTCGGCGCCCATGTCGGTGCCGGGGACCACGCTGGTGTCGATGTCGTAGCCGAGCGCGGCGAGGGTCGCCGTGGTCGCGCGCCCGACGCCGTAGCGCCCTGCCTTGTAAACTCTTGGGCGAAAAGAGAAATTGTCCTCGATCGCGGCGGTCAGCCGGACGAGTTTTTCGCGTTCGAGCGCTGGCGGCAGGTTCCCGGGGTACGAGTTGGCGACCGTCACCGTCTCGTCGTGCGGCGGGTTGACCCAGGGGTGGAGATGGGCGCCGATCTCGCACAACCCGTCGTCGCGGAGCTCGCGCAAGGGGCCGAAGCCCCCGGGCTGGCTCGCGACCGGGTAGTCGATCACATAGACCGGGCGGACGCCGTAGGCCTCGTAAACCCGATGCGCGCGGATCTGGTGGCGGATCGTCTCGACCGCCGTGTTCTCGCGCGCGAGCGGGCGCGACCAGTCGAACTCCTCCTCGGTGTCGACCACGACCACGAGCCGGGGCGGCGCGTTGGCGGGCAGGTCGGCGGGCGTCCGGTTCGCGGGGTCGAGCATGAGATCCTTAACGAATGCGCGGGCAAGATGGACGCGGCGAGAGCCGGGCGGGCATTGTAGGAGAATCGCGCGCGCGGGTTAACAGCGCGTGTGCCGTCGTCCATTTCCCGCCGCCCATGCGTCGCCGACCGAGCGCGGGCCGGCCCGGTTGCAAAACCGCCGTCGTCGCGTAGTCTGGCGCCGGCCGCGCCGTGGCCCGCGAACCACAACCCGTAGAGCATTCCATGGATCGACCCGTCATTCACCTCGTCGCCGGCGCTCGGCCCAATTTCATGAAGATCGCGCCGATCCACCATGCGCTGAGGGACGCGCCCTGGTGTCGGGTGGCGGTGGTGCATACCGGCCAGCATTACGACGTCGATATGTCGGACGGCTTCTTCACCGACCTCGGCCTGCCGGCGCCCGATCATCATCTGGGCGCGGGTAGCGGCAGCCACGCCGAGCAGACCGCCGCGGTCATGGTCGCCTACGAGCGGCTCTGCCGCGACGAGCGACCCGCCTGGACGATCGTGGTCGGCGACGTGAACTCGACGCTGGCCTGCACGCTCGCCGCCGTGAAGCTCGGCATTCCGGTCGCCCATGTCGAGGCGGGGCTGCGCAGCCGCGACCGGACCATGCCCGAGGAAATCAACCGCCTCGCGACCGACGCAATCGCCGATCTCCTTTGGACGCCGTCGCCCGACGCCGACGAGAACCTGCGCGCCGAGGGCGTGCCCGAGGAACGGATCGAGCGGGTCGGCAACGTGATGATCGATTCCTACGAGCTTCTGCGCGCCGCGATCGAGAGCGCGGCGACGCGCGCGGACTTCGGGCTCGCGCCTCGGAAATACGCCGTCGCCACCCTGCACCGGCCGCACAACGTCGACCGCGCCGAGGACCTGGGCGCGCTGGTCGCGGCGCTGGTCGCGGTCGCCGCGCGCATTCCGATCGTCTTTCCGGTCCATCCGCGCACGCGCCAGCGGCTCGATGCCTTCGGGATCGAGGCCCGCCTGGCCAACGCGCCCGGCATCCATCTCGCAACTCCGCTGACTTATGTGCCGTTCATGGGCCTGGTCCGCGAGGCCGCGCTGGTGATTACCGATTCGGGCGGCATCCAGGAGGAGACCACCTATCTCGGCATTCCCTGCGTGACTTTGCGCCCGACCACCGAGCGGCCGATCACCATCACCGAGGGCACCAACCGGCTCGCCACGCGCGATGAGCTTCCGGCCCTGGTCGCGCGCATTCTCGCCGGCGACTGGCCGAAGTCCCCGCCGCCGGCGCTGTGGGACGGGCGCGCCGCGGAGCGGATCGCCGCCAGCCTCGAGCGCCGCCTGGCCGCCGCCCCATAGGGCTTTCCACCGGCTCGGCCGGCCGCCACCCCTCTTGAAACGGAAAACCCGGTTTCTAAATTTCCGATTGGCGGAGGACCCCGAGGGTCTCCGTCGAAGGCCCGGCCGTGACTTGGCGGGCCGTATTCGGACCGATATCGCTTCCGAAGGAGGATATTGACATGCGCAGCTACGATCTCAGCCCGCTGTTTCGTGCCACGGTCGGTTTCGACCGCTGGAACGATCTGTTCGATTCGGCGTTCCGCATGGATGAGAGCGCCGTGTCCTACCCGCCCTATAACATCGAGCGGGTGGGCGAAGATGCCTATCGCATCACCATGGCGGTCGCCGGCTTCACCGAGAAGGATCTGACCGTCACCGTTCAGGAAGGCCAGCTCGTGATCGCCGGCAAGCGCGAGGAGTCCCGCGACAAGGAGACCACCTATCTCTATCGCGGCATCGCGACCCGCGCCTTCGAGCGCAAGTTCAGCCTTGCCGATCACGTCAAGGTCGTCGGCGCGTCGCTGGCCAATGGCGTGCTCCAGGTCGACCTGGTCCGCGAGCTGCCCGAGGCCATGAAGCCCCGGCAGATCGAGATCAAGACGGCCCCGACCTCCAAGACCAAGGTGATCGAGGGTCACAAGGCGGCCTGACCCGGCGAACCCGCCGTCCGCCCGCACGGGGCGGATCATTCGGAGGGCGTCCACGCTTCGCGGGCGCCCTCGGCTTTTGGAGGCGCGCGCCCGGGACTTCAGGCTTCCTTAACCCTGCATGGTCTATGCACGAAGGAGCAGCCAGCGCGATCGGGTTCCATGAGCGACGACCATATCGAGGAGCGATTCAACCGCGTTTTTTTCGAGCGGATCCCCCCCGCCGTCGCGCATAGCTTTACGGACGAGCAGATAGCGGCGGTGCGCAACGCCTTCGCGGGCGAGCGCTGGGACGGGCATCGCTTCGATTTCCGCGGCACGCTGCCCCTGCCGGGCGGGCGCTGGTATTACGTCCTCGTCGCCGGACCCGACCGGCGCACCGCCAAGCGCCGCCGCCGGAAGACCCGCCACGCGCCGCTCCGCCGCGCGTTCGGCTTCGCGCTCTCGGCATTCGTCTTCCTGTGGTTCGCCGTGCTTCTCGGCTACGTCTTCCTGCCCGAGGGCTTCCTCGCCGGGCCGTAAACGACCGGACCGATCACGCCCTAAATCGAGGGACGCCGCCCGTTCCAGGGGCGGATGCGTTCGAGCGCCGCGCCGACGCGGAGCGCGCCGAGATCGTCGTAGCGCCGGCCGACGATCTGCAAGCCCGTCGGCAGGCCGTCGCGGGTGAAGCCCGAGGGCACCGAGAGCGCCGGGCATTGGCTGACGAAATTGAGCGCGCTGGTCATGTCGTAGCCGCGGTAGCGGCCATCGGCGTCGTCGCGGCCGTAATCGTCGTCGCGCGCGTCCACGGGCTGCGCGGGTAGCGCCATGGTCGGGCAGAGAAGCGCGTCGTAATGCTCCAGGATCGGGGCGAGCGCCCGCCACTGGCGGGTGCGGATGAACTCAAGGCGCTTGAACGAGACCGCGTCCATGGAAAGTCCCGCGTCCATCAGCTTGACCAGGTTCGGGTCCATGCGGTCGCGCCATTCGTCGAGATGATGGCCGAAGAAGGCGGCGAGATAGACGCCCCAATGCTCGTACCAGGCGTCGTTGACCTCGCGGGTCCAGGCGAGCGCCACCTCCTCGACCACGGCGCCGGCCTCGCGTAGCGCCTCGGCGGCGGCGAGCGTGTTGGCGGCCACCTCGTCGTCGATCGCGTAGAAGCCGAGATCGAGCGACAGCGCGAGCCGCCTCCCGCGCAGGTCTCCGTCGAGCGGCAGCGCGATGTCGAGCGGCGGCGAAAGCGTCTGGATATCGCGCTCGTCGGGCCCCTGGGTCGCGGCGAGAAAGGCCGCCGCGTCGTCGACGCCGCGCGCGAGCGGGCCGAAATGAGAGAGCGAATCGAACTGACTCGGCAGGATCTCGAAGGGAATGCGGCCGAAGCTCGGCTTGAGTCCGACCGTTCCGCAAAGCGCCGCCGGAATTCGCACCGAGCCGCCCATGTCCGAGCCCTCGGCGAGCGCGACGCAGCCGGTCGCCACGGCGACCCCCGAGCCGCCCGACGAGCCGCCCGGCGAGCGGTCGGGATCCCAGGGGTTGCGCGTGACGCCCCAGAGCGGGCTTTCGGTGAAGCTCGAGAAGGCGAATTCGGGAGTCGTGGTCTTGCCGACCAGGATCGCGCCGGCGGCGGCGAGCTTCTCGACCACGATGGCGTCGTGGTCGGGCACCCAGTGCTCGTAGACCCGCGAGCCCATGGTGGTGGTCTTGCCCCGGGTGGGCGTGAGGTCCTTGATTGCGATCGGCACGCCGTGAAGCGGGCCGATCTCGGCCCCCTTCGCCACCGCCGCCTCGGCCGCGCGGGCGCGGTCGAGCGCCTCGTCGCCGTAGACGAAGCAAAAGGCGTTGAGCCTCGGGTTGACCTCGGCGATGCGCGCGAGGCTGTTCTCCACGACCTCGACCGGCGAGATCTCGCGCGCGCGAATCCGACGCGCGATCTCGACTGCGGGCATGTAGGCGAGTTCCAGATCGACCATCGGCGGAGCTTAGCGCGTCGGATGCGTGTTCTCTAGGGGCTGGTGTTCGCGCAGGCGACGGACGCGGGAAACGCCGGGTTGCGGCGCGCCGGGTCGCCGTAGACGCGGGCGACCAGGGCGTCGAGCGCGTCGAGGAACGAGCCGGGCGCGGCGAGCGCCGCGTCGAACGGGGCGAATAGCGGACTTTCGCGCGCATCGCGGCTCGCCACCACCGGAATCGAGGCGGTCGAGCCCGCGCCGCCCGCGAAACGGGCGCGGCAGACCCGCCCGCCCGCGGGATCGAGAACGACGATTTCTCCCCGAAGATCGGCCGCCGCATAGCGCAGGCCGCGCTTGCGCGCCAAGCGCTCCATGTAGTCGTAGAGTTGGCCGCGCGCGACGCCTTCAATGCGGATGACGAGCCGCGCGCCGCCTTCCGCTGTGCCTTCGTCGATCCGGACGCCCGCTTGGGCGAGGCGGCGCGCCGCGTGGCGCGCGAGCGGCAGGCGCAGGCGCGCGATCGCGAAGGGGCCGTGCTCGACCGCGCCGTCGCGAAAGCGCTTGTCGGCGACGTAGCGCGCCTCGATCTCGATGCCGAGGACGCGTGGTGGTTCGGGCGCCGCGCGCGCCGCCGCGACCATCGCGAAGGCCGCCATGAGAAGCCGGGAAACGAGCCGGGATCGGCGCATCGTGGTTTCCGCCCCTCCCCGATCCCCCAATTCTCCCCCGAGGCGACCGTAGCCGCGCGCGGCCCGCGCGGCAAGATGCGCGCGCCGCCGCCATGGCGCGATCGCCCGAGGCTGTGATATCGCTGTGGAGATGGGCAAGAAAGCCCGAGGCAACGTCGCGGGGGAGGCGATGGGCGCTTTGCGGGACGGGGAGCGGCCAGGGGGTGGCCAGGGGGGCGGCGAGGGAGGCGCGACGCTCGACGCCCGCGGCCGCCGGCTCAGCCTCGCGATCGCGATTTCGAGCGCCCTGCCCGCCGGGCTTTCGGTCGGGCTGACTTGGCCGCTTCTGACGCTGATCCTCGAGCGCGACGGGGTGAGCGCGACGATGATCGGCCTCAACAGCGCCGTCTCGGCGTTGGCGATCGTGGTCAGCGCGCCCATGATGCCCTGGCTGATCGGCCGGGTCGGGACGCTGCCGGCGATGTGGCTCGGAATCTTGGTCGCGGTCACGGCAATCCTTCTCCTGCCCGTGTTTCCGGGGCTCGACGCCTGGTTCGTGCTGCGCTTCATCCTCGGGGTCGGCGCGGCGGTCCATTGGGTGGTGAGCGAGACCTGGATCAACGCCGTCGTGACCGAGCGCGGGCGCGGCCAGGTGATGGGCATTTACGTCACCTTCTACGCCGGCGGGCTGGCCGGCGGGCCGCTGGTTCTCGGCCTGACCGGGATCGAGGGCGAGCTGCCGTTCCTGGTCGGCGCGGCGATTCTCGCGCTCGCGGCGCTGCCGCTGCTGCTCGCCCGGGGCGTCGCGCCGCCGCTTCCCCATCGCGGGCGCATTCGGCTGGTGGTGCTTTTCGTCGCCGCGCCGACCGCCATGGCGACCGCGCTGGTCGCCGGGTTCTCCGATTCGGCGAGCTTCGCGCTGCTGCCGATCTACAGTCTGCGCAACGGCTTCACCCAGGAGGCCGCGGTCGTAATGCTGTCGGTGTTCGTCGCCGGCAACATCGGGCTTCAGATCCCGCTCGGCTGGATCGCCGACCGGGTCGACCGCCGCCTGGTGCTGATGTTCTGCGCCGCCATGGGCGTGGCCGGGCCGCTCGCGCTGCCGCTGGTGATCGGGGAAGGTTGGATTCTGTGGCCGCTGCTGTTCGTCTGGGGCGGCACGGTGGTCGGGCTCTATACGATCGGGCTGACCCTGCTCGGCCAGCGGTTCGGATCGGGCGAGATCGCCGCCGCCAACGCCACCTTCGTCACGATCTACGAGACCGGCGGCATTCTGGGGCCGCCGGTGGCGGGGGGCGCGATGTCGGCGCTCGGCCCCAACGGGCTGATCCTGACGCTCGCGCTCGCCTGCGGCGGGTTCCTGCTGCTCACCGCCTGGCGCTATTCGCGGCGGCGCTGACGGGGCCG
>CAZHDF010000020.1:0-31294 GCA_964531525.1 uncultured Alphaproteobacteria bacterium | reverse complement strand
CACCAACCCCCTTTCGCAGAGGTCTCCTCGATGGGGGAGGGTTGGGTGGGGGTGTGAAGTGGCGCGTGAGATGCGCCGATTCAATTAAGAAATATAAGGCTCTAGAGCCTTTTCCACTTAAGTGGAATTGCACCGGCCCGCTCTCCCGCCCGGCCACCCACGGGATCGTAGAATATGGGTGGCTGGGCGGTGGAGCGGGCCGGTGCCGTCAAAACCTGAAAGACTCTAGCCGACGATTTCGATCCCGCTGAAGAAGAAGCCGATCTCGAAGGCCGCGGTCTCGGGCGAGTCCGAGCCATGCACCGAGTTGGCCTCGACCGATTCGCCGAAATCGGCGCGAATCGTCCCCTTGTCGGCGTTGGCCGGGTTGGTGGCGCCCATCAGCTCGCGGTTCTTGGCGATCGCGTTCTCGCCCTCGAGCACCTGCGCGACCACCGGCCCCGAGGTCATGTAGCCGCAGAGATCGCCGTAGAACGAACGCTCGGCATGGACGGCGTAGAACGCCTCGGCCTGCTCCCGGGTCAGCCTGAGGCGCTTCTGGGCGACGATCCGCAGGCCCGCTTCCTCGAAGCGCGCGTTGATCCTGCCGGTCAGATTACGTCGGGTCGCGTCGGGCTTGATGATCGAGAGCGTGCGTTCGATGGCCATGATTCGGTTCCAGCTTGTTCGAGGACGGCGCGTTATAGCCCCTGTGCCGGTTCCCGGCAACATCTCCGCGTGGCGCCGCGCTTCGGGCGGGTTTCGCGCCGGGCGGCTTTCCCGATGGCTTCCCCGGGACGCCGCCGCCATGCTATCACCGCTCCCGCCATGCTGAGGATCGAGAAGCTCACCTACCGGATCGCCGGGCGGGTTCTGTTCGAGAACGCCGACGCCACGGTTGCGGCCGGCCACCGGCTTGGCCTGGTGGGCGCCAACGGGACCGGAAAATCGACGCTGCTGCGGCTGATCCTGGGCGAGATCGAGGCCGACGGCGGGCGAATCGCGGTGCGTCCGGGCGCGCGGGTCGCGAGCGTCTCCCAGGAGGCCCCGGGCGGCGAGGGGGCGCTGATCGACTTCGTGCTCGCCGCCGACCGCGAGCGCGCCGCCCTGCTCGCCGAGGCCGAAACCGCCGAAAGCCCCGACCGGATCGCCGCCGTGCATACCCGGCTCGCCGACATCGGCGCCCATGCGGCGCCCGCCCGCGCGGCGCGCATCCTGGCCGGCCTCGGCTTCGACGCCCGGGCCCAGGCGCGGCCGCTGTCTTCGTTTTCGGGGGGCTGGCGGATGCGCGTGGCGCTCGCCGCGACCCTGTTCGTCGAACCCGACCTTCTGCTCCTCGACGAGCCCACGAACTATCTCGACCTCGAAGGCACCCTGTGGCTCGAGAGCCATCTCAGGCGCTACCCGCATACGCTGATCGTCGCCAGCCACGACCGCACGCTGCTGAACGGCGCGGTCGAGCGCATCCTCCACGTCGAGGGCCGCGCGCTCGTCGCCTACCGAGGCGGGTTCGACGACTTCCTGCGCGCCCGCGCCGAGCGCCGCGCCCATGCCGAAGCCGCGCGCGCCAAGCAGGAGGCGACGCGCCGCCACATGCAGGCCTTCGTCGACCGCTTCCGCTACAAGGCGACCAAGGCGCGCCAGGCGCAAAGCCGGCTCAAGGCGCTGGCCCGGCTCGCGCCGATCGAGGAGATCGAGAGCGACGCGGCCACCCGCTTCCGCTTTCCGGCGCCCAAGCCGCTCGCCTCGCCGATCGTCACGCTTGACGGGGTCGCGGTCGGCTACGCGCCGGGCAAGCCGGTGCTGCGCGGGCTCGACCTGCGGATCGACGCCGACGACCGGATCGCGCTGCTGGGCGCCAACGGCAACGGCAAATCGACCTTCGTCAAGCTGATCGCCGGCGAGCTCGCCCCCGAGACCGGGCGGATGGGCCGCGCGCGCGGGCTTCGCGTCGGCTATTTCGCCCAACACCAGATCGAGGCGCTCGATCCGGCGCGCACCGCGCAACAGCACATGGCCGACCTCATGCCCGGCGAGCGCGAGTCCCGGGTGCGCGCCTATCTCGGCGGCTTCGGGCTGACCCAGGACAAGGCCGAGGTCGCGGCGGCGTCGCTTTCGGGCGGCGAGCGGGCGCGGCTGGTGCTCGCCATGATGGCGCGCGGCGATCCCCAGCTCATTCTCCTCGACGAGCCGACCAATCATCTCGACATCGGCGCCCGCGACGCGCTGATCGCGGCGCTCAACGATTTCGAGGGCGCGATCGTGCTCATCACCCACGACCGCCATCTGGTCGAGGCCTGCGCCGACCGCCTATGGCTGGTGTCGGACGGCGGCGTGCGCGCCTATTCGGGCGACATGGACGACTATCGCCGCATGCTCCTCGCCGAGCGGGGCAATGGCGCCGGGGGGGACGACGCCAAGCGGGACGATCCCAACGCGTCCCCGAAGGAGGCCCAGCCCAACCGCCGCGAACTGCGCCGCGCCGCCGCCGCCGCGCGCGCCGACCGGGCGCAGCTTCGTCGCCGCCTGCGCGAGACCGAGAGCGCGCTCGCCCGCCTCGCCGCCGAGAAGCGCGAGATCGAGGCCCGGCTCGCCGCGCCCGACACCTATGCCGGCGACAAGGAGGCGCTCGCCCGCCTGATGAAGAAAAACGCCGAGACCGAGCGCGCGATCGAAGCCGCCGAAGCCGCCTGGCTCGAAGTCCAGGAAGCGCTGGAAGAGGCAACTCCGGCCTAGCGATACGATCTATTCATCGACCTTGGTCGATGTTTAGATCGTAATAAGCATATTTATCGACATGAAAAACCTGCGACCATGGTCTCGCACGGGGAGGGAGGCTCGACGATGCTGGATGAGCCGCGACGCCCGGCAAGGGTCGAAGGCGACGCCGACGATCCGATGCTGGCGCCGCGCTACATGGACATCGCGACCTTCATGCGTGCCCCCCTGGTTCGCGACCCGTCGGCCGTCGACATCGCATTGATCGGCGTCCCCTTCGACGGCGGGGTCACGAACCGGGCCGGGGCGCGTCACGGGCCGCGAGAAATCCGCAACATGTCGACCCTGATGCGCAGGGTCCACCATGTCACGCGCATCGACCCTCACGTGCTTTGCCGGGTGGGCGATCTCGGCGACGTTCCCTTCGCCCACGGCTTCGCGCTCGAAGAGAGCCTCGGCGACATCGCGGCCTTCTACCGCAAGGTTCACGCGGCGGGCGCGATCCCGTTGTCGGCGGGCGGCGACCATTCGATCACCTATCCGATCTTCCAGGCGATCGCCGCCGAACGCCCCGTCGGCATGATCCATATCGACGCCCATACGGATACTTGGGACGAGTTCCTGGGATCGAAGTTCACCCATGGCGCGCCCTTCCGCCGGGCGGTCGAGGACGGGCTTCTCGATCCCGCGCACACGGTTCAGATCGGCATTCGCGGCGCCCAGAACTCGGAGGAGGGATGGCGCTTCTCACGCGACGCGGGGATGCGGGTGATCTTCATGGAGGAGTTCACCGCCATGGGGGTCGAGGCGGCCATCGCCGAGGCGCGCCGCGTGGTCGGCGCCGGGCCGAGCTATATCTCCTTCGATGTCGACGGGCTCGACCCGGTCTACGCTCCCGGCACGGGCACGCCCGAGATCGGCGGGCTGACGACGGTCGAGGCGCTGGCGTTGCTGCGGGGCTTGCGGGGGCTCGATCTCGTCGGCGGCGACGTGGTCGAGGTCGCGCCGCCGTTCGACCCGAGCGGCAACACCGCGCTGGTCGCCGCTACCTTGATGTACGAGATCCTTTGCCTCCTCGCCGAAGCGGTCGCGGCGAGAAGGACGGACAAATGACCGACGGCGTTCGCATGGCCGATCTCGCTTGGCCCGAGTTCGCCGAGCGGGCAAAACGCGATCCGATCGTCTTTCTGCCCTGCGGCGCGTTCGAGCAGCACGGTCCCCATCTTCCCTTCGACGTCGACGTGTTGATCCCCTCGGCGATCGCCGAGGGCGCGGCGCGGCGCGTCGACGGGCTGGTTCTGCCGGCGCTCGCCTACGGCTATACCTCGATGCCCAAGTCGGGCGGCGGGCCGTATTTTCCCGGCACCCTCAACCTTTCCGGCGAAACGCTTTCGCGGTTGGTGAGCGATCTCGTCCACGAGCTCGCCCGCCACGGGATCGCCAAACTCTGCGCCATCGTCGGCCATTACGAGAACCAATGGCCGGTGAGCGAGGGGCTCGATCGGGCGGTGCGCGCGCTCGGCGACACGCCCTTCAAGGCCATGCGACTCGAATACTGGGACTTCTGCACGCCCGAGGTCATCGAGACGGTGTTTCCCGACGGCTATGTCGGGATCGAGCTCGAGCACGCGGCGGTGATGGAAACCTCGCTGATGCTGCATCTTCATCCCGAGAAGGTGCGCCGCGATCTAATCCCCCATCACCCGCCGGCGGACTTTCCGCCCTACGACCTCTATCCCGCGGCGCGCGACTGGGTGCCGGCATCGGGCGCGCTGACCTCGGCGCGCGACGCGAGCGCGGAGAAGGGGCGCGTGCTTTTCGACCATTACGTCGCCGCGATCGCCGAGGCGACGCGCAAGGAATTCTCCACCGCGCCCGAAGCGCCGAGCAAGAGCGCGGGTCGCGCATGACGACGAAACCAGGGAGTAGCATCATGCGGAAGATTTTCATGACAATTCTCGGGGCGGCCGTCGGGTTGATGGTTATCGCGGCCCAGCCGACGCCGGCTCGGGCCGGGGGGCCGAACCAGCTCGACTGCGCCTACCCGTTCTGGGTCGGCTTCGCGCCGCTGCACCTCGCCAACGAGCTCGGCTACTTCAAGGAGCAGGGCCTGACCGTCAACGAGATCATCGACGACGACCGCAGCAACGCGCTGGCGGCCATGGCGCGGGGCGATATCGACTGCTATTTCCGCAGCGTCGGCGAGTATCAGGGGCGCCCGCGGACGGCGGAAACCCAGGGCATCATCATCGGCACGATCGACGTCTCGGACGGCGGCGACGGGGTCGTGGTCGACGGCTCGATCAAATCGGTCTGCGATCTCAAGGGAAAGACCGTCGCCTCGGAGCCGAATCTGCCCTCGACGCTGATTATCCAGATGGCGCTCAAGAAACAGTGCGGGCTTTCGATCGACCAGGTAAACCTGACCGACATTGCCTCGTCCGATGCGATCGGCGTCTTCTCCGACCCGAGCGTGATGGCGGTCGGGGCCTATGAGCCGGTGCTGACCAAGACGGTGGAATCCCACAAGGACCGGGGCGCCTATATCATCGTCTCGTCGAAGGATTACCCGAACCTGATCACGGACGCGATCATCGCCCGGACCGACAACCTCAAGTCCCAGCCCGAGAAGTACGTCAAGCTCTTGCGTGGGATCTACAAGGCGATCGATTACTTCAAGAAGAATCCCGACAAGGCGATCCCGATCATGGCGAAGCGCTTCGACCTTTCGCCGGCCGAGTTCAAGGAGGTCTTGCAGGGCATTCGCTATTACACGCTCGATGAATCGGTCGCCCTCATGGGCACGGACGGCAAGCCGGGCAAGCTGCACAAGATCTTCGCCGAGGTCATGGAGCTCAATATCGAGAACAACGCCGCCGACGCGCCGCTCGACGCCGCGCGGCAGATCGACAACGGCCCCATCACCGAAGTCTGGAAAACGCGAAACCGGTACTAGAAGCGAAAGTCCGCAACGCTCGCCGCGCGACCGCGCCGGCGGACCCGTTCTGGACGCGCGGGCATCTTGTCGCGGATGATGCTCCAGGTCAGTCCAAGACGGTAACGGTCGAGCATGAAAAATCCCACGTCGAAACAACCGCCACGACGCCGGCCGTGGCGGGCTCTTTTCCGGTTCCGCGCCGAAACGCGTCCCGATATCGAGTTCACGGTCGCGGTCGGCGCCTTTATCTCGGTCCTCGCGCTCTGGACCCTGGTCACCGAGACGGGGCTCATCGCGCCGCTGTTCCTGCCGTCGCCCTTCGCCGTGGTCGAGGCCTTGTGGCGACTTTTCGCGGTCGGCGGCTTCATCAACGACGTCGGCATCAGCATCTATCGCGTCTGGGCGGCCTTCGTCATCGCGGCCGTGATGGCGATTCCGCTCGGCATTCTCATGAGCTCGTATCGGATCGTCGGCGCCATGACCGAGCCGATCATCGATTTCATCCGTTACCTGCCGGTGCCCGCGCTGGTCCCCCTGACGCTCATCTGGCTCGGCATCGGCGAGTTGTCGAAGATCACGCTTCTTTGGATGGGGACCTTCTTTCAGCTCATTTTGCTGATCGCCGACGACGCGCGGCGCGTGCCGCACGAATATATCGAAACCGGCCGCACGCTCGGCGCCCGGGATTCCCAGCTCATGCGCGACATCCTGTTGTCGGCGATGATGCCCAACATGGTGGACAATCTTCGGATCACGCTCGGCTGGTGCTGGACCTATCTCATCATCGCCGAGATCGTCGCCGCCAATTCCGGCATTGGCTACGTGATCTGGGCGGCCAAGCGCTACGTCAAGACGCCCGAGGTGTTCGCCGGCATCCTCGCCATCGGGGTGATCGGCCTCGCCACCGATCAGGCGATCCGCTGGTTGCACCGGCGCATGTTCCCGTATCTCGGGTGAGGCGGCCATGAGCGCGGAGAAGGCGTTTCTCGAAATCAGCCACGTCAGCAAGACCTTCTGGTCGGGCGCCGGCGCGACCGACGTCATCGACGACGTCTCGCTGACGGTGGACGAGGGGGACTTCGTCGTTTTTCTCGGTCCCTCGGGCTGCGGCAAGACCACGCTCATGCGCATGGTTGGCGGCCTCGACGAGCCGAGCGCGGGCGAGATCGTGCTCGAGGGCGAGCGGGTGACCGGCCCGAGCCGCAAGAAGGGCATGGTTTTCCAGTCCTATTCGTCGTTTCCCTGGCTGACCGTCTTTCACAACATTCGCTTCGGGCTCAAATATCGCGACGATATAAATGCTCGCGAGAAGGACGAGATCGCCCGCCATTATCTCGATCTGGTGGGGTTGACCAGCTTCGCCGATTTCTACATCAACCGGATTTCGGGGGGCATGCGTCAGCGCGTGGCGATCGCGCGAACGCTGGCCGCCAACCCGGACATTCTTCTGATGGACGAGCCCTTCGGCGCGCTCGACGCCCAGACCCGCGAGCGCCTTCAGGTGCAGCTCCTCGACATTCGCCGCGTCGAGCGCAAGACGGTCATCTTCGTGACCCACGACGTCGACGAGGCGGTCTTTCTCGCCGATCGCATCATCGTTTTCTCGGCCCGCCCCGCCCGCGTGATCCGGGACATTCCGGTCGCCGAATACCTTCCGGGGGAGAAGACCCTCGAGGCGCGCGACAGCAAGGCGTTCTTCGATCTCCGCAAGATGCTCCTCGCGATCCTTCGCGACCAGGCGGAGCGCGGCGAAACCGTGGTCGAGGGGGAGTGAGGCGATGACGGACCTCGCGGGACGCCGCGCGCTCGTGACCGGGGCCTCGCGGGGCATCGGGCGCGCGATCGCGATCGCCTTCGCCCGCGCGGGCGCCCGGGTCGCGATCAATCATCTGGACGACGCGGCGCGCGCGGCCGAGGTCGCGCGGGAGATCGCGGACTTCGGCGGCGAAGCCCTTGCCGTCGAGGCGGACGTCGGCGACGAGGCGGCGGTTGATCGGATGTTCGACGCGATCTCGGCCGGGCTCGGGCGCATCGACATTCTGGTCAACAACGCCGGAATTCTCCTCGAGAAGGGATTGATCGAGATGACCGCCGCGGAGTTCGATCGGGTCATCGCAACCAATCTGCGGGGGACCTTCCTCGTCGGACGGCGCGGGATCGAGGCGATGCTCGGCCGCGACGATCTGCCGCGCGTCATCAACATCGCCTCGGATCTCGGCTATCTGGGGCGGGAGAGCTACTCGGCCTATAGCGCCTCGAAGGGCGCGATCCTGGCGCTGACCCGTTCCTGGGCGAGGGAGTTCGCGCCCGCCATCCTGGTCAACGCCATCGCGCCGGGGCCGATCGAGACCGACATGCTGAGCCCCGGCACCATGAGCGCGGAATGGATCGAGCGGGAAAGGAACATCCCTCTCGCACGCTTCGGGCGACCCGAGGAGGTGGCGGCGGTCGCGCTTTTCCTCGCCGGCCCCGGGGCGAGCTTCATGACCGGACAATGTCTCGGCCCGAACGGCGGCAGCGTCATGCCGTAGCCGCGCCGGTCGCGGCTTGACGCCCGCATCGGATAAGCGAGTACCATGCCCCGGGGCCGGAGACTCCTTGGACGAGAGCCGGCCGATGGGCGGGAGCTTGCGCGGATGACACGGCCTCCGAAGGACGAGGACACGACCCCGGCGGCCAACCGGGCGAACCGGGACGCGGAGGAGGGCCCCAACGCCCGCTCGTCGTTCGCCTCGCCGCCCTGCTTCATGCACGAGCTCGACGCCGCCTATCTCGGCTATTTCGACCGGGACGAGCTGGCCGCGCGGCTCGGCGCGCTTCTCGACGAGGCTCGCGCGCTCGCGGAGATCGCCGGGGACGAGGCGCGCCTTTGCGCGCTGCTCGCCCGCGATATCGCCCGTCTGAAAGGGATGCCGGACGTCGGGGGCGAAACGGTGCCCGCAAGGACACGGGCCGCTGGGGCGCTCGATGAAAAGAGCAATGCGCTCGACCGCGCCCGCGAGCGGCTCGCCGGGAAGATCCGCGAAATCCTACCCCGAACCGCCGACGACGGCATTCATCGGCGCTTGTGCGAGATGCTCGCGGTTTACGAGCGGCGGATCGCGCGCCGCCGGCGGCCCCAAGGTTGATGTCGGGCGTATCCCGGCCGGGCGGCATTCCGCGTTACCGGCCCTTCGCCGGGCCGGCGCTTTTCCGCCAGGGGTTTCGGCCGTTCTTTCTCGGCGCGGGGCTTTGGTCCCTGATTGCCGGCGCGCTCTGGCTGTTCGCCTTTGATGGCGTCCTTTCGATCCCGACGGCGTTCGACCCCGTGACTTGGCATGCCCACGAGATGCTTTTCGGATTCGTGACGGCATCGGTCGCGGGCTATCTGCTGACCGCGATTCCCAACTGGACCGGCCGGATGCCGCTTCAGGGGTGGCCCTTGGCCGCGCTGTTCGCGATCTGGGGGATCGGCCGCGTCGCGGTCGCCTTTTCGGCGACAATCGGCGCGACCGGCGCGATGCTGCTCGATTTGTCGTTCCCGGCCATTCTTCTGGTCGCGATCCTGTACGAGATCGTCTCTGGCCGGAACTGGCGCAATCTGCCGATGGCGGCCGCCTTCGGCGGGCTGGGTCTGGCGAACCTGCTGACCCATCTGGACGCCCTGGGCCTGGCGCAAAGCGGCGAGATCGGCCTGCGTCTGGGCATCGCCATCGTCGTTTTCCTGATCGGCCTGGTCGGTGGCCGGATCGTTCCGAGCTTCACCCGGAATTGGCTTGCCAAGCGCGGCGCGGCGCGCATGCCCGCGCCCCTCGGGCGGTTCGACCGCTTCTGTCTGGGGCTGACGCTGGCCGCGCTGGCGGCCTGGACGGTCGCGCCCGAGAACCCGGTCGTCGGCGTCGGCCTGCTCTCCGCCGGGTTGGCCAACCTCGTCCGGGTCGCGCGCTGGCGGGGCGCGCGCACGGTCGCGGAGCCCCTGGTCTGGAGCCTCCACCTGGGGTTTCTTTGGATGTCGCTGGGGCTTCTGCTCGTCGGCCTCGGCGCGGTTCTGCCCGGTCTGCCGTCCTCGGCGGGGGTTCACGCCCTGACCGCCGGCGCGATGGGAACCATGACCCTCGCGGTGATGACCCGCACGATCCTGAGCTATGCGGGGCGGCCCCCGACGGCGGACCGCTGGACCGCCGCCCTCTACGCCCTCGCGAGCCTGGCGGCGGTGCTCCGCGTCCTCGCGCCGTTCGCGGCCGACGCCTATCTTTCGTTGCTGCAAGCCTCGGCGCTTTCGTGGAGCGCGGCATTCGGGATTTTCGTCGTCCGTTACGGGCGGCTGCTCGTCTCCCGGCGGGTCGATTTATCGGCTTACCGGACTCAAAGATAATTCCCGAGGATCGATTTGAGATCGGGCTCGGCCGGGTCCTCCTCGCCGAGGCGGAGCTCGGTCTCGATATGGAGGAGATGCGCCTCGGTCAGGGCCGCGGCGCGCGTCGCGTCGCGCGCGGCCAGCGCATCGACGATCTCCCGATGCTCGTCGAAGGCGCAGTTGATCGTCGCGCCGGTTCCGTAAAGGGCGATGATCAGCGAGGTGCGCGAGATGAGGTTGGCCAGGAACTGCTCGAGCACGCCGTTTTGCGCGATCGCGGCGAGAAGCAGGTGAAAGTCCCCCGACAGCTTGACCGCCGCGCGCCGGTCGCCCTTGCGCCGCGCCTTTTCCTCCTGATCGACATGCGCTCGCAGGCGCATCACGTCCTTGTCGGTGATGCGCTCGGCGGCGCGTCGGACGATGGTCGTCTCGATCGTCCGACGGCCCTCGAAGATATGGCGCGCCTCGCGGGGCGAGGGGCGGGCGACGAAGGCCCCCCGGTTGGGATGCAGCTCGACCACGTTCCGGTTGGCGAGCGACAGGAGAACGCGGCGGACGCGCGCGCGGCTGACGTCGAAGATCTCGCACAAGGCCTCCTCGCCGAGCTTGGTGCCCGGCGTCAGGCTTTGCTCGAGGATCGCCCGGTACAGGATGCCGAGAATGTCGTCGTCGGAAAGCCCGCGCGGCCGCTTGCGCGCGCGGTCGAGCCTCGCCAAGGGGCCGTCGGCCCCGGCCCGCGATCTCGTCATGCGGCTGTCCCCCTGTTCTGTCTTCGAAGCGTCCCGTTTCCGAACGTCGACCCGAGGGTAACGGTAGCACGGATTGCAAACAATCCCACCGCCAATGACGCGGGTTCCTCGCGGCTATCGCTGTTTCACCCGGGAGATTCGGCGCAAACGGGGACGGGAAGAGTCTTTGATATTGTGTACATGGCCGCCTACAGTACGGGCCGGACCGAGTAAGGACGGGACCGGTGATGGAGAGCGCCTACCCACGCGATCTGATCGGCTACGGCGCGCATCCGCCCCGGGCGGACTGGCCCGGCGGCGCGCGCCTGGCGGTGCAGTTCGTCCTCAACTACGAGGAAGGCGGGGAGAACTGCGTTCTCCACGGCGACGCGGCGTCGGAGGCCTTTCTCTCCGAGATCGTCGGCGCCGAACCCTGGCCCGGGCAACGCCATCTCAACATGGAATCGATTTACGAGTACGGCAGCCGGGTCGGCGTCTGGCGATTGCTGGACCTGTTCGCGCGCAAGCGCGTTCCGCTCACGCTGTTCGCCGTCGCCATGGCGCTCGAACGCAACCCGGCGGTGGCCGAGGCGGCGATGGCGGCGGGCCATGAGATCGCGAGCCACGGCTATCGTTGGATCGACTACCGCGACGTTCCCGAGGTGGTCGAGCGCGCCCATGTCGAAAAGGCGATCGAGATCATCGCCCGCCTGACCGGCGCGCGCCCGCTCGGCTGGTACACCGGGCGCAACGGCCCCAACACGCGCCGGCTGGTCGTCGAGGCGGGCGGCTTTCTCTACGACGCCGACGCCTACAACGACGATCTGCCCTACTGGGCGCGGGTCGACGGCAAGCCGCATCTGGTCGTGCCCTATACGCTCGACGTCAACGACATGCGCTTCGCGACGCCGCAGGGGTTCAATTCGGGCGATCAGTATTTCGCCTACCTCAAGGACAGCTTCGACACCCTCTACGCCGAGGGCGCGCAAACCCCGCGCATGATGTCGGTTGGCCTGCACTGCCGCCTGGTCGGGCGGCCCGGGCGGATCGCGGCGCTCGAACGGTTCCTCGATTACGCGCTCGGGCACGGCGACGTGTGGTTCTGCCGCCGCGTCGATATCGCGCGCCATTGGCGCGACCGCCACCCCTTCGACGGGAGCTCCGGATGACGACCAAGGACGACGCGCTCGCGGCGCTGGCGCGCAACGCCGTCAATCTCGCCTCGCCCCGGCTGGGGGCCGAGGCGCTGGCCGCGACCGACGAGTTCTTCGCCCCCGCCGCGCGCATGCTCGCCGACGCGCCGCCGGTCTTCATCGCCGACAAGTTCGACGATCACGGCAAGTGGATGGATGGCTGGGAGACCCGGCGCCGGCGCGGCGGGGGGCACGACCATTGCCTCGTCCGCCTGGGCGTGGCCGGGGTGATCCGGGCGGTCGATATCGACACCAGCCATTTTACCGGCAACTTTCCGCCCGCCGCCTCGATCGAGGCCTGCCTGTCCGACGGCGCGCCGGGCGACGCCGCCGCCTGGACCGAGATCGTGCCGGCGACGCCGCTCGCGGGCGATTCGCGTCACCTGATCGCGGTGGCGGACCCGGGCGTCTACAACCATCTGCGGCTGCATATCTATCCCGACGGCGGGGTGGCGCGGCTGCGCGTCTACGGCGAGCCGGTCCGCGACTGGTCGGACTGGGACGCGGACACGGTCGTCGAGCTGTCGTCGATCGCCAACGGTGGACGGATCGTCGGCTACAACGACGCCCATTACGGCGACGCCTGGGCGATTTTGACCGAGGGGCGCGGGCGGAACATGGGCGACGGCTGGGAAACGCGCCGCCGCCGCGAGCCCGGCAACGACTGGATCATCGTCAAGCTGGGCGCGCCGGGCCTGATCGAGCGGGTCGAGGTCGACACCGCGCATTTCAAGGGCAACTACCCCGACCGCTGCTCGTTGCAGGCGGCGTCGGTCGACGAGGGCACCGACGAATCCGTGATCGCCCAGGCGCTGTTCTGGGACGAGATCATGGCCCCGCAAAAGCTCAAGGCCGACCGCATCCATGTTTTCGAGGGCGCGGCGATCCGCGCTGCGAGCGCGGTCAGCCACGTCAAACTGAACATCTTTCCCGACGGCGGGATCAGCCGGTTGCGAATCTTCGGCCGCCTCGCCCGGGACCCCGCGCCGTGATTCTCCGCCCCGCGCCGCTGACCAAGGCGGCCTTCGTCCCCTTCGGCGACGTGATCGAGGCCGAGGGCGCGCGGCGGATCGAGATCAACGACGGCATGTGCACGCGCTTTCACGATCTCGCGGCGCTCGATCTGACCGAGGCGGGCGGGCGGCCCTTGGTCAGCCTGTTCCGCAGTCGCGCCTGGGCGCTGCCGCTCGCGCTTCGGCTGCTCGAACGCCACCCGCTGTCGAGCCAGGCCTTCGTTCCCCTGGGCTCCGAGCCCTTCCTGGTGGCGGTCGCCCCGCCGGGCGAGACGCCACGCGCGGAAAGCGTCCGCGTCTTTCGGACCGACGGGCGCCAGGGCGTGAACCTCCGGCGCGGGGTCTGGCACCATCCGCTGATCGCGCTGGCGGAGGGGGCCGAGTTCCTGGTCATCGACCGGGGGGCCGGGGACGAAGCCGGGGACGAGACGGGCGACGAAAATTGCGATATCTATCGCCTCGATCATCTGCCGGAACCGCTCGTCGTCGAGGGGTGATTCCGCGGCGGACCGACATCGGGAGGGGAGGCCCGAAAATGCCGAAATTCTGCGCCAATCTCACCATGCTGTTCCGGGAGCATGATTTTCTCGACCGCTTCGAGGCGGCGGCCCGGGCCGGCTTTCGCGGGGTCGAGTATCTCTTCCCCTACGACTTCGACAAGGGGGTTTTGGCCGAGCGGCTCGAGGCCCACGGCTTGGTCCAGGCGCTCCACAACCTGCCCGCCGGCGACTGGGGCGCGGGCGAGCGCGGGATCGCCTGCCTGCCCGACCGGGTCGGCGAGTTCCAGGACGGCGTCGGCCGCGCGATCGACTTCGCCACCGCGCTCGGCTGCAAGCAGCTCAACTGCCTGGCCGGGATCGCCCCCGAGGGCGTTGATCCGGACCGGCTGCGCGCGACGCTGATCGACAATCTGCGCTTCGCCGCCGAGGCGCTCGCGCGCGCGGGCATCCGCTTGCTGATGGAGCCGATCAATACCCGCGATATTCCGGGCTTCTTCGTCCACGGCACGCGCCAGGCGCTCGCGATCATGGACGCGGTCGGCTCGGACAACCTCCGGCTCCAGTACGACGTCTATCACATGCAGATCATGGAAGGAGACCTCGCCCGAACCGTCGAGGAGAACCTGGCGCGGATCGCGCATATCCAGATCGCCGATAACCCGGGGCGCCACGAGCCCGGCAGCGGCGAGATCAACTATCCCTTCCTGTTCGGCTTTCTCGACCGCATCGGCTACGACGGCTGGATCGGCTGCGAGTACGTCCCCGCGGCGGGCACCGAGGCCGGGCTCGGCTGGTTCGCGCCTTACGCGGCGACGCGTTAGTTATCGGCCCTCGCCGGGTTCACTCGGTAAAGGCGCAAGGGGTTCCCCGGCGGCAGCGCGACCGGGGACAGCCAGTCGGGCGTCCGGCCCGCGAGCAGCCGCGCCATCAGCCCGTCGGGGGCGTTTTCGAGATAGACCCGGGGCTCGGGGAGCGCCGGGCAGAGGACGAAATAATCGACCTCGCGCCGTCGCGCGATCGCGCGCGCGGTGGCGTCGTCGCCCATCCAGGCGCGCACCGCGTCCCGGTTGCCGCGCGTGTTGCGGTGGTAGGGCGCGGCCAGCACCGCGTGGGGGGTGCGGGCGAGAAGCGCGGGGCCGAGGTCGATCGGCCCGAGCGCGACTCCGGCCGCGCGCCGGGCGAGCGGCGCCAGCGTCGCCGGGCTTCGGCAGGCCGCTTCCTCGGCGACGGTTGCGAGCGCCGCCGCCCGCGCGCCCGGCGCGGCCAGAAGCCGCGCCCCCAGGGTCGGCGGGAACAGGCCGTTGCCGACCACGGGAAGGCCGATCAGCAGGACGATCCGAAGGGGACGCGAACCGAGGGCGCTCGCGCGGCGCGCCCCTTGAACGAGCGCCCAGGCGACCCCGGGCGCGGCGAAGGCGTTGGCGAAGGAGGCGCCCCGGATCTGCCACCAGGTCACGGCGAGGGCGGTGAGCAGGAAAACCGCCACCGCGCCCCAGCCGCGTCGGCGTTCGCCGCCATGGGCCGCGAAGGCGGCGACGCTCGCGATCAACCCCATGAGTGGAAAGACCAGGATTGCCGCGACGGTGTCGGGCGCCTCCGCCCAGACCGCCGGGATCGACCGAACCTCGCGGATGTTGTCGAGCCAGACCCGCGCGAGAATCGGATCGACCGCGCCGTAGGGGCCATCGAGGCATTGGGGGTAGGCGAGCATCGGAACCGCGCCGGCGAGCGCCGCGACCGCGAGCGCCGCGCCCAGCCGCCGCGTCGGGGTGGCGAGCAGCGATGTGGCGAGAAGCGGCGTGGCGAGGGCGAGGACGGCCAGCCCCGCGCCGCCCGCGAGCGCCGCGCCGACGTAAACGATCGAGAGCGCGTCGCAGGCGGGCGCGAGATAGGCGGCGGGCGGGGTGGTGGCGAGGAACAGGATCGCGGGCGTGGCCGCGAGCGCCGCGCCGAAGGCGAGCAGCGCCTCGCGTAACCGCCGGCCGAGGACGACCCAGGCGAGCCCCAGGCTCGCCGCCCCGGCGAGCAGGTAGGGCAGGCTTTCGAGCCCGACGGCGAGCGAGAGGCCGCCGAGCATGCCCGCGCCTGCGGCGGGCATTCCGGCTCCGGCGGCTGCGCGGCGGGCGATGGCGGCGACCACCAGCGCGAGCATCGCGAGCGCGAGCGCGATCTGAAGACCGTGGTGGTCGATCCGCCCGGGCATGAACCGCGTGAGCACGGGCGTGGCCGAGAGCATCGCGACGGCGGCGACCGGGCGCGCCCAGGCGCTTTCGCTCAGCCGTCCGGCGATCGCCGCGACGGCGATCACGGCGAGAAGCAACAGCGCCAGCGGCGCGATGGTGAGGGCGAGGGTTTCCGCGCTCGCCCGGCCAACGAACGGTTGCAGCAGGAAGAGCGGCACGGCGACCGGCAGATCGGCCAGCCGCGACCAGTGCATGGGCGTGCCCTCGGGCGGGTCGAGACGCTTTTGGGTGAGGTCGAACCAGGACGCGCCGTCGACCAGGTCGCGCACCTCGACCAGCCGCATCAGGTCGTCGTTCTGCATGGTATCGACCAGCGACGACCCGCCGAAGCCGATCACCAGCAGAACGGCGGCGATCATCCAGATCAGTCCTTCCGGACGCAAGCGCGCCGCCGCCGCCGATTTCGGGGCGTGAAACGCGGGTCGGCCGGTTTCGGGCGCGAACATGGGCTCGAGCCTGACACGAAAGGCTTAAATGGAGGTTGTCGGCGCCGGATGCCGGCGGGACGGAGGCGCTATGTCGCGGCGGCGAGCAGACGCGCGGCCGGCTCGCCCGTGACGTACCAGCTCAGGCAATGCACGGCGCCCCCCATGACGGAAACCCCGGATGCATCGATCGCGACGACCTCACGCGTCGAGATGCGGGTGAAGGCCGCGACCGCCGCGTCGTCGTCGGGCAGGCCGTAGATCGGCATGTAGAACGCCCGCTCCGTGGTGAGCGCGTTGACGTAATCGCCGCTCGCGGTGGGCCAGCCGCGCCACAGGCCCGTGGTCGGCGCATAGGGCACCTCGACCAGTTCGACGCCCGGAAGATCGCGCGAAAGCGCCCCCAGAACCTTCGAGCGCAGCGGTTCGTCATAACTCGAGACCGCGAGCAGGCCGGGATGCAGCCACTTGACCATGCCGTCGGCGTGGCCGGTGATATCGCCGGGCTCGCGCGGGATGACGGCGAGGCGGTCGAGCCCCAGCGCGCGCCTCAGATCGTCGCGTAGCGTCTCGGCGCGCTCGCCCCGGTTGTCGGCCAGGACCTGCTCGGTCACCACCGCTTGGCTTGCGCCGTCGTAAACCAGATTGCCGCCGTCGAGCACCAGGTCGAGCGCCCGGAACTCGATCCCGATCTCCCCCAACCAGCGCCGGAACCAGCGGTCGATCCAACGTCCGGTCGCGTTATCGAGATAGTTGGGGCGATGCACGAACTTGACCAGCCGACCGGCGGCCTGGACCGGGGCGAAATCCACCAGCCAGATATCGGCGGCGGTCCCGGCGAGGGTTCGCCCCGGGGCCAGGCGGTCGCCGAATTCGCGCTTGCTCGCCGCGTCGGCGATCACCAGCACCGGTTCGCGCTCCTCGGCCCGGCGGGCGAAGCCCACATGGAAATCTAGGATTTCACGTCGTCGCTCGCGGTAATAATCGTCGTGAACCGGCGGCGCGGCGAGCAGGATCGCGCTTGGCTCGTCGGTCGCCCTTGCCCGCGCGATTCCGCCCGCCGTCGCCATCACGGGCAACAACGCCGCCGCTTCGAGAACCCGGCGTCGCGTGACCCGCATGGTGATCTCAACGCTTGTACAGGCCCATGAGCGAAGACTTCGCCAGGGTGTGGAAGTTCAGGTAAAAGCCGACCAGCGCGGGCGAGGACTCGGCGGTCACGTCGATCTTGTCCAGATCCAACGCATAGACCGTGAAGATGTAGCGGTGCGGATGGTCGCCCTCGGGCGGGCAGGGGCCGCCGTAGCCCGGCGCGCCGAAGTCGGTGCGTACCTGGATCGCGCCCTCGGGAAGCCCGGCGCCCTCCTTGGTGCCCGCGCCCTTGGCGATGCCGCGCGTCGAGGGCGGGAGATTGGCGATCACCCAATGCCACCAGCCGCTGCCCGTCGGCGCGTCGGGGTCGTAGACCGTGACGGCGAAGGACTTGGTGCCCGCGGGCGGGTCGTTCCAGCTCAGCGACGGCGAGACGTTCTGGCCCGTGCAGCCGAAGCCGGCGAACACCTGCTCGTTGCCGAGATAGTCGCCGTCGGCGAATTCGGCGCTGGTCAGCTTGAAGCCGCCCGCGAGCGCCGGTCCCGCCGCGAGGGCGGCGACGAACGCGAGCGCGCCCAGGGTTCCCGTCAGAATTTCGATGGTTCTCCTCGCCATGGTCCGCATGTCTTCTCCTTTTCCTTTTCGACGATAGCCTCGGAGTTTTCGGGCCAAGCCTACCATACCCCGCGTATCCGGATGAAGCCCACCACGGACCTCCGGTTGCGAACGGTGGGGCTCTGCTGTATCCCTGCGTGCGGTTGTTCGGGCGCGGCTCGGACAGGAAACACGGGGAAGAGATGAGAAAAACGCTGCTTTGCGGGGTCGTCGCCCTGCTTTTGCCGACGGCGGCGCTGGCCGCCGATACCGATGCGCTCAAGGCCCAGGCGGTCGCCAAGATTAAAACCTTCGCCACCACCCTGGTGGGCGAGCTCAAGGGCGCGATCAAGGCCGGCGGGCCGGTCAACGCCATCGGCGTCTGCAATAAAAAGGCGCCAGCCATCGCCGCCAACCTCTCGGGCGACGACGGTTGGCAGGTCGCGCGCACCAGCCTCAAGGTCCGCAACCCGGGCAATGCGCCGGACCCCTGGGAAACCGCGGTCCTGAAGCGGTTCGAGGCGCGCAAGGCCGCCGGCGAGGACCCGAGGCGGCTCGCTTACGCCGAGATCGTCGAGGAGGGCGGCGAGAAGGTCTTTCGCTTCATGAAGGCGATTCCGACCAAGAAGATCTGCCTCGATTGCCACGGTTCCAACCTCGCGCCCGAGGTCGCCGCGCGGCTCGACGCGCTCTATCCCGAGGATCGGGCGCGTGGCTTCAAGGTCGGTGACATTCGCGGCGCCTTTACTCTCAGCAAGACGCTTGGGGAGTAAAAAATCCCTTCTCTTTCAAGGGGAACCAGCGCCGTCCGAGCCGTTCGTCGAAGGGTCGGTAAGGGAACGTTGATGATTGAGCGTTAACCTCGCGGAACCGTAATTCTGCCGGGGTGAAGAACCATGCACGGTCATCGGATCTCGACGCCGCCCTACGTCGCCATGATGGCGATCGCGGTTTTCGTCATTGGCGCCCTGACCGGCGTCGCGCCCGTCCTGGCCGGTGAGGCGCGCGTGCCGGCGATGCTCGCCGGCGACTGGGGCGCCGACTGCACGCGCTATTTCTCGCGCTACGAGGGCGCCACTTCGGTCGTCTACGTCGGTGGCGATCAGGTCGATATCACCCGCGACGTCTATACGCGGATCGAGCGCGACGGGAATTCGATCCGGCTCTACACCGCCAACGGCGGCATGACGCGGATCGAGATCGTCGGCGAAGGCGCCATGAAGCTGGTCGAGGCGGTGCTGTCGAACGGCTTCCGGATCGATCTCAGCGCCTCGCCGGTCCAGCGCCGCTGCAATAGCCGGCACGTGCTCACCGACGAGGGCTATCGCCGGGTCGGCGCGATTTCGCGCGCCTGGTACGAGGACTGGGCCGCGCGCGTTTCCGCCCGGGCCAACGCCCCTGCCGCGCCGCGTCCCGCTGGCCGCGCGGCTCCCGTCGGCTTCGATCGCGGCTGATTCCCTAGGACGTTTCCAAAAGCGCGTTGACCTGCTCCAGGTCGGGCTCGCCGAGCGAGCCGTTGAGCTGCTTCAACCGCAGCACTCCGAGCAGATAATCGTACCGCGCCCGCGCCAGGTTGCGCTTGGCCCGGTACAGGTCGCGCTGCGCGTCCAGCACGTCGAGGCTGGTCGCGATGTTGGCCTTGAAACGAACGACGCTTTCCTCGAGCGCGATCTGCTGGAACTCGACCGACTTCTCGAGCGCGGTCACCTTGGCGATGCTGCCCACGGTGCGGTTGTAGACCGCGCGGGTCTCGCGCTCGACTTGGCGCTCCTGGGTGCGCAGATCGAAGGTCGCCTGACGGTAGCGGTAGCGCGCCGCGCGCGAGGGGTAGCCGATCCCGTCGGGATTGAACAAGGGCACCCGGAAGCGCAGCATCACGTTGGCGTCCTCGGTCGTGCTGCCGCCGCCGAACAGGCTGCCGTCGGTTTCCTGGCGGTTGAAGGTGCCGACCAGATCGACCGTCGGGTAGGACGAGGCGCGTTGCACCGAAACCTCGCGCCGCGCCACCTCGACCGCGTGGCGCTGTCCGCGCAGGGACGGGTTGCTGGTCAGCGCCGCGTCGACCCAGGCCTCGACATCGGCGGGCTCGGGCTTGACCAGCGGCAGGGTGTCGCCGAGCGGCGCGATCTCGGCGATGCGCTTGCCGACGATCTCGCGCAGCGCCTCGCGCGCGTCCGCGAGCTCGTTCTTGGCGTCGATCACCTGGGAGAGCGCGAACTCGTGGCGCGCCTCGATATCGCTGACCGTGGTAAAGGTCGCGAGCCCGGCGCGCTGGCGCTCGCGCGCGAGGTCGAGCTGCTGCTTGATCGCCTCGAGCTCGGCCTTGGCGAAGGCGACGCTGTCGGAGGCCGCGAGAACGACGAAATACGCCTGGGCCGTGCGCAGGATCAGGTCCTGGCCGACGGCGGCGAACTCGGCCGTGGCCTGGCGATCGATCTCGCGCGCCTGGGAGATTCGCGAGATCGTCTCGTAGTTGAAGATCGGCTGGGTGATGCTGAAGCCGAGCGTCGTGGTGCCGAAGGTCGTCTGCCCGGTCGCGAACACCGTATTGTCGCTGGTGATCACGTCCTGGCGCGTGCGCATCAAATCGGATTGGAACACCGCGCGCGGCAGGTAGGCGTAGATCGCCTGCGGAAACGCTCGCTGGTCGGCGAGCCGCTTGAACTCGGCTGCCCTGAGCTGGCTGTCGTTGGCGAGCGCGAGCTCGTAAACCTCGATCAGGCTGGAAGCGGCGAACGCGCTCCCAGCCGTGGCCGCCGCGAGCACGAGCGCGACGCCCGCGAAAAACACCGATCTCACTATGAATTCTCCCCCCGCCCATTGCGCGATGTCATCGCGGCGGTCGGCTGTTCAACCCGTACCCTGGACCCCTGGATGATCTCGAAACAATCGTGACGATATCCAGAGTGATTATTAAGTCACTAATATAGCTTGAAAAGTTCCCTTCGGCAACAGGCGTGATGCGACCGCCTCTCGGGAGGCGTTAACCATTGGTCAGGAAATTTCGCCAAGGATTCCGAGCGCTTAATCCGCGCGTTTTCATTCAGGCTATTTCCCGGGGCGGCGCTTTATTCCCGGGGCGAGCGCATGGTAAGACTGGCCGGTTCCCGATCTCGTGGGCGGCCATGCGCCGAGACCGCGCGACCCGGGCATTCCCCGGGCGTTCAAGGAGGAGCTGCATGCGACTGGTTCTGTTCGTCTTGGCGATCGTCGGCTTTATCGGCCTGCCCGGTCTTTGGGGCGCCGTTCCGGCGGCGAGCGCCCAGCAGGCAGCGGCCCCGGAAAAATCCCGGACAGTCGGCGAGGCGAGCGCCGAGACGGTGGTCGATCTGCCCGCCAAGTCGCTTCGCGGCGTTCGGCTGCGCAACATGCCCGCGGGCGCGCGGGTCGCCGCCCGGGTCGTCACCGACGGCGAGATCCGCATCTTCGTGGTCGCCGCCGAGGCGCTCAAGAACAGGACGCTTGCGCGCGACGCGCTGTTTGCCGGCCGGGTGCGCGACGCGCTCGCCTTCGCCTTCGTCATCCCGAAGAGCGCGAACTATTTTCTGGTTCTCGACAATCGCGCGGGCGCGGGGGCGCGCAAGGTCAGGGTTTCGCTCAAGGCCCGCGCGGGCGGCCCGCCGCTGTCCCGCGAGCTCGATCGGCTCTCGCGCGAGCTCGCGAACCTGTTCATCGACAAACCGCCGGCGATCTCGGCGGTTCGTTGCGGGACCACGACCGCGGTGCGTTTCGGTGCCGGCGGGGTCGAGCTATGCCTCGAATACATCGAGGCGCTGATGCGCGCGATCCCCGATCGCGGGCAGGTCGGCTCGCTGGTTCTGTTCACGGCGGTGCGCGCGGCGGGCGCCGATCTCCTGGCGCGCTGGGACGATCCGGGCGCGGGCGACGATGCGCGGCTCAACGAGTTCGCCGCGACGCTCATGGTCATGCTGAACCAGCGCCGACGGTTCGACCGCACCCTCGCGGCGATCGCCGAGGACGGCGCGGCGCTCGCCGGGGTCGAGCGGGTCTACCGCGCCGACAACCACCCTGGCATCGCCGACGACGCGGCGCGCCTACGCGCGCTTCTGGCCGACGGCCGTCGGCTCGCGCGCTGGCGCGACGTGCTGGTCCGCCGCCTGCGCACCGAGGTGCTCGAGCGACTGGTCGCGGAAGCGCCGGATGGTACCGATCTTTCGGTGGTGCGCGCCGAGATCGACCGCCGCAAGCAGACGAACTAACTCGTCGTTCCCCGAGCCCCGAAACCTGCAAGCGGGTTTCGGCAAGCGCGCCCGCGCCTTTACTCGATCTCGAAGCGGACCCGGCAGCGGAGTCCGGCGGGGATGCGGCTGTTCCGGTTGGGCAGCTCGAGGCGTACGCCGAAGCGCGCGCTCGCCGCGTCGATCACCCGGTCCACGCGCTTGACGGTGGCGATGATCGGCCCGTCGACGGGCTCGTCGGGCCAGACCTCGGCGGTCATGCCGGGCGCGACGGCGCCGAACAGGGGGGCGGGCAAAAAGACCTCGACGTCGAGCGGGTCGAGCTGCGAGATCTTGACGATCCGGTTCTGCTCGATGAACTCGCCGGGCGAGAGGAACCGCTCGACGACGACCCCCGAGACCGGGCTCTTGATCGAGCGCTGGGCGTAGACCGCCGAGGCGCGGCGGAGCTCGAGCCGGGCGATGGCTTGGCGTTCGCGCGCCTGTTCCAATTCCAGCTCGGCGGTCATCCGGTCGGCCTCGATATCGTCGAGCTCCTGCGCCGACAGAAGGTTCTTCTCGAACAGTCGCCGGTTGCGCTCGCCGCGTCGGGTCTCGTAGTCGAGCCGCGCGGTCTTGAGTCGGATATCGACGTCGCTTTCGGCGCGCGCCCGGGCGAGGTCGAGATCGGCCTTCTGGACCGAGGATTCGAGCCGCGCGATCACCGCGCCCTTTTTCACGAAGTCGCCCTCGCGCACCTTGAGCATCTCGACGACGCCGGGGACCGGGCTGCCGAGCGTGATCTCGTCGTGGGGCACGAGCAGGCAGTCGAACTCGGACGCCGGCGCGGCGCGCGCGGGCGGGGCGACGATTGCGGCGGCGAGGGCGAGGATCAGGGAAGTGGTCTTGACGTTCGGCATGGGTCCTTGTCCGTGGCGGGCGGTCAGTCCGAGGGGCCCGAGAAGGCGAGCGCGTCGGCCCATTGGGTTTCGATCCGGCGGCGGTCGCGGCGCAGCCGCGCCCGGGCGCGCTCGATCCGCCGTTGGCCTTGGGCGAGCGCGCGAAAGGCGAGCGCGGTCGCGAACGGCCTGTCGCGCTCGACCGCCCGGGCGGCGAGGCGGCCGAGGACGGTCGCGCGCGCGGCGGCCAGCAGATCGTCGTCGAGCGCCGCGACGATCTCGACCGTCGCGGACGCGCCGGCGCAGTCGGCGAGCGCGCGCGCGCTCCGGCGGTCGTCGGGGGGCTCGGCGACGATCAGCGCGTCCACCGGCGCGCCATCCATAAAGCGGGCGAGAAGGATCGCCGCCTCGCGCCCCGGGGCGTGGACGATAAGCGGCGAGGGAAGCGCGTCTCCGCCACGCGGCCGGGGCGGCGCCCCCGGTCCCAGCCGGGCGGCCTCGATGCCGGCGGCGGCGAGAAGGTCTGCGAGGCGTTCGGCCACCTCGGCGCGGCGCAGACAGACGACCGCCCGCCGGCCCGCCGCGCGTAATTGTCCGATCCGCGCGACCAGGTGGGCCTCGCGCGCCTCGGAGCTGGGAAAGACGGACCGTCCGATCGGCCGCCGGGGCGTCCGCGCGGCGACCACGGGAAGCCGGTAGAGCGCGCGGAAATCGGCCGCCGCCTCGCGCGCCGTGGCGGCGACGCCCGCGAGCCGCAGGTAGCGGCGAAAGAACTGCCGGTGGGTGAGCCGCGCGAGCGGGTCGCCGGGCGCGGTGACGGCGAGCCCCTCGCGAACCTCGAGCAACTGGCGCAGGCGGCGCGCATGCGCGGGCGCGAGCCCGTGGCCGGGCACGAGGTCGAGACGACCGTCGGCGACCCGGTAATGCTCTCCCCGGCGCAGCAGATGGCGCGCGGCGAGCGCGTCCACGACCCTCTCCTCGCGCCGCGCGGGCGCCGCCCAAAGGGGGCCGAGATCGCGCGCCCGGGCGGCGAGCCGGTCGCGGCCCCGGTCGGTCAGCGCCGGCGCGCCGTCGCCCGCGTCCGCCAGGTAATCGGCGCCCGGGGCGAGCGCGTCGGCGAGGTCGAGCGCCTCGCGCGCCAGCCGCTCCTCGTCGCCCGCCGCGTTGCCCGCGGCGACCGAAACCGGCGAGAAGGCGCCGTCGATCAGAATTGCGTCGGCCTCGGTCGCGATCGCGAAATGGAGGCCGCGCAATGCGAGCCGCCGCGCCGGTTCGCCGCCCAGATGCTCGAGCCGGCGATGAAGTGGCCCGCGATCCGCGCCCAGCGCGAGCCGGTCTCGCAGATAGTCGAGCACAAGCTGGCGCACCGGCGCGTGAACGATCGCCGCGCGATAGGCCGCGCGCCGCGCCTTGGGCGAAAGATCGGCGGTGATCCGCGCGCCGCTCAGCCCCAGCCGCCGGTAGAGCGGCGCGAGCCGCGCGTGGTCCTCGGCCGCGGGGGTCTCGCCCGGCGCGACAATATGAACCGGCACCCCGGCGAGCGCCGCGACCGTGGCGGCGAGCCCGGCGGCGAGCGCGGGATCGGCGCCGACGTTCGCCTCGGCGATCGCGCCCGAGAGAATCGCCGCGGCGGCGATGAGCGTCTCGCGCCCGGGGGCTGGCTCCGACGCGCGGCGCGCGGCCTCGGCGGCGAGCGCGAGCGCGTCCGCGACGAAGGCGCGGCGAAAGCCCCCACTTCGCAGCATCGCGCCGAGAGCGCGCGCCGCGTCCCGGAGCGCCTCGTCGCTCCGGTTCGCCAGCGCCGCCATCGCGCGTTCGGCGTCGGTCGCGATCGCCCGGGCGCGGGCGCGCAGGAAGGGCCGCGCCGGCGGTAGCGCGGGAAGAAGCGGGGGCGCGCTCTCGTCGCCCTCGCGACGCTCGTCATAGAAGCCCTCGGGGGGCGCGTGAACGGCAAACGCCCTAGACATCGAACTCGCGCAGGAAAAGTTGGCGCAGACGGCGCAGCCATTGCCGCGCCAGGGGCTCGCGGCCGTGGTCGAAGCGCACGAAGGCGCGCTCGCCGTAGCGTTCGACCCCCGCCTCGGCGTCGAGCGCGAGGTCGAAGGTGAAATGGCTCTGGAACGCCTTGCCGCGCGCGCCCTCCTGGGGATCGAGGGCAATGCCACCGCCGCCCTCGGTGCTGAGCGCGAGGCTGGGAAGCTGCTGGGTCGCCGCCGGCACCTCGCGCGCGATGCGCGCCGGGATCGGGGTCCAGACGTCCTCGGCGAGCCGCACCGAGACGCCGCGCGTGCGCCCGCGCACCAGGGTCACCGTGTCCTGGGGCACGACCACGCGCACGATCACCTCGGCCGGGTCGACCACATAGCCGAGAAGCTCGCCCCGGCGGACGAAGCGCCCGGGCAGGTCCTGCGGGTCCACGACCAGGAAGCGGCCGGCGGCCGGACTGCGCACGACCAACTCGTCCTGGCGCGCGCGCGCCCAGGCGAGCTGCGCCTTCGCGGTCTCCAGCGCCTCGCGGGCGATCTCGGCCTGGACCCGGTCCTCGACCAGCAGGGTCTCGCGCCGGCGGGCGAGCTCCTCGACCCGCGCCTCCAGCGTCCGCACCCGGGCGGCGAGGGCCGGGTCCTCGGCGATCACCAGCGGCGCGCCCGCGGCGACGTGCTCGCCGGGCGAGGCGACGAGCCGGAGGATTTCGCCGTCGGCGCCGGCGCGGACCGTCGCGCGCTCGGGAATCCAGACGATTCCCTCGGCCAGGGTGGCGAAGGGCGCGGGGACGAGCCAAAGCACCGCGCCGAGGGCGGCGAGCGCCGCGCCGGTCACCGCGAGCGCGCGCCCGCGACGATGGCGAAGCCGGGGACCGAAGAGAAGAAAGCGCACGTGTCTCACCATCGGTAGGACGACGATCGCCAGAAGCGCCCAAAGCGCGATGACGACGCCGACGAAGAAGTATTTGGTCGCGACGTAGAACACGATCGCCGAAACGATCATGATCCGGTAGGCGAACGAGGCGAAAGCGTAAGCGCCGAGCCAAGGCGCCTCGCCGCGCGCCATGACGGGCGTTTCCGCCTCGCCGAGGCCGAAGGCGTAACGCTGGATCAGATAGCCGAGGTAACGCGTCGCCCGGCTCGAAAGATTGGGAATCTCGAGAAGGTCCGAGAGGATGTAGTAGCCGTCGAAGCGGACCAGCGGGTTGGCGTTGAACAGGATCGTCGTCACGCCCGCGATCAGCATCACGTTGTAGGCCCCGGCGCGCACTGTTCCGGGCTCGACCCGGGTCCATAGGAACATCGCGAGCGCGGCGAGGAACAGCTCGGCCAGCATCCCGGCGGCACCGACGACCATGCGCCGGTGCTTCTCGCGGAACGCCGAGGCCGACGAGGCGTTGACGTAGGGCACCGGCATCAGCGCCAGCAGCATCACGCCCATCTCGTGGACCTCGCCGCCCCAGACCTTGGTCGCGAAGGCGTGGCCGAACTCGTGAACCACCTTGACCAGGGGAAAGAGAATCGCGAGCAGCACCAGGCTTTCCGCGCTCAGCACCCGGTCGGTGACGTCGGCGGTCAGCTCTTGCCAATGGATCGCGGCGAGCATCACCGCCCAGCCGACGACCGCGAGCCAGACCATGGCGCCCAGGGGACCGAACAGGGGGCGCACGAAGGGAATCGCGCGGTCGAGGAATCGGTCTGGGTCGAGCAGCGGGAAGCGGACGGCGAGCGGGCTCAGGAACCGGGCGACCCGCCGCCGCCGCCGCATTCGACCCTCGCGCCGCGCGAGTTCGGCGATGTTGGGCGGCACGTCGCAATTGAGGAGATCGACCGCGTGCAGTCGGGCGAGAAGCTGGATTACCTCGTCCTGGGTCGGCGCGTCGTCGCCGAGGCGCGCGCAGGCGAGCCGCCAGATCTCGTCGAGGTCGCGGCGCCCGTCCATCAGCGCGATCACCGTATGCGCCGGGGGCGAGAAGCGGTGGAAGCGTCCGCTCGCGTCGTCTTGGAGGACATACCAGCGCTCGCCGCGATAGACGTGGCGGAAGATATGGGCGTGGCTGCGAAGCCGCGGGCGAAGCGCCGCGACCCGGTACCAGGACGGGCTGAACAGCGACTCGGTCACGGCGTCCGGCGGATCACGGCAGCCAGGTCCAGGCCCAGACGCGCAGCCGGTCGACCAGCTTGTAGGTCCAGATCCAGATCAGCTTGCGCTCGCCCGCGTCGATCTTGCCGACGCCTTCCATGCCCGGGCGCAGGCGTTCGGAGACGGTGGCGAGGCGGGCCTCGACGTCGAAGAAGTTGCGACCGTCGCCGGGGGTCGAGACCGGGGTGATCTTGGTGACCGTGAAGGGAAGCGGCTCGTCGGGCAGCGCCGTCAGCAAAAGGTTGCCGACTTGCCCGGCCGCGACCGCGCCGATGTCGCCCTCGTCGATGCGCAGCACCACGCGGTAGCCGTCGAGCGGCGTGAGCTCGTAGAGCACCTGTCCGCGCGTGACCGAGGCGCCGAGCGACTGGCTGAGATCACCCGAGACGATCAAGCCGTCGAACGGCGCGGTAATGCGGGTGCGCGCGAGCTGCGCCTCGGCGGCCTCGATCTGGGCGTCGGTCTGGGCGATCTGGGCGGTGACGATGTTGGCTTCCGACAGCCGCCGCGCGGCCATGGCGTCGTTGTACTGGCGCTCGAGCTGGCGGCGGCGGCCCTTGAGGCGCAGGTGCTCGAGCTTGAGATCCTCGTCGTAGAGCGTGCTCAGCACCGCGCCCGCGCGTACCTGGTCGCCGGGGCGCGCCCGGACGGTCGCGATATAGCCGTCGAAGGGCGCGACGATCATGCGCCGGAGCGTGCCTTCGAGCCTCGCCTCGCCGGTCACGCGGAACTCGCCGGTCGCGATCGAGAAGAAAGCGACCGCGCCCAGGGCGGCGAGCGCGAACAGCTTGCGCCCCCAATGGCGCGGGCCGAGCAGGCGCGCGAGTTGCCGGGCGAGCGCGTCGCCCAGCTTGCGGATCGGCGAGCGGTCGGCGGCGTGCTTGGCGTCCAGGATTGGCGCGACCATGGCGGCGACGCCTTCGCACAGATCGACCGTGGCGCGGTCGAAGGGCCGGTCCCCGGGTCGCTCGAAGGTGAGCGCGCCGAAGATCCGCGCGCCCGCGAACAAGGGCAGCGTGAGGCTCGCGCCCGAGCCGTGGTCGCGCGCGAGCGCGCCGTGAAGCCGCGTGATCCGGGGTTCACCCTCGCCGGTCTCGGGGAAGACCACCGTCGTTCGCTGGTCGATCGCTTCGTCCATCGCCTGGGCGATGGCGCGCACCAGGTTCATTTCCTTGCCGAACTGGGCCGAATGCGACAGGGCGACGACCCGCGCGCGGCCGCGCCGCAGGACGCCGAGGCTCACCCGGTCGCAGCCGAGCCGGGTTGCGAGCTCGGTCACGACGCCCATGGCCGCGCCTTGGAAGTCCTCGCGCTCCAGCGCGGTCGCGACCAGGTCGAGCACTTGCTTGAGACGCGCCCGGGCGCGGGCGTCGTTGTCGGCGCGCTCGCGGCCGAGCAGGGCGTCGAACCAGGCCGCGCCCCATTGGAGCTGGCGCAAAACCTCTTGGAGACCCGCGCGCGCCCGCACCGCGACCTCGATCGCGACCACCCCGCGGAGGATGCCTTCGACATGGATGGGATAGGCGACCCGCGCGCCGGCGTCGTCGCCGGGATCGTCGGCGGCGGGCTCGACGACCACGCCGCGCCGCTCGGCGAGCGCGCGTTCGGCGGCGGCGGCGAGCCCCTCGTCGGGCTTGCGCCCGGCGGGCCAGGCGGCGACCGGGGTGAAGGGACCGCTCTCGGCGGGACCGAGGGCGACGAAGCCGAGGCGCGCGTCCGCGATCATCGCGCATTGCAGCGCGAGCCAGCCCTGGCAGAAGGCCTCGCGGCTTTCGGCCTCGGCGAGCCGGCGCCACAGATCGCGGTCGGCGAAGGCGACGTCGGCCGGCCGCGATCGCGCGTCCGCCTCGTGGGAGGACGCGATCGACGGGCCGGCGTTCGCGCGGGTCATGGCTTTGGGGGGGCGGTCAGGCGCGGGCGTGCGAAGCGCCGCCGTTAGGCGAGCGGGCCGTGCTTGCTCTCATAATCCTTGACCACGGCGTTGAGCAGCGTCGCCAGCCGCTTGGCGGCGAAGGGACTGAGGATCATGCGATCGCTCAGGCGCACGGTCACCTCCTGCTGGCCCGATTGCCAGGCCTGGCTGGTGCCGAACAGGATGAACACCTCCTCGCGCGTCGCCGAAACCGTGCAGACGTTCGCGTACGAACTCCGCATCGCCGAATCGTCCCATGTGACCTTGGGGGTCTCGCCGCGCGCGGGCGATTGCGCCTCGCTTGTCTGATTCTCGCTCATCTTCCGTCCCGGTTTTTGGTGGGGTTCGCGGCACCGCGCCGCCCGCGAATCTTACGACAGCATGGGCACGACCGCCTTATAAATGGTTAAAGGCAAATGAAATGAAAGGCTTGCAAACCAAACTCCAAGTGCTCCGATCGTCTTAGAGCTCCGCCGGCACCTCCGCCGGGGTCGCGTTCAAGGCGTCGAAGGCGATGATCTCGGCACCGCCGGGAAGCGGCGCGGCGAGATCGAGAAGCGGGGCCGTCCGCTCGCCGCCGTCCTCGGCTGCGACCAGCGCGCCGCTCGCCTCGTCGAGTACCCAGACGGTCGCCGACCCCGCGACCTCGGCCGCTTCCTCGGCGCGCGCGAGAAGCGGCGCTTCCGCCGGGGCCTCGGGCGCGGCGTTCGGGTCGGCATGGGAGGCGGCGTCGGGGTCCGGGGCGATCTCCTCCCAACCGGCGAGCGCGAGCTGGAGCAGGCCGGCGAGCTGGGTGCGGGTCGAGGCGAAGCGGATGGCCTCGTCCTCCTCGTCGTCCGGGTCGCCGAGCACGTCGGCGAAGGCCTGTTCGGTCGCGAGCGACACCGGGTACGGCGCGCCCAGCGGATCGGCCGTCACCGGACCGAAGAACGAGAAACCGCTTCCCGGCGGAACGAAGATGCCGCCGCCCGGTATCGCGCCGCCGGGACCGAAGCCGCCGCCGCGACGCGGCAACCCGCCCTCGACCGCGCGGAAGCCGATCAACTGGGTGAAGACCGAGTTCGTGATCAGATCGTTCGGTCCCTGGATGAAGGTATCGACGCGCACCACCCGGCCGTCGAGAAGCGTCACCTGGGCATTGTCGCCCGCGAGCAGGTCGTCGACCGAATTGCCGACGAAGGCGTCGGGCCCGAAGCCGCCGATCAGGAAGTCCTTGCCGGGCCCGCCGTCGAGATGGTCCGCGCCGCCCTGGAACGGGTCGATGCTCTCGATGATGGCGGGAGCGCCGGCGGCGGTGAAGATCACCCGGCCCGAATCGCCGATCACCGTGTCGGCGCCGAGACCCGCGACCAATCGGTCCGCCCCCTGACCACCGATCATGATGTCGTCGCCCGCGCCGCCGGAAATGTCGTCGTCGCCGGCGTGGAGCGGGTCGCTGGTGGTGATCAGGGCGAACGGCCCGCCCGGCCCGGCGCGCTCGATGATGCCGTTGTCGCCGAGGATGACGTCGTTGCCGTCGCCGCCCTCGATGCGGTCATCGCCGATCCCGCCGATCAGGAGATCATCGCCGGCCTCGCCCAGGATCGCATCATTGCCGCCCTGGCTCGGGAAGCTGGTGGCGAGGCGCGAGACCCGGTGGCTCGCGTCGCGCGCGATGCGGCCCTGGTCGCCGAGAATCGCATCGTTGCCCGCGCCGCCCGCGAGCCGGTCGTCGCCCGCGCCGCCGATCACCGCGTCGTCGCCGGCGCCCGCGTCGATCACATCATTGCCGCCGATCCCGGGCAGGATCGCGAACAGGTCGTGGTTATCGGTGCTTTCGTCGTCGTGGGAGATGACGCCGATATCGCCGACGATCGCATCATTGCCCGCGCCGGCGGCGATGGCGTCGCCGCCCAGGCCGCCGATCACGTCGTCGTCGCCCGCGCCCGTGGCGACGGTGTCGTCGCCGCCGAGGGTTTCGAACAGGGTCGAGACGCGCTCGACCGCCCGCGCCGCGTCGCGGGCGATGCGGCCGTGGTCGCCGATGATCGTATCGTCGCCCGCGCCGGCGGTGACGGTATCCGCGCCGAGGCCCGCGACGATCGCGTTGTCGCCGTCGCCCGCGTCGATCGTATCGTTGCCGCCGATCGCGCCGTCGGTCGAGACCAGATCGTTGGCGTCGCTCGTCCCGTCGGCGAAGGCGATGAAGCCGAGATCGCCGAGAATGTCGTCGTCGCCCGCGCCGGCGGTGATGGCATCCGCGCCCGCGCCGCCGATGATCGCGTTGCCGCCGTCGCCCGCCGTGATCGCGTCGTCGCCGCCCTGCTCGGCGAACAGGGTCGAGACGCGCTCGACCGTCCGCGTCTCGTCGCGGGTAATGCGGCCGTGATCGCCGAGGATCGCGCTCGCCCCGAGCCCGGCCGCGATCCGGTCGCCGCC
>CAZHDF010000019.1:0-33668 GCA_964531525.1 uncultured Alphaproteobacteria bacterium | reverse complement strand
CTGGGTGACGACGCAGCGGTTCTCGAAGTCGATGTCGAGGATGCGGTTGAACTTGCCGAGCCCCAGCGTCACCCCGTCGGCGAGCGGTAGCGCGCCGCCCGAAAGCCCGGTGCCCGCGCCGCGCGGCACCACTTTGACGCCGCGCGCCCGGCACAGCTTGAGCACCGCCGAAACCTGGGCCGTGGTTTCGGGCAGCACCACGACCAGCGGCAGCTCGTGATACGCGGTGAGGCCGTCGCATTCGTAGGCGCGCAGCTCGTTCTCGCTGGCGATCACGGCGCCGTCGGGCAGGATGGCGCGAAGGGTGGCGACGAGATCGTCGCGATGCGCGATCACCTCGCGATCCGGTTCCGGCATTTGCATGGAAGAACCCTCTGTCGCCGCGGGAGAATCAGGGCACGGCGCCTCGCCGCCTATAGTGGTCGGACGACGGGCAAACGTCAACGCCGCCGGGGCTTGCGCGCCGGTCGGTCGGGGGGAAAACGGGGCGGCGGCGCGCTTGCGCGCCGGTCGTGGCGAGCGAACTCAGCCCTGGCGCGCCTTGAACCGGGGATTGGTCTTGTTGATCAGATAGACCCGGCCCTTGCGGCGCACGATGCGGCAGTCCTTGTGCCGCTTCTTCGAGGACTTGAGCGAGTTTCGAACCTTCATTGTCTTCGCCAGAATGCTGTTCGGTTCCGTTCGGGCCGCAGGCGGCGCACCCTACGCAGAGCGCGCCCCGCTGTCAACGCCCGAGCGGCGGCGAGGACGCCGCGCGCGGCGAAAAAGCCCGGAGACTCGCGCGCGACGATTTCCGATCCCCGAAAGTCGGAGCGGCGGCCCCGTCGGACCGCCGCTCGTCCTCCCTGGCACCCGCCTTCCTGTCGAGCGAAGGTCGGGTGTCCTCCCTGCGCGGCGCGCCCCAGGGGCCGCCGCGCGGGCCGCCCGGGGGTCGCGAGGTCATGGTCATGGATGCCGCCTCCACGCCTCGCGCCGCGCACGAACCGGACTATGCAAGTTCCGGACCACTCCGACGGAAGTCGCGGCGGAACAAAGGATTGCGCGATATCCCGGTGGCCGGACGCGGCGCGGCTGTAAAATCCGCCGACAGGGCGCGCCGAAGCGGCGCGGGGCGGATGCGGCGGTTTGCTTTCGTTTCAAGGGGCTGATCGCGATTCTGGAACGAGGTCGGAAGAGCGCGATCCCGTCCACCAACGGGCCCATCCGTGGGAAATGGCGGATAAATTTATTTTGAAACAAAGCCCTAGAACTAGAATGGGCTGTAAGATTTTCCGACACCCGCGAGGGCCGGAGGTCAATTCGATGAATGCTTGACTCGCCCGCGCGGGCGGCGTATCAATCGCCTCAGTCTATGAGAATGATTTGCATTCGCATATTGTAATCATCCCAAGGGAGCGCCCGAGCCGCGCTTGGCGCAAGGATGCGGGCCACTCTCGGTGGTCCTTGGTACAAGAGAGCATGAGGAGAGCATCGTGAAGGATTCGAATTCGAAAAGCCGGTTCCGGCGTGGGCGCCGGATCGGCCTCGGGGTCCTGCTCGCGGCGGTCGCGGGCGGAGCGCTCGCGGTCGCGCCGGCGCGGGCGGCCGAGGTCAACGTCTATTCGGCGCGCAAGGAGGTCCTGATCCGGCCACTGTTCGACGCCTTCGAGGCCGAGACCGGGATCACCGTCAATCTGGTCAGCGGCAAGGCCGACGCGCTTCTCGAACGGCTGCGGCGCGAGGGCAGGAACACCCCCGCCGACGTTCTGCTCACGACCGACGCCGGGCGTCTCGCGCGGGCCAAGGACGCGGGGCTTCTCCAGCCGATCGCCTCGCCCGTGCTCGCGGCGAACATTCCGACGCAATATATCGACCGCGACCGGACCTGGTTCGGGCTATCGCTGCGCGCGCGACCGATCATGTACGCCCGCGACCGGGTCGACCCGGCGACGCTCTCGACCTACGAGGCGCTCGCCGAGCCCGAATGGCGGGGGCGGGTGTGCATCCGTTCGTCGAACAACATCTACAACCAGTCGCTGCTCGCGGCGCTGATCCACCACCTCGGCCCCGAGAAGGCCGAGGCCTGGGCGCGCGGCATGGTCGCCAACTTCGCGCGTCGGCCCCAGGGCGGCGACCGCGATCAGCTTCGCGCCGTCGCCGCGGGCGAATGCGACGTCGCCGTCGCCAACACCTACTATCTCGCCAAGCTCGCGACCTCGCCGCGCGAGAGCGATCGCGAGGCGGCGGCCAAGATCGCGATCTTCTGGCCCGACCAGGCGAGCTTCGGGGTGCATGTCAACGTCTCGGGCGCGGGTGTCACGCGCTACGCCAGGAACCGCGACGCCGCGATCCGCCTGCTCGAATACCTCGCCGGCGACGAGGCCCAGCGCCTTTACGCCGAAACGGTCTACGAGTATCCGGTCAAGCCGGGCGTGCCGGTGGCCGATCTGGTCGCCGCCTGGGGGAGGTTCAAGGCCGACGATATCAACCTCTCGATCCTGGGCGAGAACAACGCCGAGGCGGTGCGCATCTTCGACCGCGCCGGCTGGCCGTGAGCGGCTTGCGCGGACGCCGCTTGAACACCCGGGGAGCCGACGGATCGGCTCCCCGGTATCTTTCGGCGAAACACATGCTCTAGAATCGGCCCATGTGCGGTCGGTTCACCCTGCGCGCTCCGGCGCATGACCTGGCGGCGGCGTTCGGCGTCGATCTGCGCGCCAATCTCGCGCCGCGCTACAACATCGCGCCGACCCAGCCGGTCGCCGTCTTGCGCGCGGGCGCGGCGGGCGCGGGAGGGGATAAGGCGCTCGCGCGTGTCCTTGCCCTTCTTCGCTGGGGGCTGATCCCCGCCTGGACCCGCGACCCGTCGATCGGCGCGCGCATGATCAACGCGCGCGCCGAAACGCTGGCCGAGAAGCCCGCGTTCCGCGCCGCCTATCGCGCCCGGCGCTGTCTGGTGCTCGCCGACGGGTTCTACGAATGGCGAAAGCCTGCCGAGGGCGAGGGGAGGGGCGCGGCCAAGCAGCCCTGGTTCATCCACCGCGCCGACGACGCGCCCTTCGCCTTCGCCGGGCTGTGGGAGCGCTGGACCGGCCCCGACGGCGCGGCGATCGAAAGCTGCGCCATCGTCACCACCGAGGCCAATGCCCGGCTCGCGCCGATCCACGACCGCATGCCGGTGATCGTTCCGCCCGAGGCGTATGACCTATGGCTCGATTGCCGCCATGGCGCGTCCGAGCGGGTCGCCGCCCTGCTGCGGCCCGCCCCCGACGACGCGCTGGTCGCCCATCGGGTCTCCCGATACGTCAACGCGCCCGCCAACGACGATCCCGCCTGCGTCGCCGAGATCGCCTGACACCGCGCTCTGGAGCCTTTTCTCTTCAGGCGGCGCCGGCCCGCTCCCCCGCCCGGCCACCCACAGCGTACGATCCCGTTGGGTGGCCGGGCGGGGGAGCGGGCCGGCGCGATTCCACGTGAGTGGAAAAGACTCCAATCAGTTCAGGAAACGGTGAAGCCGCGCGTCATGGGTGCGGAAATGGACCGTGAACCAGCGTTCCAGGCGTTCGGAGAGCGTCGCTTCGAGGTCGGGATAGGGTTCCTCCTCGACCGCGTCCATGATGTCGCGGAGACCGTCGAGCAGTTCTTCGTGGTCGGCCTTGTGGGCGTCGAAATCGTCGTAGCCACGCTCGCGCATGATCGCCTCCTCGAGGGCGAAATGCGCCGAGATCCGCGCGAAGATCTCGCCCAGCACCTCGATCACCGTCGCGGTGTCGACCTTGTCGCCGAGCTTGGCGTGAAGGTCGTTGATGAGATCGACCAGCGCGCGGTGCTCGTGGTCGACCGACGCGATGCCGATCCGGAAGTCGTCTCGCCACTCGATCAACGCCATGGCGCGCTCCGCTGCTGTCGTCGGGGACCGTCGATCATCGGAAGATAAAGCCGCCGGTTTCGGAACGGAAGTCGATGACGAAGTTCTGTCCGGGCGCGAGCGTGACCTCGGTCGAGCCCTCGTAGTCGAACCCTTGCGCGCGCGCGCTGTCGCGCAACCGCGCCTCGATCCGGTGGCGGCCGGGGGAAACGACGAACCGGCGATAGAGATGCGCGGCCCCGTCCTTGCTCAACCCGCTCGGCGGCAGCACCTCGCGCATCAGAGGCGCGCCGTCGAGCAGGATCTCGACCGTGAGCGGCAGCCGCTCGCGCGGGCAGATCTTGGGCCGGCGCATGTTCTGGTTCATCTCGCCGAGCTCGGCGGCGCTCAGGGTCCGGCATTCGCCCTTGGGCTTGCCGCTGTGGCTCAGGCTTACCTTGATGAGCGCCTTGTCGGCCGGGAAATGCTGGTAGACTGGCCGGTTCGAGGCATAAGCCAGCGTCAGCCCGAAGGCGAGGTAGGCGAGGCCCTGGCCGAGGATGCGCGCGATCCTACCCATGGCGCCGCAGCTCCTCGCGCGGGCCGCCGCCGTCGCCCGCGTCGAGCGCGGCGAGACGCGCGCGAAAGGCCGCGAGCTCGGCGGCGAGTCGCTTCTCGCCGATCGCTCCCGCCCAGCACAGCGCGATGCGCTCGCGCGGCACCCGGGCGCGCAGATACGGGTCGCGGGTTCGCGCGAGGCGCGCCTCGGTCCAGTCGATACCGAGACGGTGGAAGCAGGCGCCCTCGGCACAGCCGGTGAGCATCACGCCGTCGGCGACCCCCCGGTGCAGCACGTAGTCGATGAAGGACGGCGGCAGCATGGCGACGCAGGGAAGCGAGAGCGCGGCGACGCCTTCGCCGCGCGCGGCATCGAGCGGCACGCCGGCGTCGCAGCCGAACACCAGCACGCGCGGCCCGCCGGCGGCGCTTGCCTCGAGATCGGGGGCGAGTGCCTGAATGCGCGCGCGCAGCTCCCGCAGCGGTAGGTCCACGAGGTCGATCCCGGGGACCAGATCACTCGCGCGGCGGAACGGCGTCGAGGTCGGGCAGGCGCCCGCGCAAATGCCGCAGGCGGTGCACAGCGCCGCGTTGACCATGGCCTCGCGCTCGAACGGGCGGCCGTCGCTGCGCGGCTGCATGATCACCGCGCCGTAGGGACAGTCGGCGAAGCAGCGCGCGCAGCCGTTGCAGTTGGCGAGATCGACCGTCGCGGGCGGTGGATCGCGGCGGCGCGGCAGCCAGGGCATGATCGCGATCAAGACCGTCGCCCCGGCGACCAGCAGCCAGATCCAGCCCGCCGACCAGAAGTCGAACAATGGGTAGAGCGCGAGATAGAACCAGTCGAGCCCCACGCTCGTGACCACGGTTGAAAGATCGGCCGGCCCCTGGCTCAGCGCCGGCTTGGCGAGCGAAACCGCGAGCAGCGTCAGCATGGTGCCGGCGGCGAGCGCGCGCGGCGGATTCACGTCGGCGCGCGCGATGCGCATCAAGTGGATCCACATCGCGAACAGCAGGAACAGCGGTACCCCGATATGGAGAAACACGAGCAGGCTGAAGAAGCGGTCGCCCAGGCTGCCGACGGTCAGGAAGTTGCGCGCGAGCGATTCGCCGAAGATCGGCAGCCAGTCGAGCCATTCCATCGTCATGACGGCGATGTACTGGGCGAGCCGGTCCCAGACCAGCCAGTAGCCCCCGATACCGGCGGCCGAGACCAGCCACAGGATCGGCACGCCCGTGAACCAGGCGAACCAGCGCATGCCGCGGTAGCGGTCGAGCGCGAATTCGCGCGCCATGTGCAGCACCATCACCACGACCAGCGCGTCCGATGCGTAGCGGTGCAGGCTGCGCATCACGCCGCCCAGGTACCATTGCGCGGTGAGCTCCTCGATCGAGGAATAGGCCCCGGCGAGCGAGGTGTCGAACAGGATGTAGAGATAGATGCCGGTGACCGCGACGATCCAGTAGAAGAAATAGCCGAGCGCGCCCAGATGGAGAATCGGGTTGTTGCGCGCCCCGAAGACCCGGCCGAAGCCGGTCTCGAAGCGCAGGAAAAGATTGCGCAAGACCCGCCGCAGGCCCGAGAGTCGCGCGCGCTCGGCGGGCGCGACGCTTTCTCCGGCCGTCGGTTCCATGCTCACGCGAGGCGCTGGCGGCGCAGACGCAGCCATGATCGAACGATGATGAAAGCGACTCCGCCGAGACTCGCGGCGCCGATGGCGAGGCCGATGAAAATCGAATAATCGAGCGCGTAGCGCCCGGTCACGGGGTCGTAGAAGGTGCAGACGAGGCGCACCCGCTCGATCAGGCCGTCGATGGCATTGCCGTCGGCGACCACCGGGCGGTCGAGCGCCAGCTCGCGCAGGGGCTCGACCAGCGCCGGAGCGTCGAAGCGGGCGCCGTAGATCTGGCGATACAGCCGCCCGTCCGCGTCGAGAATGCTGGTCTGCGCGAGATGGTCGAAGCCCCCCGCCGCCAGGCGCATGTAGGTGAAGCCGAGGTCGCGGGCGAGCGCCTCGACGGTCGCCGCGTCGGCGCTGAGGAAGACCCAGTTGGAATCGTCGATCCCCTGGGCGCGGGCGAAGCTCGCCATGCGCGCGGGCGTGTCGGCGCGGCTGTCGAAGCCGATCGTCGCGATCGCGAAGCCGTCGTCGCCGACCACCGCGCGCGCCGAGGCGGCGGCCTCGGCGAGGGTCCGCGTGATCACGGGGCAAACCCGAAGGCAGCTCGTGTAGACGAAACTGACGACCAGCGGCCGGCCGCGGAAGGACGAAAGCCGGACTTCGCGTCCCTCGGCGTCGCGCAAGCTCACGTCGTCGATCACGCGCCCCACCGCCGCGCGGCTCGCCGCGAGCGCGTCCTTGACGTCGAAGCCCTTCTCGGCGCCCGCGCGCGCGACGTTCGGGGCGAGCGCGAGGGCCGCTGCGGCGGCGACGGTGAGCAGGCGACGCATGATTGGTCTTAGCCGAAGATCAGGCGATCGAGGAACACGCCCGCGAGCAGAAGGCTGAGCTGAATGAGCGAGGCGTGGAAGTTCGCCATCGCGGCCGCCGGCCCGGGGCGGCGCAGAAGCGCGACGCTCTTGGCGATGAACCAGCCGCCGCCGAGCGCCGCCGCGGCGAGATAGACCGGGCCGAGGCCGTAGAACGCCGGGGCGAGCGATACCGCCACCAGCGCCACCGTATGCGCGGCGATCGCCCGCGCCGCGCGCGCGTCGCCCACCACCACCGGCAGCATGGGCACTCCGGCGGCGGCGTAATCGGCGCGAAGCGCGGTCGCGAGGCTCCAGAAATGAGGCGGCGTCCACAGGAAAAGCACGAGGGCGAGCATCAGGGGAACGGGCGAGAGCCCGGGCTCGACCGCCGCCGCGCCCGCCATCACCGCGAAGCTGCCGGCGAGCCCGCCGACCACGATGTTGAGCCAGCTCCGCCGCTTGAGCCAGACCGTGTAGACGATGCCGTAGACGAAGGCCCCGAGGAAGACATAGAGCGCGGCGCGCCCGTTGAGCGCGAGCGCCGCCGTGCCTACCGCGACCGCCAACATCGCCGCCATGGCGATCGGCCAGCCGATGCCCGTGCCGTAAAAGCCCGACGCGAAGGGCCGGTTGCGGGTACGCGCCATGCGACGGTCGAGATCGCGTTCGACATACTGGTTGAACGCGCCCGCCGCCGCCGAGGCGAGGACCACCGCGAACGCGAGCGCGGCGATCCTCCAGGGCGAAAGCGCCGGGCCGGGCGTGGCCGCGAGGCCGGCGAGCGCGCTCAACGCGATGGCGACGCCGATGCGCAGCTTGCACAGCGAACAGAGCCGTCGCGTGGTTGCGATCATGTCACCGATCCCTTGGCCGCGCCCGTACCCGCGCCCGGCCTCAACTCAGGCCCCAGGTGGCGGCGAGGTACTTCCAGTTGACGAAGTAGTAAAGGACGAAGGCCCCGAGGAAGACCAGCGCCAGCACGAAGGTGCCCGGCACCTGGATCGAACCCGCGCTGCCATAGCTCGAGACCGCCGTCGGCGCCGCCGGAGAGAGGATCGAGGGCGCGTCGTCCGCGCGCTTCTTGCCGAACAGGATCGAGCCCACGGCGATGACGATGAACAGCGCCCCGCCGAGCGCCGCGATCGTCGCGGCGACCCCGTTGAGACCCATCATGAGATAGGCCGCGCCGGGGAAGTCGTAGCTCATCAGCGCGTCCGCGCCGGTGATGTCCCAGTCGCGCCTGGGCACACCGAGCGTTCCCGCGCCCATCATGAACAGCGAGACGAATCCCATGGCGAGGCCGTAGATGTAGGGCTGCCACTGCGCCAGCCGCTTGAAGATGATCTCGCGGCGGAACAGCAGCGGAATCAGCAGATAGGTGATCGCCATGAAGGCGAGCGTCGTGCCGGTCACCACCGTGGCGTGGAAATGGCCGGGAACGTAGATCGTGTTGTGGATGATGAGGTTGATCTGCTCGACCCCCATGACCACGCCCGAGATGCCGCCCAGGAAGCCGAACATCACCAGCGACAGGAACATGCCGGCGAACGCCGGGTTGCCCCAGGGCGCCTTGCGCAGCCATTCGAACAATCCCTTGGTGTAGCCCTTGGCGCGCTGCGCGGCCTCGATGCTTCCGGGAACCGTGAGCCCGTGGATCATGCTGCCGAGCACGGCGAGATACATGGCGTAGCTGGTGTTGAAGATCTTCCATTCCGAGCTAATCCCGGGCTCGACCATCAAGTGGTGCGCCGAGGCGAGCTGAAGGAACAGGATGTAGAGTAGATAGGCCGAGCGGCTCACCTTCTCGGACAAGGGCTTGGCGCCCAACACCATGGCCGCGATCGCGTACCACACCGCGACATGGGCCGCGACGTTGATCTGCTGCGACGAATGCCCCATGCCCCACCAGATCACCTTGTAGACCAGCGGGTCGATATAGCTGATGTAGCCCATCGACCACAGCATCGTCGGGATCAGGATGATCGCGCCGGCGGCGATCGTGAACACGGCGATGATCGCCGCCGTGATCGCGCCGAAGGTGACCAGCGGGACCGAGCCCTTGTAGGTGCGCTCGTCGCGCGCGATCACCAGGGTGCCGAAGAAGACGCAGCAGCCGAGCAGCGCGCCGACCGCGAAGACGATGATGCCGAGATAGAACAGCGGATCGGCCTTCATCGGCACATAGGAGGTGAACATCACGCTCGAATTGCCCTGGAGCACGATCACGTTCACGAGCAGCGCTCCGCCCAGCATGAGCGCATAGGCGACCCAGGCGAGCCAGGGCGTGGCGAGCCGCGAGTTCAGAAGGAGCGCCGAGGCGAAATAAAGGATCGCGATCTCGAAGAAGATCACCCAGACCAGCAGCGCGTCGAAGCCATGCGCGGTGAGCGCGAGATAGAACCAGTCGGCGGGCAGAAGATGAACCGCCGGCCAGCGCGTGAGCGCCACCGAAATGCCGAACAGGCCACCGATCAGAAGGAATACCACCGCCGTGACGGCGTTGATCTTGATCAGCTTTTCCGCCGGCCGATGAATGCGAAGCCCGGAATCGGGGCAAACCCGGAACTGCGTTGTCGCGGTCATGGTCGCTCTCCTCCTACTCGACCACGAAGAGCCGGCCGATCATCGTGTGATGGCCGATCCCGCAGTATTCGTTGCAGACGATCGAGAAGGTTCCCGCCTCGGTCGGCGTAATCGTGATGACCATGTCGTAGCCGGGATGGATCTGAAGATTGATGTTGGTCGGTTGCAGCGAAAAGCCGTGCTGCCAGTCCATCGACGAGATGTGCAGGCGGTAGCTCTTGCCCTTCTCGAATTCGAGGATCGGCCACCACTCCCAGCGGCGCGCGATCAGATAGACGTCGCTGCCGGGCGGCGGGTGGACGACCGGAACGCCGGTGTCGCCCTCCTCGCGCACCGTGTACTTGTCGGCGACCGCCTCGGCCCTTTCGGCGAACACCTCGGGGTCGATGCGATAGGCCTCGTTCGAGAGGTTCTGCCGTCCGTAGATGTGCCAATACGGCATCATCAGGAACATGAAGATGCCCCAGGTGAACGCGATCACGATCCATAGAAGCTCGACGCGCTCGACCTTTTGCTTCCACCAGATCCGTTCCGCGGGTGGGAAAATTGCCATGGCCCTCGTCCTTTCAGCGCGCGATCGGGATCGAGGTGACCTCCATGATCCCCCAGATCAGATAGAAGACGGCGGGAATGACCACGCCGAGAAAAAGCAGAAGGAACGGGTTGTCGAGAAGCCGCTGCATGAACGGAATGCGCTCTTCCCCGTCGTCGCCCGGCGTCGGCTCGGCCGCCGGGTCGGAATCTGCCTTGGCCATCGTTCGTCTCCCCCTTTGCCGGATGGTCCCGATCGTCGGGCCACCCCATTTTCGGGCTAAGCGGCCCGGCCGCCCGGATCGTTGTTCGGGTTTTGTCGGCCGGCCGAATCTTCGAGGGCTCAGTGAAGAATTTTTGGCGCGCGACGTCCTTGACTTGCGTCAAGCGATGCCCACGCGCGCGAATCCGCGACGGCGACTATCCGCCGGTCAGGGTCTGGATCAGCGTGAAGGTCACGAGCGCGAGCGTGAGGAGGATCGCGAAGAAAATCAGCGTGCGGTATTCGAACCGCGCGCCGCGCGCGACCTCGATCCGGTCGAGCAGGCGGTCGGCGACGAAATAAAGCACCACCGCCGCGATCGTGAAGTAGAGCGTTTCCATCTATTCGTTCCGCCCGTGGAATGCCGCCTCGGGCGCGGCGCGCAACGCGTGCAGGGCGCAGATGACGGTGGTGAACAGCACCAGCGCGCCGGCCTGATGGGCCGCCGCCGGCACCAGCGCGACGACGGTGAGCAGCGTCGTCAGCCCGAGCGCGACCTGGAGCGCGGTCGCCGCCAGCACCCCGTGAATCCACAACCGCGCGCGCCGGCCGAGCGTCGCGCTTCGGTTTACTCCCTGGCTCGCGACCCATAGCGCGACCGCCACCAGCGCGGTGGTCACGGCGAGCACCCGGTGGTCGAACTGCACCGTGATCGGGTTGTCGAACAGGTTGGTGAGCACCGGATGCAGCCTCAGGATATCCTCGGGAATCCAGCGCCCGTCCATCAGCGGGAAGGTGTTGTAGGCGAAGCCCGCGTCGAGCCCCGCCACCAGCCCGCCCGAGGCGACGGTGATCGAGACCAGGATGAACAGGGTCCAGGTCAGACGGCGAACGCGCCGCGCCCCCCGGTCCTCGGCCGCGCGTGTCTTCTCCGGATGGAGGAGCGTCAAGGCGACCCACAGGATGTAGCCGTAAATCACGAAGGCGGCCAGGAGGTGCGCCGTCAGGCGGTATTGGCTCACGTCCGGGCGGTCGACCAGCCCGCTTTTGACCATGTACCAGCCCATCACCCCCTGAAGCGCGCCGAGAACGAAGATCAGCGCGAGCCGGGGGGCGAGCCATCGGTCGATTCGCTTCCGGACCAGGAAATAAAGGAACGGCAGTAGGAACACGACGCCGATCGTGCGTCCCCAGACCCGGTGGATGAACTCGAGCCAGAAGATCGACTTGAACTCCTCGAGGGTCATGCCCGCGTTGATCTCGCGGTATTCCGGGTACTGGCGGTATTTTGCGAAGGCGTCCTCCCAGGCGCTCTCGGTCATGGGCGGGAGAAATCCGGTCACCGGCTTCCATTCGACCATCGACAGGCCCGAATGGGTTAGCCGCGTCACGCCGCCGAGCACGACCATCGCGAAGATCATCGCGCCGCACAGAAGGAGCCACAGGGCGACGGCGCGGCGGTCGTTCGCCCCGATGGTCGTCGGGCCGCCCGCGAGGGCGATGGCGTCGGGCTTCATGCGTCATTCCGCCTGGCTGTTTCCGGGTCGCGGTCCAGTATCATCGTGGGTGCCCCGGGTCCATGATCTCGGTCAAGGGAAAAAGGCGCTTGCGTGCGAGCGCGCGCGCTGGGAGACTCTTCGATCGAAGGAAAGCCCGAAGGGGCGGCAAGGAAGGCGTGGCGCACCTGGACCCGGTCAATTTCGATCTCATTCGCCGTACGTTCATTTTCAATGGACTGCCGGCCGAAACGGTGCATGCCCTGTTGGGAAGCGCGCGGGTGATCGATGCGCCGCGCGGGACCATCCTTTTCGTGCGCGGCGATCCCGCCGACCGTTTCTACGTGGTTCTCGAGGGCTGGGTGAAGCTTTCGCGCGAGACCGCCGACGGCGACGAGCATGTGATCGGCATCTTCAGCCGCGGCGAGACCTTCGCCGAGGCGGCGATCTTCGGTCTCGGCAGCTTCCCCGTAACCGCCGAGGTGGTCGAGCGCGGGCGGCTGGTCGTCGTTCCGGCGGCGCCGCTTCTCTCGGCGATCCGGGCGGACGGCGAGCTCGCGCTCAACCTCCTCAGCTCCATGTCGCACCGCCTACGTTATCTCGTGACCCAGGTCGAGCAGATCCGCGCCAAGTCGGCGGCCCAGCGCGTGGCCGAGTTCCTGCTGCGCCTCAACCCGGCCGAGGAGGGACCGGCCACCATCCGGCTGCCCTACGACAAGTCGCTGATCGCCGCGCGGCTCGGCATGAAGCCCGAGACCTTCTCGCGGGCGCTCGCCAAGCTCCGCGACTTCGGCGTGCAGTGCGAGGGCAACGCCGTCATCCTCGCCGAGCCCGCCACGTTGCAACGCTACTGCGCCGACGGCTGACCCCGGAACGCCGCCGTCCCGGAACGCCGATCCTCCGACCGCTTTCATCCTTGCATCCGTCCGGCGATTTTGCTTTCCCTGGGGCGCGCCAACAGGGACGGATCTCCATGCTCAAGCTCGCCTCGATCTTCGCGGTGGTCTTTCTCGCCGAGCTCGGCGACAAGACCCAGCTCGCCACGCTTCTGTTCGCGAGCGACCGCGCGCTGTCGCCCTTCCGGGTTTTTCTCGCCGCCGCCGCCGCGCTCGTGGTCTCGACCGCGCTCGCCGTGCTCGCCGGAACCTTCGCCGCGCGCTATCTCGCGGCGCTGCCGCTCAAGCCGATTGCGGGCGTCGCCTTCATCGTCATCGGCGGCTGGATGCTGGTCGAGCATTTCCGTCCCTTCACCTGATCGCCCGCGCATGCTTGCTTGCCGCCCGCCCGGCGCCCGGCTATAAGGCCGCGCGCGACGCGGACAACCGGCGCGAAACAATTACCAAGGGAGATCAAGGCGCATGGCCGAAACCGGAGGCATCGTGGCGGGGCAGCTTCGCTCCTACGTCGAGCGAATCGAGCGGCTCGAGAACGAGAAGGCGGCGCTCGCCGCCGATATCCGCGAGATCTACGCCGAGGCCAAGGCCAACGGCTTTGACATCAAGACGATGCGCGCCGTGGTGCGCCTGCGCCGCCTCGACAGCCAGGACCTGCGCGAGCAGGAGGAATTGCTCGACCTCTACAAATCCGCGCTCGGCATGTAGCGGCTACTCGGCGGCGCTGCGGTCCCGGCGCGCGTCGCGGAAGACGGCGAGAAGCGCGGCCTCGCGCGCCTTGGCGGCCTCGATCGCCCTGGCCTTGACCGGACCGAAGCCGCGAATGCGCTCGGGCAGGGCGGCGATCTCGACCGCGAGCGCGTGGTTGTCCTCGTCGAGCGCGGCGAGGACTTCCTCGACCGCCATCTCGTAATCCGCGATCAGGCGGCGCTCGGCGCGGCGCTCGTCGGTTCGCGCGAAGGGGTCGAGAACCGTGCCGCGCAGCCCCTTGAGCCGCGCCAGCAGGCGAAAGACGCCCATCATCCAGGGGCCGTAGCTTTTCTTGATCGGGCGGCCGGTCTCGGGGTCGGTGCGCGCGAACAGCGGCGGGGCGAGGTGGAAGCGCAGCCGGTAGTCGCCCTCGAAGCGCGTCTCGATCTCGCGCAGGAAACGGCCGTCTGCGAACAGCCGCGCGACCTCGTACTCGTCCTTGTAGGCGAGCAGCTTGAAATACGATCGCGCGATCGCCCGGGCGAGATCGTCGCGGCCCGGGACGCGCGCCGCCTCGACCGCGCGCGCGCGGTCGACGAGATCGGCGTAGCGCCGGGCCTGGGCCGCGTTTCGCGAGGCTTTGAGCTCGTCGACCCGCCGGGCGACGATCGCGTCGAGGTCGCGCGGCCCCGGCATGCGCGCCGTGTCGTCGCCGCCCGCCAGCTTTTCGACCATCGCCGGATCATGGGCCGCGAGCCGCCCCCAGGCGAAGGCGCGCTTGTTGGCCTCGACCGCGACGCCGCCTGCCTCGATCGCTCGCAGGATCGCCGCCCGGCCGACGGGCACCAGTCCCTTCTGCCAGGCATGGCCGAGCAGGAGCATGTTGGCCGCGATCGCGTCGCCCATGAGCCGGGTCGCGAGCCCGGTCGCGTCGACGAAGGCGGCCTCGCGCGTCGCCCGCGCGATCGTCTCGCGAAGCGCCGCGCCCGGGACGGCGAAGTCGGGGTCGCGCGCGAAATCGCCGGTCGGCGTCTCGCGGTCGTTGACGACCGCATGCGTCGCCTCGGGATCGCAGACCGCGAGCGTCGATGCCGATCCCGCCACCACCAGATCGCAGCCCAGCACCAGCCGCGCGCCGCCCTCGGCGATCCGCGCGGCGTGGATGTCCTCGGCCGCGCGCGCGATGCGCAGATGGCTGGTCACGGCGCCGTACTTCTGGGCGAGCCCGGTCATGTCGAACACGGTCACGCCCTTGCCCTCGATATGGGCGGCGAGGCCGAGAAGCGCGCCCAGGGTCACGACGCCCGTGCCGCCGACGCCGGTGGCGACGATGCCGTAGGGCGCATCGAGCGCGGGGAGCGCGGGCTCGGGCGGCATGGGCGCTTCCGCCGCGTCCAGGGCGCTCGAGGGCAAGCGCCGCCGCCCGCCCTCGACCGTGACGAAGCTCGGGCACAGGCCGTCGAGGCAGGAGAAGTCCTTGTTGCAGGCCGACTGGTCGATTGCGCGCTTGCGCCCGAACTCGGTCTCGACCGGCAAGAGCGATAGGCAATTCGAGACCAGTCCGCAGTCGCCGCAGCCTTCGCAGACCTCGGCGTTGATGAACACGCGCCGCGCCGGGTCGGGAACCAGCCCGCGCTTGCGCTTGCGCCGGGTCTCGGTCGCGCAGGCCTGATCGTAGATGATGACCGTGACCCCCGGCACCGCGCGCATCTCGCGCTGGACCCGGTCGAGCGCCTTGCGCCCATGCACGCGGACCCCGGGGGCGAGACGCGCGCCCGAGCGGTACTTGGCCGGATCGTCGGTGACGACGGCGATCCGCGCGACGCCCTCGCCGTAGAGCTCGTGGGTCATGCGCGCGACCGAAAGCGGGCCGTCCACCGGCTGGCCGCCGGTCATGGCGACCGCGTCGTTGTAGAGAATCTTGTAGGTCATGTCGGCCTTGGCCCCGATCGCGGCGCGGATCGCGAGCAGGCCGGAATGGAAATAGGTGCCGTCGCCGATGTTCTGGAACACATGCGGCAAGTCGATGAACGGCGAGAGTCCGATCCAGTTCGCGCCCTCGCCGCCCATCTGGGTGAAGGTCCGGGTGTCGCGGTCCATCCACAGGACCATGTAATGGCAGCCGATTCCGGCGAGCGCGCGGCTACCCTCGGGAACCTTGGTCGAGGTGTTGTGCGGGCAGCCCGAGCAGAAATAGGGCTTGCGCTCGATCGGCGCGGCGATCGCGGCGAGCCCGCGCTCGATTCGCGCGAGATCGGCGAGCCGGCTTTCGATTTGCGCGGCGAGCGCGTCGCCGGGGATGATCCGCGCGAGCCGCGGGCCGAGGGCGCGGGCGATCGTCGCGGGCGCGAGCTCGCCTTCCGACGGGAACAGGGGCGCGCCGGCCTCGTCGCGCTTGCCGATCACGCGCGGTCGCGCGCCGTCGGGAAGCGCGTAGAGCGCGTCCTTGATCTGGGGCTCGATCAGGGCGCGCTTCTCCTCGACCACGACGATCTCCTCGAGCCCGTCGGCGAAGGCGCCGAGGCCCTCGGGTTCGAGCGGCCAGGTCATCGCCGGCTTGTACAGGCGCAGGCCCGCCGCCCCGGCGCGCGCGAGGTCGAGTCCGAGCATTGCGAGCGCCTGGAGAACGTCGAGATGCGACTTGCCCGCCGCGACCACGCCGAGGCGCGCGCGCGGCCCATCGGCGACGATCCGGTCGAGGCGGTTGGCGCGCACGAAGGCGCGCGCGGCGTCGAGCTTGTGGCGGTGCAGCCGCGCCTCCTGGTCGAGCGGCGCGTCGGGCCAGCGGATGTTGAGCCCGCCCGCCGGCGGCGCGTAATCCTCGGGCGCGACGAGCGCGACGCGCTCCGGGTCGACGTCGACGCAGGCGGTCTGCTCGACCGTCTCGGCGACCGCGATCAGTCCGACCCAAAGCCCCGAGAACCGCGACAGCGCCCAGCCCGCGAGCCCGAGGTCGAGAATCTCCTGCACCCCCGCCGGGTTGAGCACCGGGATCATGGCGTCGACGAAGGCGAGCTCGCTCTGGTGCGGCAGGGTGGACGAGCGGCAGACATGGTCGTCGCCCGCGACCGCGAGCACGCCGCCGTTGGCCGCCGTGCCCGCGTTGTTGGCGTGCTTGAAGGCGTCGCCCGAGCGGTCGGCTCCCGGCCCCTTGCCGTACCACATGCCGAACACGCCGTCGTAGCGCGCGCCGGGAAACAGCCCCGTCTGCTGGCTGCCCCAGACGGCGGTCGCGGCGAGATCTTCGTTCACGCCCGGCACGAAACGGATATGGTGGCGGTCGAGCTGGTCGCGCGCGCGCCACAGCTCGCGATCAAAGCCGCCGAGCGGCGAGCCGCGATAGCCCGAGACGAAGCCCGCCGTCTCGATCCCCGCCCGGGCGTCGCGCCGGCGCTGCATGAGAAGCAGGCGCACCAGCGCCTGGGTGCCGCTCAGCAGCACGCGACCGCTCTCGCGCGCGTAGCGTTCGTCGAGGGCGAGCGCCGGTTCGCTCATCGTGTCGGGCGGGATCAGTAGAGGGCCTCGAGTCGGTCGCCGTAGTTCCGGATGACCACGTGGCGACGAACCTTGAGCGTCGGGGTCAGCTCGCCCCGGTCGATCGAGAAGGGCTCGGCGGCGATGGCGAAGCGCTTGACGCGCTCGATCGGCGACAGCGACCGGTTGGCGCGCTCGACCGCTTTCGAGATCTCCTTGCGGAACGCCGGATCCTCGGCGAGCGCGGCGACGTCGGGCGCGCGGTCGTGGGCGCGGGCGAAGGCTTCGACGAAGGCCGGGTCGGGCACGATCAGCGCCACCAGATGGGGCCGCCGGTCGCCGTAGACCATGGCCTGGGCGATCTCGGGCTCGAGGGTCAGCACGCCCTCGACCCGCTGGGGCGAGAGATTGTCGCCGCCCGAGTTGACGATGATGTCCTTCTTGCGGTCGGTGATCCGGAGGCAGCCGTCGTCGTCGATCTCGCCGATGTCGCCGGTATGCAGCCAGCCGTCGCGCAGGGCCTCGGCGGTCGCCGTCTCGTCGCCCCAGTAGCCGTCCATCACCAGATCGCCGCGCACCAGGATCTCGCCGTCCTCGGCGATCCGCACCTCGACCCCTTCGAGCGGCGGGCCGACGGTCTCGATCCGGTTGTGCGAAAGGCGATTGGCCGAAATGACCGGCGCCGATTCGGTTTGTCCGTAGCCCTGAAGCACCGGCAGGCCGAGGGCGAGAAAGAACATCCCGACGTCGTAGTTGAGCGGCGCGCCGCCCGAGACCAGCGCCTTCATCCGCCCGCCGAAGCGCGCCCGCACCTTGTCGCGCACCAGCCTCTCGAGCAGCCGGTCGAGCAGCCGCGCGCCCAGCCCGATCCCGCGCGGGTCCTCGTAGCGCCGCCGGCCGAGATCGACCGCGGCGTGGAACATCTTGGCCTTGAGCCCGCCCGCTCGCGCGACGCCCGCGAGAATACGCTGGCGCATGACCTCGTAAAGCCGGGGCACGCAGGTCATGATGGTGGGGCGCACCTCGACCAGGTTGGCCGACAGCCGCTCGGTGCTCTCGGCGAAGTAGATCTGCGCGCCGATCGAGATCGGGAAGAACAGCCCCGCCGTATGCTCGTAGGAATGCGAGAGCGGCAGGAAGGACAGGAACACCTCGTCGGCGAGGCCGATCTCGGACAAGAGCGCGGTCGCTCCGTGGACGTTGCACAGGATCGCGGCGTGGCTCAACATCACGCCCTTGGGCCGCCCGCCGGTGCCCGAGGTGTAGATCAAGCAGGCGAGATCGTCGGGGGTGATCGCGGCGGCGGTCTCGGCGACGTCGTCGTCCTGCTCGCGCCCCGCCTCCAGCAACGCGTCCCAGGCGACGATCCGGACGCGGCCGCCGCTTCGAGCGATCGGCTCCATCGCGACGATGGTTTCGAGCGCGCGCGCGTCCTCGGCCGCGGGCAGCAGCCGGGTCGCGAGCGCGGCGGTCGAAACGATCGCCGCCCGCGCGCCGCTGTTCTCCAAGATGTGGAGGTGATTGTCGGTGGTGTTGGTGGTGTAGGTCGGCACGGTGACCGCGCCCGCCGCCATGATGGCGAGATCGGCGAGCGCCCATTCGGGCCGGTTCTCCGATACCAGCACCACGCGGTCGCCGCGAGCGATTCCGGCGGTACGCAGGCCGCGCGCGAGCGCGCTCACGATCTCCGCGCCCTCGGCCCAGGAGATCGCGCGCCAGTCGCCGTTGCGCTTCGCCCAGAGAAAGGGGCGACCACCCTGGGCCTCGGCCTGGGCGAAGAACATCGTCACGAGGTTCGGCCAGTCGTATTCGCGCCTCACCGGGAGCCTCCCATGGCTTATCGTTTCGTCCGGTCGCGAGGCTTGAGTGTAAACGCTCGCGCGTTCCGGCCCAACCCCCGCCTCTTGGCGGCCGCGCGCGCGATGCCTATTGTTTGATATGACGAACCGTCGCTAGAACAACGGCCGCAAGGCGCACCCGAAACAATCCGGATATCAGGCATCATGAGCGCTTCCGTCGCAGACGGCGACAAGGACGCGGGCGGCGCGCCGCTCGGTCCCTTGCCGGAGTGGGATCTCGGCGATCTTTACCCCGGCCCCGATTCTCCCGAGCTCGCCCAGGATCTCGAGGCGGTGGCCGCCACGGCCGCGGCCTTCGAGACGCGCTATGCGGGCCGGCTCGGCGCGCTCGACGGCGCGGCGCTCGGCGACGCGATCGCCGAATACGAGGCGATGGACGAGATCCTCGGCCGGATCATGAGCTATGCCGGCCTGCTTCACGCCGGCGCCATGGACGATCCCGAGGTCGGCCGCCTTTACCAGACCCTGAGCGAGAAGGTGACCGAGATTTCGGCGCATACGGTCTTTTTCACGCTCGAGCTCAACGAGATCGACGACGCGCGGCTCGAATCCCTGATGGCGGCGCCGGGGCTCGCCCGCTACGCGCCCTGGCTGCGCGACCAGCGCGCCTTTCGTCCGCACCAGCTCTCCCAGGAGATCGAGAAGCTGCTTCACGACAAGGCGGTGGTCGGCCGCGCGGCCTGGATCCGCCTGTTCGACGAAACCATCGACGCGCTCCGCTTTCCGGTCGACGGCAAGGACCTGACCTGCGCCGAGGCGCTTCATCTGCTGACCGACCCGGACGGCAACAAGCGCCGCGCCGCCGCCAAGTCGCTGGGCGCGGTGCTGGGGCGCAATACGCGCCTGTTCGCGCTGATCACCAACACGCTCGCCAAGGACAAGGCGATCGAGGATCGCTGGCGCGGCTTTCCCCGGCCGATCTCGTCGCGCAACCTCGCCAACCACGTCGAGGACGAGGTGGTCGACGCGCTGATCGAGGCGGTGCGCGCGGCGTACCCCCGGCTTTCGCACCGCTACTACCGAATCAAGGCGCGCTGGTTCGGCGTCGAGGCGCTGCCCTACTGGGATCGCAACGCGCCGCTGCCCGACGAGGATACGCGGCGCATCCCCTGGGACGAGGCGCGCGAGACCGTGCTCGGCGCCTATCGCGCGTTCTCGCCCGAGATGGCCGATCTCGGCCGCAGGTTCTTCGACAATCCCTGGATCGACGCCCCGGCGCGTCCCGGCAAGTCGCCGGGCGCCTTCGCGCATCCCACGGTGCCGAGCGCGCATCCCTATCTGCTGCTCAACTACCAAGGCACCACGCGCGACGTGATGACGCTCGCCCATGAGCTCGGCCACGGCGTCCATCAGCTTCTCGCGGCCGGGCAGGGGGCCTTGATGGCGGATACGCCGCTGACGCTTGCCGAGACCGCCTCGGTGTTCGGCGAGCAGCTCACCTTCCGCGCCCTGCTCGAGGGCGAGAGCGACCCCGCGCGCCGCCGCGCCATGCTCGCCAACAAGGTCGAGGACATGCTCAACACGGTCGTGCGCCAGATCGCGTTCTGCGATTTCGAGCGCCGGCTTCACGACGAGCGCCGACACGGCGAGGTCACGCCGACGCGGATCGGCGAGATCTGGTTCGAGGTTCAGCGCGAAAGCCTGGGGCCGGGCATCCGCTTCGAGGACGAGTATGCGAGCTTCTGGACCTATATCCCGCATTTCATCCACGCGCCGTTCTACGTTTACGCCTATGCCTTCGGCGATTGCCTGGTGAACGCGCTTTACGCGGTTTATCGCGAATCGCCGGACGGCTTCCGGGAGAAGTATTTCGCCATGCTGCGCGCCGGGGGCACGCTGCGCCACCGCGAGCTTCTGGCGCCCTTCGGCCTAGACGCCTCGGACCCCGCGTTCTGGTCGCGCGGGCTCGGCGTGATCGCGGGGTTCATCGACGAGCTCGACGCCGGGGATTGACCCCATGGCCATGGGCGGCGATCGCGACAACCTTGCCGGGCGCATGCGACGCTACGCCCGGGTTTCGGCCTCGGTCGGCGGGGTCGCCGCGCGCTTCGGCGCCGAGCGGTTGTTCGGCATGCCGCTCGACCGCGACCGCCACGCGGGCGATCTGCGGCGCGCGCTCGGCGGACTCAAGGGGCCGCTGATGAAGGTGGCGCAGCTTCTCGCCACCATCCCCGACGCCATGCCCGAGGAATACGTCGCCGAGCTTGCCCAGCTCCAGTCCAACGCGCCGTCGATGGGCTGGCCCTTCGTGCGCCGGCGGATGCGCGCCGAGCTCGGCCCCGACTGGCGCGCGCGGTTCGCCGAGTTCTCGCGCGAGGCGGCGGCCGCGGCCTCTCTCGGCCAGGTGCATCGGGCGGTCGCCCATGACGGCGCCGCGCTCGCCTGCAAGCTCCAGTACCCGGACATGGGCTCGGCGGTCGAGGCCGACCTTCAGCAGCTCAAGCTGATCTTCGCGATCTACCGCCGCTACGACCGGGCGATCGACACCCGCGAGGTCCATGCCGAGATCGCCCTGCGCCTGCGCGAGGAGCTCGACTACGAGCGCGAGCGCCGGCACATGGATCTTTACAACGCGATGCTGCGGCGCGAGTCCGGCGTGCATGTGCCCGTGGCCCGGCCCGAGCTCTCGACCGGGCGGCTTCTCACCATGACCTGGCTCGACGGCGAGCCGATGATGGACTGGATCGGGCGTTCGATCGAGGCGCGAAACCGGGTCGCGCAAAACATGTTCCGGGCCTGGTACGTGCCGCTCTATTACTACGGCGTCATCCACGGCGACCCGCATCTCGGCAATTACACGCTACGCGCCGACGGCACGATCAACCTGCTCGACTACGGCTGCATCCGGGTCTTCCCGCCGCGCTTCGTGACCGGCGTGATCGAGCTTTACCACGCGCTGCGCACCGACGACCGGGCGCGCGCCGTCCACGCCTACGAGACTTGGGGATTCACCGAGCTCGCGAACGACATGATCGACGTTCTCAACCTCTGGGCCGAGTTCGTCTACAGCCCGATCCTCGAGGATCGGGCGCGGCGCATTCAGGAAGGGGACTCGCGCGGCGCCTACGGCCAGGACGTGGCGTTCAAGGTGCACCGCGAGTTGCGCGCCCGCGGCGGCGTGCGCCTGCCGCGCGAGTTCGTCTACATGGACCGGGCGGCGATCGGCCTCGGCTCGGTTTTTCTGCACCTCAAGGCCGAGGTCAACTGGCACCGATTGTTCGAGGACATGATCACCGATTACGACGAGGCGCGGCTCGCGCGGCGCCAGCGCGCGGCGCTCAAGCGCGTCGGTCTGACGCCGCCCGAGTAAGGCCCGAGACGCCGCGCCTCAATCCAGCGGCAGGGCGTCGAAGGCGATGCTGATCCGGAGCTCGTCGCCCTCGAACGGCACCGTGCGGTGATAGACGTAAGAGGGAAACAGCACCATCAGCCCTTCCTCGGGCCGGATGCGCCGGATCTCGGAAACGGAATCGAGGCCGTAGGCGGGGTCGTGGCCGCCGAACTCGATCCAGCCGGCGTGTCCCGCATCGCCCGCGGCGACCACGGCGGGTAGTCTGACGTAGTAGACCCCGCTCAGCCAGCCCGCGGGATGGATATGCGCCGCCTGATGGCCCTGGGCGGCGAGCACCGTTCCCCAGACGTTGAGCCGCCAGCGCGTCGGCCGCTGGGCGAGGAAGGGATGCGCGGCGTCGGGCGGGAGCGCGCGCCGATACGCGGCGATCGCGCGGCCGATCGCGACTTCGAGCGCGGCGACCGGTCCCTTGGGCTCGACCAGAAGCTCGCGCGTCTGCCGCCCGCCCCGGGTCGCCTTGTTGAGCGGCTCGTAAACCAGCGTCGGATGGTCGAGCACGTGGCGCGCGAGCGCCTCGTTGAACGCGGCGAGGTCGGCGAAGCCCTCGGGGACCTCGATGCGCGCGGGGCGCACCAGGCGATCGAGTCCGACGAGCGCCCGGGCGCGCGCGTGCTCGCCGCTCGCATCGAGCGCGGCGGCCTCGACCGCGAGCGCATAGCGGTTGCCGGGATCGATCGCGAGACAGTCGGCGCAGGCGTCGAGCGCGGCCGCCGCGTCGCCCCGCGACATGGCGAGATGGGCGAGCCCGTAATGGGGCTTGGCATAGCCCGGCGCGCGGTCGAGCGCGCGCCGGTAGGCGGCCGCCGCCTCGGCGTCGCGGCCGAGTTCCTGAAGCGTGTTGGCGAGGTTGTAATGGGTCTCGGCGAGGTTGGGGTCGAGGGCCAGCGCGCGCTCGTAGGCCGCGACCGCTTCCTCGCGGCGGCCCTGGTCGCGGCGCGCGTTGCCGAGATTATTGTGCGCCTGGGCGAGGTCGGGGTTGATCGCGATCGCCTTTTCGTAGGCTTCGGCGGCCTCCTCGAGGCGGAGCTGGGCGAGAAGCAGGTTACCGAGATTGACGTAGGCCTCGGCGAACCCGGGGGCGCGCGCGAGCGCCGCGCGGACCGCCGCCTCGGCCTCGGCGAGCCGGCCTCGGTCGGCGTGCAGGTTGCCGAGCCGCAGATGCGCGGTCGCGTTGTCGGGATCGCGCGCAATCGCCGCTTCGAGCGCGCGCTCGGCCTCGGCCAGCCGCCCGAGGCGCCGCAGCGCGCGGCCGAGCTCGGCGCGGGCGATGCTTGATTCGGGATCGAGGGCGATCGCGCGCTCGAAGGCCGCCGCCGCCTGCTCGTTCCGTCCCCGGGCGAGAAGCAGGCCGCCCAGGGCCATGTGAAGGGGCGGCGCCCCGGGATCGCGCGCGAGCGCGCCCTCGAGGGTCGCCTGCGCCTCGTCGAGCCGCCCGGTCCGCCCGAGGATCACGGCGAGAAGGTGGCGCGCGTCGGTCCGCTCGGGCGCGCGGTCGAGCACCGCGCGACAGGCGCGTTCCGCCTCGCGCGGGCGGTTCGCCCGGAAGTGACGGACCGCGTCGGCGAACAGCGCGTCCGCGTCGCCTCGCGCCCGGTCTTCCATTCCGTTGCCCGCGTTCCCTTCGCCCATGCCCCTTTTTTCTTTCCCTGATAGCGAGTCCGACCGGGAATCGAAAGCCCCCGCGCGGGGCGCGAGGGCGATGACATAAACCGACCAGCGTCGGGGAATATGCGTGATCTCACATTTGAATGCAACCTTGGCAAATAAGATACAAAACGGCATTGTGTGCCGCGGGCGGCGTTCGGCCGTCGGCTGCATGCAGGGATGATCGAATGAAGGTAGGCATTCCCAAGGAGCGGCGTGCGGGCGAGTCGCGCGTCGCCGGTTCGCCGGAGATGGTCAAGAAGCTCGTCGGCCAGGGTCTCGACGTCGCGGTCGAGGCCGGCGCCGGTCTCGGCGCCAACATGGCGGACGAGGAATTCGCCGCCGCCGGCGCCGAGATCGTCAAGGACGCGGCCGCGCTTTACGGTGCCGCCGATATCGTCCTCAAGGTTCAGCGGCCGCTCGGCCCCGGCGACGAGATCGACGAGATCGCGATGATGAAGAAGGGCGCGGTCCTGATCGGTCTTCTCAATCCGTTCGGCGATCGCGCGATGGCCAAGGCATATGCCGCGCACGAATTGACCGCGTTCGCCATGGAGTTCATCCCGCGGATCAGCCGCGCCCAGGCGATGGACGCGCTTTCGTCGCAAAGCAACATCGCCGGCTACAAGGCGGTGATCGACGCCGCCGCCGCCTTCGGGCGGGTGATGCCGATGATGATGACCGCCGCCGGCACGGTGCCGCCGGCGCGCGTTCTGGTGTTGGGCGCGGGCGTCGCCGGGCTTCAAGCGATCGCGACCGCCAAGCGGCTCGGCGCGCTGGTCTCGGCCTCGGACGTGCGCCCCGCGGTCAAGCAGGAGGTCGAGAGCCTGGGCGCAACCTTCCTCGAGGTCGAAAGCGACGAATCGGGCGAGGCCGAGGGCGGCTACGCCAAGGAGATGAGCGAAGATTACAAGCGTCGCCAGGCCGAGCTGGTCCGCCAGACGCTCGCCAAGACCGACATCGCCATCACCACGGCCCTGATCCCGGGCCGGCCCGCCCCGCGCCTGATCACCGAGCCGATGATCAAGGACATGAAAGCCGGGTCCGTGATCGTCGACATGGCGGTCGAATCGGGCGGCAACTGCGCGCTTTCCGAGCCCGGAAAAACCGTCGAGGCTTACGGCGTCAAGATCATCGGGCCGGTCAACCTGCCGTCCCAGGTGGCCGCCGCCACCTCGCCGCTCTACGCGCGCAACCTGCTCAGCTTCCTCGCTCTTCTCATCGACAAGGAGAGCGGGGCGCTGTCGATCGATTGGGACGACGAGATCGTCAAGGGCGCGTTGCTCACCCGCGACGGCGCGGTCGTCCACCCCGCGCTCGCAGACGCCTAACCGATCCCGACACCACGCGAGGAGAACCCGTCATGGAGGCCGCTGTCGTCGATCCGTTGATCTTCCGGTTCACGATCTTCGTTCTCGCCGTTTTCGTCGGCTACTACGTGGTCTGGAGCGTCACGCCCGCGCTTCACACCCCTCTGATGTCGGTGACCAACGCGATCTCGAGCGTCATCATCGTCGGCGCGCTGATCGCCGCCGGACCCGCCGAAGTCAATTTTTCGAAGATCGTCGGCTTCGTCGCCGTCATGCTCGCCGCGGTCAACATCTTCGGTGGCTTCACCGTGACCCAGCGCATGCTGGAAATGTTCAAGAAGAAGAGATAGGGGGAGGCGAGCCGTGTCCGCGAATATTGCCGCGATCGCATATCTGATCGCCTCGATCCTGTTCATTCTGGCGCTGAAGGGTCTCTCGTCGCCGACCACGGCCCGGCCCGGCAACATGTACGGCATCGCCGGCATGGTGATCGCGATCGTGACCACGTTGCTCGAACCGGGGGTCGTCAGCTACGGGCTGATCGTCGTCGGCCTCCTGATCGGCGGGGTGATCGGCACGATCATCGCGCTCCGCATCCAGATGACGGCGATGCCGCAGCTCGTCGCGGCCTTCCACAGCCTGGTCGGCATGGCCGCCGTGCTGGTGGCGGCGGCGGCCTTCTACGCGCCCGCCGCCTACGGCATCGGGACCATGGGCGATATCCGCCTGGCGAGCCTGATCGAGATGAGCATCGGCGTCATCATCGGCGCCATCACCTTCTCGGGCTCGGTCGTCGCCTTCACCAAGCTCCAGGGGCTGGTGAGCGGCGCGCCCGTGGTGTTCCCGGGGCAGCATCTGCTCAATCTCGTGATCGGCATCGCGATCATCGTACTCGTCGTGCTTTTCGTCGGCGGCCAGTCGCCGACCTTGTTCTGGCTGATGACCGCGCTCGCCTTCATCGTCGGCGTGCTGATCATCATTCCGATCGGCGGCGCCGACATGCCGGTGGTGATCTCGATGCTGAACTCGTACTCGGGCTGGGCGGCCGCGGGCATCGGATTCACGCTGGAGAACACGCTGCTCATCATCACCGGCGCGCTGGTCGGCTCCTCGGGCGCGATCCTCAGCTACATCATGTGCAAGGCGATGAACCGCTCGTTCTTCAGCGTCATCCTCGGCGGCTTCGGCGCCGAGACGGCGGAGGCGGGCTCGGCCGCCGGCGGCCGTTCGGCCAAGTCGGGCAGCGCCGACGACGGCGCGTTCATCCTCAAGAACGCGAGCAAGGTCATCATCGTTCCGGGCTACGGCATGGCCGTCGCCCAGGCCCAGCATACCGTGCGCGAGATGGCCGACGCGCTGAAGAAGGAAGGGGTCGACGTGCGCTACGCCATCCACCCGGTGGCGGGCCGCATGCCGGGCCACATGAACGTGCTGCTCGCCGAGGCCAACGTTCCCTACGAGGACGTCTTCGAGCTCGAGGAGATCAACAGCGAGTTCGCGACCGCCGACGTGGCCTTCGTCATCGGCGCCAACGACGTCGTCAACCCGGCGGCCAAGAACGACCCGTCGAGCCCGATCTACGGCATGCCGATCCTCGACGTCGAGAACGCGCGGACCGTGCTTTTCGTCAAGCGCAGCCTGTCGCCGGGCTACGCCGGCATCGACAACTCGCTGTTCTACGAGGACAAGACGATGATGCTGTTCGGCGACGCCAAGAAGATGGTCGAGAACATCGTCAAGGCGCTGTAATCGCGGCCGGCCGGCGTTCTTGCCGGCCGGGACCGCAAGCCGACGACGGCGGCCGTCCGGGGAATGCTCGGAGCCGCCGTTTTCTTTCGGGCGGTCGGGCCCGATTTCCCGCATTGGAAGCGCTTTCGCGTGAAAATTCGCTGGATACGTGATTCCCGGCGGCCCATGCCTATCCGTGTTCGTAAGGGGTTTTGGATTGACAAAGGAACGGGGATATTTTCTCCTCGTGAAAATCGATAATTTAAGAAAAACAGGGGGCTTGAATGTGGGTTCATCGGAACGTCGGGGGGGCGGCGGTTGCCCTCGGGCTCTTGACCCTGGCCGCGGGCCAGGCAAGCGCGGCGGGCTTCGCGATCAAGGAGCAGAGCGGCGCGGCGCTCGGCAACGCCTTCGCCGGCGTCTCCGCGGGCGCCCATGATCTTAGCGACATGTTCTTCAATTCGGCGGCGCTCGCGCTTCAGTCGGGCAGCCAAGTCGTGGCGATCGGCAGCTACATCGCGCCGCAGGCCGAGCTCAAGGGCGGCGCGGCGACGACCATTCTGACCGGCTCGATCGGCGGCGGAAACGGCGGCGGCGATATCGCCGACGACGCCCTGGTGCCGGCGCTCTACGGCATGTGGGACCTGTCCGACCGGGTCAAGCTCGGCATCGGGGTGACCGCGCCCTGGGGCCTTTCGACCAACTACAACGCGAATTGGATCGGGCGCTACCACGCGCTCAAGTCCGAGCTCAAGACCATCAACATCAACCCGGTGGTCTCCTACAAGATCAACGACATGATCTCGGTCGCGGTGGGCGCCCAGGCACAATACATCAAGGCCGAACTGACGAACGCGCTCGACTTCGGCACCATCGACCAGGTGCTGACGGCGGGCGCCTTCGGCGGCGTGCCGACCCAGGACGACGGCGCCGCGCGCGTCGAGGGCACCGACTGGGGTTACGGCTACACCCTGGGCGCGATGTTCCAGCCGTTGCCCGGAACGCGCATTGGCGTGGGCTATCGCTCGAAGGTCTCGCACGAGATCGACGGCGATGCGCGCTTCGAGCTCGGCGGCTCGGTCGGCCAGGGCATTTCGGGGGCGACCGGCCAGTTCGTCGCGACCGACGCCAAGGCCTCGATCACGATCCCGGAGATCGTCTCGTTCGGCATTTCCCAGGAGATCACCCCGCAATGGACGGTGATGGCCGAGGCGGCCTGGACCCGCTGGAGCCGCTTCAAGGAGCTGCGGGTGCGCTTCGCCAACCCGCTCCAGGCCGACAGCGTCACCGACGAGAGCTGGCGCAACAGTTGGTTCGGCTCCCTCGGCGTGACCTACAAGCCGGCCAACGGCTGGACCTTCCGGGGCGGCGTCGCCTATGACGAGAGCCCGATTCCCGACGCCAACCGCACGCCGCGCATTCCGGGGACCGATCGCGTCTGGATCGCGCTCGGCGCGAGCAAGTCGATCACGTCCAACTTCGACGTCTCGCTCGGGTATACCCATATCTTTCTCAGCGACACCCCGATCGGGCTGACGACGAGCGGGACGGGCAATACCTTCCGCGGGAACATCTCGGGCGAGTACGAAAGCTCGATCGATATCGTTTCGGTGCAACTGCGCTACCGCTTCTGATCCGGCCCATCAAGCCACGCCGCGCCATGGATTTTCACGGCGCGGCGCGCGCCTCCCGGGCGAATGGATCTCGGCGCGTTTCACCGCCACCGCGCCGTCCGCGGCGCTACTCGCCGCCGATTCGGTCGGCGATCAGGCTGATCATTTCGAACATCAGGGCCATGGCCGTCATGGCGGTGATTTTGGCTTCGGTGTCCTTGGACGGAATCATGCACACGATGTCGGCGCCGATGATATCGAGACCGCGGAGCCCGTGAAAAATCTCCATGGCCTGCCAGGCGCGCAGACCCCGGTGCAGGGGCTCCAGATTGGAGACGCCGGGCGCCTCGACCACATCGAGCACGTCTAGGTCGAAGGTGATATAGACCGGCGCGTCGCCCGCGCGGTCGCGAATGATCTCGACGGTCCGTTCGATGCCGATCGCGAAGAACTCGTCGGCGGGGATGAGCTTGTAGCCGAGCTTGCTTTCGGTGACGTCGGCGCGCGGCTTGATGGGATTGCCGCGCATGCCGATCTGGGTGCTGAGCGCCGGGTCCACATGGTTCTCGACCACCGTATAGGCGGCCCAATGGGCGGCCGAGCGGAGACTGCCGAGCCAGTGCGGAATATGCTGGTAGTCGTCCCGGTGAGCGTCGAAATGGACGAGCGCGGCCTTGCGCCCGCCCGAGAGTCGCGCGCCCTTGCCCGCTATGGCCTTCAGGATGGGGCCGGTGATCGCGTGATCGCCACCGATGGAAACGGGCCTGGCGCCGGTCTTGTCGATTTCCTTGAAGTAGGCCTCGATATGTTCGACGCAGACGTCGTTGACCATGGCCTGGGGCAGGGGACAATCGCCGAGGTCGTTGATCCGGCACGCGTCCCACGGCACCAACCCGAACTTCTGATGGCCGCGCCGATACCAGCCCGATACGTTACGCACGGCGCGCGGAGCCAGATGTTGATCGCGCTCGGTCGAGCCGTTGCCCGAGCTATGGGGCACGCCGACAAGGGCGATATCGCAGTTGGCGGGGTCTTCGTCCCATGGGCACTTGAAGAAGGTCGGAATGCCCCACCAGTACCAGGGCTCCATCTCTTTCTTGGCCTGATCGATATCGAAGTCCTTCACCCGCGCCTCCCATGCCATGTGTCGAAAGTTAACGACACCGAAGGGCCGGATGTCATCAGGCCTGATCGATATTTCCCGGATAACTTTCCATCGACCTCGGCGGCCCCTGGTTTCACCGCCGCCGCGGGGGCTCCCGAAACAGGATTCTCGACACGGCAAGCCGGCACCGATCTCCGGGCCGCGGGCGAACGCAAACGGCCGCCCCGAGGGGCGGCGGCCGGTTCGGCGGAACTGTCGACAAGTCGATCAAGAACGGACCGGCGGTTGCCGGCCCGGAGGCGTCAGTTGCCCTCGCGCAGCGCTCGCTTGCGGGCGAGCTTGCGGGCGCGGCGCACCGCCTCGGCGGCTTCGCGCGCGCGCTTTTCCGACGGCTTCTCATAGGCGCGGCGCATCTTCATCTCGCGGAAGATACCCTCGCGCTGCATCTTCTTCTTGAGCGCGCGCAACGCCTGATCGACGTTGTTGTCGCGAACGATTACCTGTACCAATTAACACCTCATCGCGTTAGGCCGCGCTTGATACCATAGGGCGTCGGTCTTGTGAAGCCCCGCCGGCTCGTCCGGCGGCGGAATCGCGCGCCGCCGGCGGATTTTTTCCGGGACCGCGCAACGCGGAGAGTCTTGTCCACAATGGTTAACGGAGCCCTGTTTCGGCCATGGCCATTCTGAAGATCGCCCGCATGGGCCATCCGGCGCTCGCGCGCCCCGCCGACCCGGTGGCCGATCCGACCGCGCCCGAGGTGCATGCGTTGGTCGCCGACATGCTCGAAACCATGATCGATGCCCGGGGCCTGGGCCTCGCCGCGCCGCAGGTCCATGTGTCGGCCCGGGTCGTGATCTTCCACGCGCCCCCCGAGCCCCGCGCGGATGGGGCGGTGGACGAGGGGGAGGCCGCGGACGCGGAACCGTCGTTCACGGTGCTTATCAACCCGGTGGTCGAGCCCCTCGGCGACGAGATGGACGAGGGCTGGGAGGGCTGCCTGTCGCTTCCCGGCCTGCGCGGGCTGGTGTCGCGCCATCGCCGGGTGCGGTACACGGGCCTCGGCCTCGACGGCGAGCGGATCGCGCGCGAGGTCGAGGGGCTGCACGCGCGCGTCGTCCAGCACGAATGCGACCACCTCGACGGCATCCTCTATCCGATGCGCATGACCGATCTGTCCAAGCTCGTGTTCGAGAGCGAGATGCGCCATCAACGCACCCCGGCCCGCGGCGAAGGCGACGGCGGAGAGGAGAGCAAGGCCGAGCGCGACCGGGAGCGGGTCGCATGACCGACCCCGCCGCCGAGTTGGCCGCGACCCGCGACGCGCTGATCGAGGCGACGCTCGTCCAGGTACCCTTCGACGGCTGGACCGAGCGCGCATTGCGCAACGGCGCCCGGTACGCGGGCATCGACTGGGCGACCGCGCGGCGCGCCTTTCCGGGCGGCATCGACGAGGTCCTGCGGTCCTGGTCTGCGGCGGGCGACCGCGAGATGATCGAGCGGCTCGCGCGCGAGGATCTCGCCGCGCTTCGGTTCCACGAGCGGATCGCGCGCGCGGTGCGGGTTCGCCTCGAGCGCGACGCCGAGGATCGCGCGGCGCTTCGCCTCGCGTTGTCCCACGGGCTACTGCCGAGCGAGACGCCGGGGGCGATGGCCGCGCTCTACCGGACCGTGGATGCCATTTGGCGCGCGCTCGGCGATGTCTCGACCGATTTCAGCTTCTACACCAAGCGCGCGACGCTCGCCGCGGTCTATGCCGCGACGCTGCTCTACTGGCTTGACGACCGCTCGGAGGACTGCGCCGAGACCTGGGCCTTTCTCGACCGGCGGCTTTCGGGCGTGCTGGCGTTGCCGGGGCGCATGAAGCGCCTGCGCGGCCTGTTTCCCGACCCGGCGCGCTGGCGCGACGCCCTGCGCGCCCGCCGCCCGGCCCGGGGCTGAATCGAGACCGGCGCGCCGACTTAATTCATCATTCTCTACCGCCTCTACCGCCGTCGCGCGATCGCGATTCCGACCAGGATCGCGGTGGCCGAGGCGGCGAGCGGAGGGGTGATCGGCTCGGCCAGAAACAGCGCCGCGAGCGCGAGGCTGACCACCGGCTGGGCGAACTGCGCCGCGCCGACGCTGGCGAAGCCGCCCCGCGCCAACGCCCAATACCAGGTCACATAGGCGAGGATCGAGGACAGCAGCGCGAGGTAGCCGACCGAGAGCCAGACATCCACGCCGATCGCCGCCCAGTCGGTGTTGCCGCCGACGAGGGCGAGCACGGGCACCAGCAGGATCCCGCCCGCCGTCAATCCCCAAAGCGTCGTCGGCCAAGTGCCGAGGGTTTGCGAGAGCCGTCCGCCCGCGACATAACCGAGCGCCGCGCCGGCGCAGGACAGCACCACCAGAAGATCGCCCACGAGCCCCGCGCTCGCGCCGCCGAGGCCGAAGCGATAGGCGATCAGCGCGACCTCGCCGGCGAGCGCCACCCCGGCTCCCAGCCACCAGCGCCCACGCGGCGCGCGGCGTTCGAGCAGGGCGCCGAAAAGACCGGTGAAGATCGGCAGCGACGCCAGCACCAGCGCGCCATGGGCGGCCGAGGTGCGCGCGAGTCCGAGGCTGAACAGGAGCGGAAAGACGACGAATCCCCCGAGGGCGGAGAGCGCGAGAAGCCCGCGTTCGGCCGCGGTCCGGGGAAAGGCGATGCCGCCGAAGACGACCACCGGCAGCACGACCGCCGAGGCGATCACCGTGCGCAGGATCCCGACGACGACCGCGTCGAGCCCGCCGACCGCGATCTTGGTGACGACCGGCGTGCCGCCCCAGATCAGGATCGTCGTGCTTGCGGCGGCGAGGACCGCGAGACGGCCCCGGGAGGTGAGGGGCGCCGGGTCAGCTCGAATCGGACGGAACCTCGGGCACGCCCGCCGATTGCGCCGCCCGGCGGGCGTCGAGCGCGGCGGCGACCGCCTCGTCGCCGAGCGCCAGAATCGCGGCGGCGAGCAGCGCCGCGTTGATCGCGCCCGGCTTGCCGATCGCGAGCGTGCCGACGGGAATGCCCGAGGGCATCTGGACCATCGACAGAAGCGCGTCCATCCCCTGCACCGCCCAGCCGTGCATGGGCACGCCCAGCACCGGAAGCGGGGTCAGCGCGGCGATCGCGCCGGGCAGCGCCGCGGCCCCGCCGGCGGCGGCGATGATGACCGCGATCCCGCGCGCGCGCGCCTGGGCCGCGAATTCGGTCAGCCGGTCGGGGGTGCGGTGCGCCGAAATGATGCGCGCCTCGTGGGCGATGCCGAGCTCGTCGAGAGTTTCGGCGGCGTGGCGCATGGTCGGCCAGTCGGACTGGCTTCCCATGACGATGGCGACCTTGGCGGGCCCTGGCATGTCCTCTTGTCCCTAAGTTTTTATGAGCGCATTATATTTTGCCCGTCCGACGAACGGCAAGCGCAATGGCGGTAAACGTTTCTTAAGCGTTTTCGCCTTAAGTCACGGGAACAGGGAACCGACGGCCCCGGCGAGGGGCCCGCCGTAACGACGGCGCGTCTTGGAAGCGGAGCATCGCCCATCCGATGAAGGTTGGTCAGACATCGCCGGTTCGCGGGGTCGGCCCGGCGAAGCCGAGGACCGGGATCGATTCGGGCGAATCCGCGCCGCAGCCGCGGCAGGTCGAAGACGTCACGACCATCATGAACATCCCCGAGCCCGAGCTCACGCCCAAGGTTCGGGCCGCCATCATGACCCTGATGGCCGAGGTCGAGCGCCTGCGCCGCGAGCTTCAGCGGACCCACAAGCGGCTCGAGCATCTCGAGCAGCTCGCCGATCAGGACGCGCTCGCACCGATCGCCAACCGCCGCGCCTTCGTGCGCGAAATGTCGCGGATCATGGCCTATTCGCAGCGCTACGGCGCGCCCAGCAGCGTGCTGTACTTCGATCTCAACGGGATGAAGACGATCAACGACACCCTCGGCCACGCGGCGGGCGACGCGGCGCTTCTTCACGTCGCCCAGAGCCTGATCGAGAACGTGCGCGAATCCGACATCGTCGGACGCCTGGGCGGCGACGAATTCGGCGTTCTTCTCGTCCAGGCCGATCTCGACTCGGCGGCCGACAAGGCCGAGGCGCTCGCCAAGGCGATCACCGGTCGGCCGCTGGTCTGGGAGGGCAAGGAGATCCCGCTCGAGGTTGCCTACGGCGCCTACTGCTTCAAGCCCGACGAGGACGTCTCGACCGCGCTCGCCAATGCCGACAAGGCGATGTACGAGCACAAGCAGCGCTCGAAATCGGGCGGCTAGAGCATGATGAGTTTAAGTCGGCACCGGCCCACTCCCCCGCCCGGCCACCCA
>CAZHDF010000018.1:0-33683 GCA_964531525.1 uncultured Alphaproteobacteria bacterium | reverse complement strand
CCACGGGATCGTAGAATATGGGTGGCCGGGCGGGGGAGTGGGCCGGTGCCGATTCATTGCAAGTAAACCATGTCGCTACCCCTCCTCGATCCGGGGGCAGGCCGCCCGGTGTCCGGGCGCGATCTCGCGCAGCGCGGGAATGTCGCGGCGGCAGCTTTCGATCGCCCGGTCGCAGCGCGGATGAAAGACGCAGCCCGAGGGCGGGTTCATGGGGCTCGGCACCTCGCCCGGAACGATCCGGTGGGGGCGCTCGCGCTCGATCTCGGGATCGGGAACCGGCACCGCCGAGAGCAGCGCCTGGGTGTAGGGGTGTCGCGGCCGGTCGAACAGCTCGTCGGTCTCGGCGATCTCGACGATCCGTCCGAGATACATCACCGCGACCCGGTGGCAGAGGTGCCGCACCACGCTCAGGTCGTGGCCGATGAACAGGTAGGTCAGCCCGAACTCGTCGCGCAGCGCCTCGAGAAGATTGATGATCTGCGCCTGGATCGAGACGTCGAGCGCCGAGACCGGCTCGTCGCAGACGATGAACCGGGGATTGAGCGCGAGCGCCCGGGCGATCCCGATACGCTGGCGCTGGCCGCCGCTCATCTCGTGGGGAAAGCGCTGCGTCATGATCCGGGGCAGGCCGCAGATGTCGAACAGCTCGGCGACGCGCGCGTGGGTCTCGCGCCCGGCGGCCGTGACCCGGTGGACGCGCAACGGTTCGGCGACGATGTCGCCCGCCCGCATGCGCGGGTTCAGCGAGCTGAACGGGTCCTGGAAGATCGCCTGGACGTTGCGGCGGAACGCGGCCATCTCGGGCCGCTCGAGGGTCGCGATATCGCGGCCGTCGAAGCGGATCGCGCCATCGCTGTTCTCCTCGAGCTTGAGGATGCAGCGGCCGATGGTGGTCTTGCCCGAGCCCGACTCGCCGACCAGGCCGAGGGTCTCGCCGGGGGCGATCGAGAAGCTCACGCCGTCGACCGCCTTCACATGGCCGACCACGCTGCGCAGGATCGCGCCGCGCGTCACGGGAAAGTATTTCTTGAGCCCCTCGACCTCGAGGATCGGGGCGGGCGCGCCGGGCGCGGCGCCGCTCATGCCGCCGTGCGCGGGCGCACCGCGTCCACTTCCCAGCAGGCTGCGACATGACCCGTCGCGACCTCGCGCAGAACCGGGGCCTCGGCCGCGCAGCGCTCGGTCGCGAAACGGCAGCGCGGGTGGAAGGCGCAGCCCGACGGAAGCCGGCCGAGATCGGGCGGCTGGCCGGGAATCGGGTCGAGCTTCGCGCCCCGCGGCCGGTCGAGCCGGGGCACCGAGTTGAGAAGCCCGAGGGTGTAGGGGTGATGGGGCGCGCCGTAAATGTCGTCGGCCGCGCCCGCCTCGACGATCCGCCCGGCGTACATGACATGCACGCGCTGGGCGTAGCGGGCGACGATCCCGAGGTTATGGGTGATGATGACCATCGCCACCCCGAGCCGGTCCGACAGCTCCTTCATGACCGACAGGATCTGCGCCTGGATCGTCACGTCGAGCGCGGTGGTCGGCTCGTCGGCGATGATCAGCGCGGGCTCGCAGGCGAGCGCGATCGCGATCATCACGCGCTGGCGCATGCCGCCGCTCAGGTGGTGGGGGTATTGGTCGAGCCGGTGCTTGGGGTCCGAGATCCCGACCATGTCGAGAAGCGCGACCGCGCGCGACCGCGCCTCGGCCGGCGACAGGCCGAGATGCAGGCGCAGGCTTTCGGTGATCTGCCGCCCGATCGTGAGCAGCGGGTTGAGCGAGGTCATGGGCTCCTGGAAGATCATCGAGATCGCGCGTCCACGCACGCGGCGCATGGCATCCTCGTCGAGCCCCAGAAGATTCTCGCCCTTGAAACGAATGCCGGCGCCCGTGACACGTCCCGGCGGGCAGGGCACCAGGCCGAGAATTGCGAGCGCGCTGACCGACTTTCCCGAACCCGATTCGCCGACGATGGCCGTGGTCTCGCCCGCCTCGACGCGATACGAAATGCCGTCGACGGCGCGGACGAGCCCCTCGTAGGTCCGGAACTCGACATGCAGGTCCTCGACCTCGAGCACCGCGGTCAAGGCGCTCTCCCGCGGCGCGGAGGCATGCTCCAACCTCGGCCCGCCCTCCGGAGAGGAGAGGCGGGCCGGGCCAGGGAGACAACGCATAGAGAAACGACAGTCAAGGAGGCAATCACCGGATCGCCCCATGCCAGGGGGACATGGCTCGGCGAGACGGGCGCCAGGGGCGCAAGCACCAGGAAAACAGGCACCACGAGCAACGGAACCCCGATCACGCCAGTAACGCTCCGGCTTGAATGCTTCCGGTTTCTTGGGCCGGGGAATTCCCGCGCTTGCAAGAATCCGTCCCAGCGATTATTATTGATAATGATATTAAGGCAAATCCGGTGTCTCTGTCAACGTGCCGAAGTCCCGCCAGTATCCGTCCGACACCCTCTCGTTCCCGCTCAACAAGAAGAAGGTGAGCGTCGTTTACGACGCGCTCAAGCGCGCCATCGTGCTCGGCATGCGCAAGCCGGGGGCGCCGCTGGTCGAGCAGCATCTCGCGCGTGAATTCGGGTGCAGCCAGGGGCCGGTGCGCGAGGCGCTGATGCAGCTTCAGGGCGACGGGCTGGTCAGCCGCCAGGGCTATCGCGGCACCTACGTCTCCGAGACCTCGGCCGAGGAGGCGGCGCTCATGGTCCATCTCCGGATCCGGATCGAGAGCGACGGAATCCGCCGCGCCGCCGAGCTCGTCACGGCGCGCGAGATCGACATGCTCGCCCAGCTCATCCGCCAGATGGAATCCTCGGCCGAGGAAAACGACCTGTTCGCCTTCAGCGAGACCGACCGCCTCTTCCACCGCACGATCCTGCGGATCTCGGAGCTGACGGCGCTTGAGCCGATCCTGCTGCGCTGCGCGCTGCACATGCACCGCTTCACCATGTATCACCGAAGCTCGCCCCGGGTGAGCCGCGAGACCGCGGTTCAGCACTGGTCGGTGATCGAGGCGCTCGAAAGCCGCGTGCCGGACGACGCGGCGGCGGCCGTGCGCGAGCATATCGTCTCGGTGGTCGCGCTCTCCTCGCCGGTCCTGTTCGCGGCCATGAAGATCGATCCGCCCGCCGGCGTGGTTCCGATGTCCGTCGCCGATGCCGCGGGCGCGGCGCTCGGCGCCTCGTCGTCGTGACGGCGATGAACGGCTTCACCGCGCGCCCCGAGATTCGCGGCCGTTTCGGCGTCACCGCCTCGACCCATTGGATCGCCTCCGCCGTCGGCATGTCGATGCTCGAGCGCGGCGGCAACGCGTTCGACGCGGCGGTGGCGATGGGCTTCGCGCTTCAGGTCGTCGAGCCCCATCTCAACGGCCCCGGAGGCGAGGTGCCGATCCTGCTGCACGCCGCCGCCGAGGGGCGCGCCCGCGTGCTCTGCGGGCAGGGAACCGCGCCCGCCAAGGCGACGATCGCGCATTACCGCGCCCTCGGCCTCGACCTGGTGCCGGGGACCGGCTTGCTCGCCGCCGTGGTGCCGGGCGCGTTCGGCGCCTGGCTCACGCTTTTGCGCGACTACGGCACCCTGTCGCTCGCCGACGTGCTCGCGCCCGCGATCGCCTACGCCCGCGACGGCATCCCCCTGGTGCCCCGGATCGTCGAGGCGATCGCCGGGGTGCGGGAGCTGTTCCTGCGCGATTGGCCGACCTCGGCGGCGGTGTTCCTGCCCGACGGCCGTCCGCCCGCGACCGGCGAGCCGCTCCGCAACCGGACGCTCGCCGCGACTTACCAACGGATCGTCGAGGATTCAGCCGCCGCCGCCACGCGCGAGGCGCGGATCAACGCGGCGCTCGATCTCTTCTATCGTGGTTTCGTCGCCGAGGCGATGGCCGGATTCTGCGCCGACAACGAACTGCTCGACAGCTCGGGCGAGCGCCACGCGGGCCTGCTCGCCGGCGACGATCTCGCCGGCTGGCGGCCATCTTACGAGGAGCCGCTCGCCTACGACTACCACGGCTACCGGGTGCTCAAATGCGGCCCCTGGAGCCAGGGACCGGTCTTTCTCCAGCAGCTCGCGCTGCTCAAGGGCTTCGACCTCGGCGCGATGGATCCGACCGGCCCCGACTTCGTCCATACGGTGGTCGAGGCGGCGAAACTCGCCTTCGCCGACCGCGAGGCCTATTACGGCGACCCGCTCTTCGTCGAGGTGCCGATCGACCGACTGCTCGCCGACGACTACAGCGACGCGCGCCGGGCGCTGATCGGCGCGCGCGCCTCGATGGATCTCGTCCCGGGCGAGATCCCGGGCTTTTCGGTACGGCTCGCGGAAGCCGGGCAACGGCGCGGGACCGGCTCGGCCCACGGCACCGGCGAGCCCACCATGGCGCGCGCCGACGCACCGGCGCCCGGCGCGCTCGCCGGCGACACCTGTCATCTCGACGTCATCGACCGTCACGGCAACATGGTCTCGGCGACGCCGAGCGGCGGCTGGCTGCAAAGCTCGCCCGTGATTCCCGAGCTCGGCTTTCCGCTCTCGACCCGGGCGCAGATGTTCTGGCTCGAGGAGGGATTGCCCGCGAGCCTCGCTCCCGGCAAGCGCCCGCGCACGACGCTCACCCCGTCGATGGCGCTTCGCGACGGCGCGCCCTATCTTGCCTTCGGCACCCCGGGCGGCGACCAGCAGGACCAGTGGACGCTGACCTTCTTCCTGCGCCACGTCCACCACGGCATGAACCTTCAGGAAGCGATCGAGGCGCCGCTCTTCCACACCAGCCATTTCCCGGGCTCGTTCTATCCCCGGACCGCCGAGCCCGGCCATGTCGAGGTCGAGGGCCGCTTTCCCGAGGCGACTGTCGCCGAGCTCCGCGCGCGCGGCCACGACGTCGCGGTCGCCGACCCCTGGGGCATCGGCCGGATCACCGCCGCCGCGCGGGGGCCGCATTTCCTTCACGCCGCCGCGACGCCGCGCGGCATGCAGGCCTACGCGATCGGGAGATAGAGGGAGCGGGGACGGCGTGGTCCTGCCGGCGCGCGCTTATTCGTCCTGGGCGAGGGCGCGTCTTTGGTTTTCGTCCATGGCCAGCACCAGCAGCGCGAGATTCGCCGCCGTGGTGTTCGAGCAGCCGGCGGTGACCGAGCCGTCCTTCCACAGGACCGACACCGCGACGGCGTCGATCTGTTCCAGGTTGTCGAGGCCGGCGGAGAAGATTTCCGCGACGGTCATGCCGTGGAGGCTGCGGATATCGGACATCGGCGGTTCCCTTCTGGCCGTGATGGAGGAAGGCGGGCTGTGTTCGGGCACGATAGGTTAAATCGGCATCGAGATATCACTTTGGCAGGGTGACCGCCACGCGCAAGCCCCCCTCGGGAAGGTCGCTCAAGACGATGTCGCCTCCATGGGCGCGGATAATGGTTCGGGCGACCGAGAGGCCGAGCCCCGCGCCGCCGGTCTCGCGGCTGCGCGAGCGCTCCATGCGATAGAAGGGGGCGAACACCCGCTCGCGCTCGTCCTCGGGAATGCCGGGTCCGCGGTCGTCGATCCGAACCGTGACCTCGCCGTTCGTCGCAACCAGCGCGATCCGGGCCTCGCCGCCGTACTTGATCGCGTTGTCGATCAGGTTCGCGAACGCCCGGCGAAGCGCCATCGGTCGGCAGGAGAGGATGATTTCGCCCTCGGCCTCGAAGCGGACCGGCCGCCCCGCCTCGGCGGCGTCGTCGCAGATGTCCCGGATCAGCGCGACCAGATCGACGGCCTTTCTGGGCTCGATCGTGGCCTCGTCGCGGGCGAACGCAAGGACCGAGGAGATCATGGTCTCCATTTCCTGGAGATCGTTGAGCATCTTCGTCTGTTGCTCGGGGTCCTCGACGAACTCGGCGCGCAGGCGCATGCGCGTGATCGGCGTGCGCAGGTCGTGCGAGATCGCCGCGATCATGCGCGTGCGGTCGTCGATGAACTTGCCCAGCCGGCGCTGCATTTCGTTGAAGGCCCGCGTCGCCTGGCGCACCTCGCGGGGGCCGGTCTCGGGCAGGGGCGGCGCGTTGACGTCGCGGCCGAGACGTTCGGCGGCGCGCGCGAAGACCGCCAGCGGCGCCGTCAGCCGCCGCACCACCCAGGCCGAAAGCGCGACCACCGTCAGCGCCATGACCGTGAGCGACAGCACGAAGCGCGGCGACCAGAACGGCGCCTCGACCTCGGTCGGCGCCGTGAAGTTGAGCCAGCTTCCGTCGCCGAGCCGAAACGAGATCCGAAGGCTGCGGCCGATCGGGGCGGCGCCGGCCATGTCGCCCATCATGCCGCCCATCATGTAGCGCATGTGGATATCCATATCCTCGCGCCAGGCGCCTCCCCGCGATCGCTCTTCCGGGGGGTGGCCCCTCATCGGCGCGGCGAGCGGCGGGGCGCTCGCCATGTCCGCATGGGCGACCCGAAGCCGATCCGCCGCTTGCGCGCCGAGCTGCGCGATCAGCGCGCGTCTCACGAGACGAATACGCCAATCGTCGGCCTGTTCGGGGGAGAGTGGGCTCTCGCGGCTCCAGGCGACCCGGAGCGTCGGGCCGTTGACCGCCTCGATGATGCGCTCCCGCTCGTCGGCGGGGGCGCGCTCCACCAGCCGGCTGATCGCCGCGATCCGCTCGACGATCTGGCTGCCGCCGAGGCTCGCGAGCGCGTCGGCGCGGTCGCTGTAATAGATCGCGATGCTCGCGAACTGCGCGAAGGTGAGACCGAGGAGCAGGGCGAAAAGCGTCCGCCCGGCGATGCTGTCGGGAAGGAAGCGTCTCACGTCCGTTCCACCTCGGGCGTGAACATGTAGCCGCCGCCGCGCACCGTCTTGATAAGGGTCGGGTTCTTGGGGTCGGGCTCGATCTTGCGGCGCAGGCGGCTGACCTGGATATCGATCGAGCGGTCGAACGGCCCCGCCGTGCGTCCCCGGGTGAGATCGAGAAGCTGGTCGCGGCTCAGCACGCGCCGCGGATGCCCGGCGAAGGCGGCGAGCAGGTCGAACTCGCCCGAGCTGAGCTCGACCGCCTCGCCGTCGGCGCGCGCGAGCCGGCGTTCCGCCATGTCGAGCGCCCAGCCCGCGAAGCGCAGGACCTCGCGTCCGGGCTCGGGGGCCGGATCGCGCGTCGGGCGCGCGCGCCGCAGGACCGAGCGAATGCGGGCGACCAGCTCGCGCGGATTGAACGGCTTGGCCAGGTAGTCGTCGGCGCCCATCTCGAGCCCGACGATCCGGTCGGTCTCCTCGCCCATGGCCGTGAGCATGATGACCGGGATGTCGGAGCCCGCGCGCAGCTCGCGGCACAGCGTCAGCCCGTCGTCGCCCGGCAGCATGAGGTCGAGGACGATCAGGTCGATCCGCCAGTCGGCGATCGCCTTGCGCATCTCGCGGCCGTCGCGCGCGCTGGTCACGCGGTAGCCGTGCCGGGTCAGGAATCGCGTCAGCAGATCGCGGATCTCGCGATCGTCGTCAACGATCAAAAGATGGGGGGTCTCGCCGGTGCCCGCGATGCTCATGACGGCAGATTAGCGTGTCGATACGGTCCTTGCGCAAGAAGTTTGTAACGGTCCGCAACCGCGCCCGGGGTTGAAACCTTTCGTTACAAAACAGCCGGTTCCCGCCCATCGAAGCGTTACACGGCGATGGTTATGTCAGGGGCATCGGAACAACGCAAACAAATGGTGAGAACGATGATCCGCCTTCGCAAGAACAGCTTCGCCGCCCTTGGCATCCTGGCCCTCGCCACCGCGATCGCGGTGCCGGTCCTGGCTTCGGCCCATAGCGCGTCGAGCAACGGCCCGGGCGGCGCCTCGGGCCCGGCCAGCTACATGGGGTCCGGCCAGGGCATGATGGGGACCATGTCCGGGACGCCCGGCGCGATGGCCCAGAACGGCATGTCCGGCCCCGGCATGATGCAGAACATGCAGCAGATGCACGGCATGATGCAGGGCATGATGGCGAATGGCATGTCCGGCAACGGGCCGATGCAGGGCTGCCCGGGCGCGGACGCGATGTCCGGTACCGGTAGCGACGGAAGCGAGTGACGGTCCGGGCGTTCGGGCCCGCGCGGGCTTGTCTCGCGTAGGCTCGATCGCTCTCGCCAACGAGCCCATGGACGTGTCCATGGGCTCGTTGTCGTTGGGTCATGCTCTATTCGATGTGCTTGCGAGCCGTCTCGAGCTTGGCTCGCGCCTCGGCGCGGCGGCCCTTGTCGGCGAGCGGCCGGTCCGGACGCGCCGGGGCCTCGAGCGCCTTCTCGAACGCCTTCACGGCCGCTGCGTAGTCCTCGTTCTCGAGAAGAAAATCGCCGTAGAAGTAATTCGGGTCGATGCCGTCGGGGTTGATGGCGAGGGCCTTCTTCAGATAGGCGCGGGCCTGATCGTCGTCGCCGAAGCTGAGGGGCCAGCCGGGTACTTGGTAATACAGGCTGCCGAGCGAGGTGTAGACCGACCCGTTCAGGGCGTTGGGATCGATGGCGGCGGCGGCCTCGAGCCGCGCCTTGGCGTCGCTGACGAGGCCGAGCGCCCCCAGCCCGCCCTTCACCCCGGCGTAGGTGCCGAGAATGATCCCCTCCCAGATCAAGGGCTCGGCGCGGCCGGGAAAGGCGAGGCTCGCCTCGTGGGCCTTCTTGGCGAGCGCGGCGAAGGCGTCTTCCTTTTGATCGTCCGGGGTCTGGTAGTTGACGACCGCCCAGCGGTGCTGGAGGTCGGCGATGGCTTGGTCGAGATCGCTTCCGGCGTTCGCGCTCCCGCCGCCGGCCAGCAGCAAGGCGGCGGCGAACCATGCCGTGAGGGCTTTTTTCATCCTTGGCTTTCTCCTTTCGGTTCGGGTCGGGGTTCCTTCGCGGCGAAGCGCTTCATGACGCGGCCCTGCTTGGCGAGCGCGGAGTCCGCCACGCGGGGCAGAAGACCATTGAGGCGCGAGAAAAAGCCCTCGGCGCGCCCGAGGGTGGTTTCCGCGAGATCGCGCGCGAGCGCGAGGGCGATGCGTTCGGCGACCCGCTCCGGGGGGTCCATGGGCATCTTGACCTCTTGCGCCATGGCGCTCGCCGCCGGGCCGTTCAGCGGGGTGCGCGTGGCGCGCGGCGCGACATGGATGATCCTCACTCCGGTTCCGTCGAGCTCGCGGCGCAGGGCCTCGGAAAATCCGCGAAGGGCGAATTTGCTCGCCGAATAGGCGCTGAAGCAGGGAAAGCCGATGGCGCCGAAGACCGAGCCGACGTTGACGATCCGTCCCGAGCCCTGGGCCAGCAGTTCGGGCAAGACCGCGCGGGTCAGAAGCAAGGGCGCGGTGACGTTGGTTTCGACGAGCGCGGCGATCGCGTCGTCGGGCATTCTCGCGAACAGGCCGAAATGCGAGATTCCCGCGTTGTTGATCAACACATCGAGGCCGCCCAGAAGACCGACCGCCTCCTCGGCCAGTCGGGCCGCCCGGCCGGGTTCGGTTAGATCGGCGGCGACGGTCCATGCCTCGCCGCCCTTTTCGCGGATCGCATCCCGCGTGTCCGCGAGCGCGTGCTCGTTTCGTCCGGCCAGGACGAGCCGGCTTCCCCGACGCGCGAGCGCGAAGGCCGTCGCCCGGCCGATCCCCGACGAGGCGCCGGTCAGCAGGATCCGCGCATCCCGAAGCTCCATCGCCGCGCTCCTAGGCGGCGACGGGGAGGGACGACAGGGCGCGGAAGATGTCCCCGTACAACCGATAGAACATGCGCGCCGCCCCGATCACCGCCGCTCGATCCTCGCGCTCGGTCAGGCGGTCGACGGTGCGGCGAAAAAAGGCCATGTGTTCCTTGTCGAGTTCGCCGTGGGAGATCAGATAGGTGAAGGCCGTGTCGGGAAGGCCGAGGGTTTCGCGAATCTTCCCCGCCGCCTCGGTCGCGAGCGAGACGCTGGTGCCTTCGAGAACCAGCACCATGCCGAACATGCCCGCCGGGTGGCGGCGCTGAACGATGTCGTAGGCATAGGCCACCATGATCTCGGTGGCGGGCAGCGGCGGCGCCTCGCGCGCCTTGTCCGGATCGCCCCCGGCGGCGCGAATGTCGTCCAGGATCCAGGCGTCGTGGCCGATTTCCTCGGCGATGTAATGGGCGACCGCCTCGCGCAGCCAGGATAGCCGGTCGGGTAGCCGCGCCCCGCATTGCATGAGAAGCGGCGCCGTGTGCCGGACGTGATGATAGGCCTGGGCGAGAAACGCCAGATAGGTCGTCCGGTCGATCTCGCCGGCCACCGCCTTGCGAAGGATGGGGATGGCGAGGAATTCTTCCCGGGCGTCGCCCGTCTCGTGCATCAGATGGTCGTAGAAGCTCATGATGATCCCGTTCGTTTTTGTTCTTGCCGAGAGAGGTCTTCGAGACCGTGGGCCGCGCCGATTGCCGCGCGCCGTGGTCCGCCGCCCGGTTCGGCCAGGCCGTTGGCCGGAGTGAAGGGAGCGCGCGCGACGATCCAGCGGCCGATCCGGGCATAGTCGGGCAGCCGGCGGTTGACCGCCGCGACGGCCTCGGCGACGGCGGCGTTTTCGTCCGCGGGCACGACGACCGCGATGTTTGTCTCGGCGCCTTCGCCGAAGACCGCCGCCTGCCGGATCGCGGGATGCGCGGTCAGCTCGCTTTCGACCCAGGCGGGGGAGACGTTGCGTCCGAAGCCGGTGATGAAGATGTCCTTCTTGCGCCCCTCGATGCGGAGATAGCCGTCTCCGTCCATCCGGCCGAGATCGCCGGTCGCGAACGGCGCGTCGTCGGCGGAGCGCTCGTCGCCCAGATAGCCGGCGAATCCGCTTCCCGAGATCAGGATCTCTCCGTCCCCGGCGACGGCGATCCGCAGATGGGGCAAGGCGCGCCCGACCGAGCCCGGGCGGTTGTCTCCGGGCGCGTTGACCGCGACCACGGAGGCGCATTCGGAAAGGCCGTAGCCCTGGAAAACCGGCAGACCCAGACCCTCGGCCTCGGCCAGCAGCGCGGGCGAGACCGGCGCGCCGCCGACGGCGAGAAAGCGCAAATACCCCGGCGCCGCCGTTCCTCGGGCGAGAACCGAGACCATGGCCTTCAGCGTTCCGGGCAGGAGGATCGCGGTATTCGCCTCGTGGTCCTTGAGAGCGCGGACCATGCGCTCGGGATCGAGATCGCTGGACCCCAAAAGTCCGACCCGCGCGAGTCCGGGAAGCGCGATGCGCGCTCCGACGAGGAGAGGAGCATAAACGCCGGCGATGTTTTCCAGCAGGGTGGCGAGGGGAAGCAGCGCGAGGTGCCGGTCCTCGGCCGAGGCCCCGGTGACCGCGATCAGCGAGCGCGCCACCCGCGCCATGGCGGCGGCGGTCAGGCAAACGCCCTTGGGCGCGCCGGTGGTTCCCGAGGTGAAGGTCACCTTTGCGATTCCGGGGGCAACGCGTGGCGCGGCTTCGGGGAGCGTTTGCATCCAAATCGGCGTTTCCGCGATCATGGCCGCCGCCGTTTCGTCTTCCATGGGGCGGTCGCGAAGGATCAGCCGCGCCCCCGTCGCGCGGACGACGTGATCGACCTGCTCCGGCGTGAAGAAGAGAGGAACCGGGACGCAGGGGATGCCGGCCGCCAGGGCGGCGAGATCGAGTACCGCCCAGGCCGGGCCGTTATCGAGGGCGAGCGCGATCGGGCCGGGAGTCATCCGGCGAAGACGCGCGCTCCAGGCCTCGACGAGATCCGCGAGCGCGGCGCAAGTCAGCCGCGCGCGATCTCCGATCACCAGGATGCGCTCGGGCGTGCGCGCGGCGTGGCGGCGCAAGGCTCGCAATATCCCGGGCTCTCCCGCCGAAGGGCCGGCGTCGATTCGATGCAAAAACATCATGATCTAGGACGGCGAATGCACGAGCGGATCGCTCCCGAACCGGTCGATGGCTTGGCGAAGCCGTCCCGCGAGGACCATCGGACGGGTGTCGTAATAGCTCCCCCACCGCTCTCTGTCGGCGCGCAGCCGCGCGGGATCGGCCGGCGCGATCTCGGCGAGTGTTAGGCCCAGTTTCACGAAGTTGTTCTTCAGGCTCGGAACGGCGGTGAACACGACCCAATCGAACCCGGCGTCGTGAAGGAAAAAGGTCATCGCGACGATGATCGGGCGCAGCATGCCGGGGTGCGCCGTGGCGAGATTGCCGATCTCGATGATCGTTTCCCGGGGAATGCGCCGGCCCGCGGTCGCGGCGATTTCGTCCTCGACCGCGCGGTCAAGATACTGCTCGAGAAACAGCCGAGCTCTCTCGGCGGGGCATAGACCGATGGCGGCCAGCGGCGCGCCGCGAGGATCGAGAATACCCAGGATATAGGGCATGAATTCGGTCAATCTCGCGCCGTAGACCTCGGCGTAGCGGTCGTGGACGAAACGTTCGAGCCGCGCGCGCGGACAGCCCGCGAAAGCCCCGGTTCGGTCGGGCCGGGCGTCGCTTTCCAGCGGGCAGGGGGGAAGGATCGCCGGCTCGCGCGGACGGGCCGGCGGTTCGGGGCGTCGCGCGCGGAAGGGACGAACGCGCCTGTTCGCGGTTTCGCCGTTGCGCGCGCCGGCCCCCGTGTTGCGCGGCGTGGGGTGACGGCGGGGCTCGGCGAGATCGCGCCACGATTCGATGAGGGCGCAGTCGCGCGTACCGACCCCGAGTCTCTTCGCCGAAGAAGTGCGCGCTCCGCATCGCGCGGTGGTTCCGGTCAGAACGGCGAAGTGCCCCGTTCCGACGTTCATGGCCGAAGGGTGGATATCGCGGACGTCGGAAGGGGAACGATCGGAAAGGGAACGGCGCGGTCCCGTCCGGCGAAGCGCGTTGGGGCGACGTCCGCCGTCGGCGCGGCGAAGGAACGGCATCCATGACGGAGAGTCAAGATTCATGCTCCGAATGCTCGACTGGCGATTCGCGCGATCTTTTTCGGGCGCGGGCTGAGGGTCGGCGACAATGCGACGAAAAAAGGATATCGAGGCCCGACTGAACTCTTCCTGACAGCCCCGTTCATGTCCGGTTCAGATTATCCGGCGGTTTCCGTCGGGAATCGCGCGCGCGGTCGTGGCCGCAAGGCATAAGACAAGGCATAAGAAAAGCCCGCCAGGGTTCCCCCTGACGGGCTTCGTCTTTTGGCGGGCGATGCGCCGGCCCCGGGCTCGCGAGGAACCGGGCGGCGCGTCGTCCGACCGGCTAGAGGAGCTGGAGGTTGCCAGCCGACGTCCGGCCCTGGCGGTCGCTCTCCAGCTCGTACTGGATCTTCTGACCTTCCTGGGGGTTCTCGATGCCGGCGCGCTCGACGGCGCTGATGTGCACGAAAACGTCCTTGCCGCCGTCATCGGGCTGGATGAAGCCGAAGCCCTTCTGAGCGTTGAACCACTTCACGGTTCCTGTTGCCATTGTCGTATCTCCTATGGTTGGGGTAACAAATCCGCGCTTGCGCGGCGTGTTGAACGTCGGTGCTCGTCACCGACGCATGGGTTCGCCGACGCAAGGGAAAAAAGCGTTGCGTCTCTCGAACGAGGGGTGGGCGGGCCCGCGGTCCTTCAAGGGACTCGATGCGGGAGCGCCCGGAATCGGCGTCGTCGCGCGACGGTCTTCGGCGCGCAGAGCACGCCAAATCGACTCGGCGACGCCGAGATCCGGGAAAGAGGGGGGAGCCACGTTTGTTAGGGTATCCTTATACGCCAGGGGCACGCATCTATTCGGTCGATGCAGCCGCGCTCCGGCGGATCGTCATTCCCCACGCGCACTCGGGATGGACGAGGTCTAGCAAATTATCTCGAAACGGACGCTACAGATCGAGTCGGAAGCGCGACGCGCGGTTTCGAGTAATAAACGAACTCTTCTCATGAAGGCTCGGGGGGCCGCTGTCAAGCATTTTCACCCGTTCGCGCCCTCTCCCGGCGCGCCGTCCGCGAACTTGAGCTTCAGAAAATCTATGAACTTACGGACCTTTAGCGGTAGATAGGCGCGCGACGGGTAGAGCAGCCAGGCCGCCGTGTCAAAGTCGGTCGCGGTGACGTCGAAGCCGGGAAAGATGTCGATCAGCGCGCCGCTCCGCAGCGCGTCCGCGATCAGCCATCGGGGCAGCAGCGCGATTCCCATGTCCGCGAGCGCGCAGTCGCGCAACGCGAGCGCGGTCGAGATCACGCAGCGCCCGTGGACCGGAACCTCGACGATTTCGCCTTCCGGACCGCGGAAGCGCCAGCGGCTGCGATAGCCGGGAAGGGGGAACAGCAGGCTCTCGTGTCGGTCGAGTTCCTCCGGCGCGCGCGGCCGGCCGTGGCGGTCGAGATAGCCGGGACCGGCGCAGACCGAGTAGACCGTGCGCGCGAGCCGGGTCGCGACGAAGGCCGAATCGCGCAGCGGGCCGAGACGCACGGCGACGTCGATCCGCTCGGCGAGAAGGTCGACCACCGCGTCCGTGAGCAGAAGATCGAGCGAAAGATCGGGGTTCGCCGCCATGAACTCGGGTAGGAACGGCACGATGCACATCTGCCCGAACGAGACCGACGCGGTCGCGCGCAGCACGCCCTTGGCGTTCGCGTCGACGTCCGAGGCGGTGATCCGGGCGCGGTCCAGCTCGTCCACCAGCGGCTCGACGCGCGCGAAATAGATCCGTCCCGCCTCGGTCGCCGAAAGCCGGCGCGTGCTGCGCTGAAAAAGCCGAACCCCGAGCTCGGCCTCGAGCGCCGCGATCGCCCGCGAGATCGACGACGGGTCCACGTTCCGGTCGCGGGCGACGGCGGTGAAGCTCCCGCGTCGCATGGTCTCGATGAAGACGCGCAGCGTCGAAATATCCATTCATGCAGAATACGCAAGTATGAATTGAAATAAAATATATTTCCGGCGATATGCGCACTAAATACGATCTCGACCCTCAGGCCTTGCGGAGAGGCCGCGAAGATCGAGGAGAGACGATGGCGAGAGTGTTGAGAATCGATGCGAGCGCGCGGACCCAGGGGTCGCATACGCGCGAAATGACGGATTTCTTTCAAGCCAAGTGGCTCGAGCGGTTTCCCGGCGACGAAATTCTGTCGCGCGATCTGGCCGCCGATCCGGTCCCTCATGTCACCGACATGACCATCGCCGGTTTCTTTACCGACCAGGAGCGCCTGAACCCGGCCATGGCGGATGCGACCGCCTTGTCCGATGTTCTGATCGACGAGTTGATGTCGGCGGACGTGTTATTGATCGGCGCGCCGATGTATAATTTTTCGATCCCCTCGGCGCTCAAGGCCTATATCGACCAAGTCGTTCGGATCGGCCGCACCTTCGGCTTCGACCCGGAAAAGGGGCTTCACGGCATGGTCGAGGGGAAGCGGGCCTATGTGGTGACGGCGACCGGCGCGGTGTTTTCCGACGGCTTGCTCGACGCCCTCGACTTTCTCGCGCCCTATCTTCGGACCCTTCTCGGGTTCCTCGGCATCACCGATGTGGAGTTCATCGCGGTCGAGGGCACCACGACCGACGAGGGGGCGCTGGCGCGCAGCAAGCGGGCGGCGCGGGAGCGTATCGTGCAGTTGCTCGCGAGCTGAACCGGCGCGAAAAGACGGAACTCAACGACAGCGACGGGAGATCGCGACGATGACCAGGATTGCCGTTCTCGGCCTCGGCGCCATGGGCAGCCGCATGGCGGATAATCTTCTCGCGGCGGGCCATGCGCTGGCCGTCTATAACCGGACGCCCGCGCGCGCCGAGGGTCTCGCGGCGCGCGGCGCGACGGTCGCGGACACGCCCCGCGCCGCCGCCGAGGGCGCGGATTTTGTTCTCGCCATGCTGACCGACGACGACGCCTCGCGGGCGGTTTGGCTCGACGACGAAACCGGGGCGATTCACGGGCTGCGCCGAGGCGCGATCGCGATCGAGGCGAGCACCCTATCGCCCGCCTGGACGGCCGAGCTCTCCCGCGCGGTCGCCGCCGCGGGCGCCGGGTTCCTCGATGCGCCGGTCGCGGGCTCGCGGCCCCAGGCGGAGGCGGGCGCGTTGATCTTTCTCGTCGGCGGCGGCGAGGCGAGCGTCGAGACGGCGCGGCCCGTCCTCGCGCCGCTCGCCGCCGCGATCCACCACGTCGGCCCGGTCGGCGCGGGCATGGCGATGAAGCTCGCGGTCAACGCGTTCTTCGGCATTCAGGTCGCGGCGCTCGGCGAGGTGCTCGCGCTGGCGCGGGCATCGGGCATCGACCACGCCCGCGCGGCCGAGGTCCTCGGCGCGTTGCCGATCACCGCTCCGCCGCTCAAGGGGGTCGCGGGGCTCATGGTCTCGGGCGCGCACGCGCCGCTTTTTCCGATCGACCTCGTGGCCAAGGATTTCGACTATATCGTCGCGGCGGCGGAACGCGCGAACACGCCGGCGCCCACGTCGCGCGCGGTGCGCGATCTTTATGCCCGCGCCGCCCGCGAAGGCCACGGGGGCGACAACATTTCGGGTATCGCGAAGCTGTTCGACTGATCCCGACGCGCCCATGGGTGGGCGACCGCGCTTATGCGAGGCAAGCCTGCGCGGCGTTCGAACGTCCGGCCCGGGAACTCGGTGCTCAGCGCTCCCGCGCGGCCGGGGTCTCGACGAACCAGGCGTAGGTTCGCGCGAGCCCCTCGCCGAGCGGCGTGCGCGCGGTCCAGCCGAGCGCCGCGAGGCGCGAGACGTCCAACAGCTTGCGCGGCGCGCCGTCGGGGCGCGCGGGGTCGAAGACCAGCTCGCCCCGGAAGCCGACCACGTCGCGCACCGTTTCGGCGAATTCGGCGATCGTCACGTCTCGGCCGGTGCCGACGTTCACATGGCTTTCGTCCGAATAGCGTTCGAGCAGGAAGACGCAGGCGTCCGCCAGATCCTCGACGAACAGGAACTCGCGCCGGGGCCGGCCCGTGCCCCAGACCGTCGCCCGGGACGCGCCGGCGCGCTTCGCCTCGTGGAAGCGGCGGATCAACGCCGCCGGCACATGGCTGTTCTCGGGGTGAAAATTGTCGCCCGGGCCGTAAAGATTGGTCGGCATGGCCGAGATGAAGTCGTCGCCGAACTCGCGCCGGTAGGCTTGGCAGAGCTTGATGCCCGCGATCTTGGCGATCGCGTACCATTCGTTGGTCGGCTCCAAGGGGCCGCTCAGCAGCGCGTCCTCGGGGATCGGCTGGGGCGCGAGCCGGGGATAGATGCAGGACGAGCCCAGAAACAACAGCTTCTCCACCCCCGCCTCGTGGGCGGCGTGGATGATGTTGGCCTCGATCATCAGGTTGTCGTAGAGGAACGCCGTCGGATAGGTCGCGTTGGCGTGGATGCCGCCGACCCGCGCGGCGGCGACGATCACCGCCTCGGGCGCGTTGCGGGCGATCCAGTCCTCGACCTCGGCCTGGCGGCGGAGATCGAGCGTATCGCGCCCGGCGGTCAGGACCTGGCAATCCTCGCTTGCGAGCCGGCGGCAAATCGCCGCGCCGACCATGCCGCGATGCCCGGCCACCCAGATACGCTTGCCGCGCAGGGAGTAGGATCGGGGCGCGTCAGCCATGCCATTCGCCGCGCTCGGCCTCGCGCTTCACTGCGGCGAGGTCGGCGGCGACCATCTCCTTGACGAGTTCGGCGAACGGGGTCTTGTGCGTCCAGCCGAGCTTCTCGCGGGCCTTGGCCGGATCGCCCAGCAGCAGCTCGACCTCGGTCGGGCGGAAGTAGCGCGCGTCGATCGCGACCAGCAGCGCGCCGGTCTCGGCGTCCAGGCCCGTCTCGTCGAGGCCCTCGCCGCGCCACTCGATCCGGCGGCCGACCTCGGCGAAGGCGGCCTCGACGAACTCGCGCACCGAATGGGCCTCGCCGGTGGCGAGCACGTAGTCGTCGGGCGTCGCCTGCTGGAGGATCAGCCACATCCCCTCGACGTAGTCGCGCGCGTGTCCCCAGTCGCGCCGCGCGTCGAGATTGCCGAGATAGAGGGTTTTTTGCAGGCCGAGCTCGATGGCCGCGACCGCGCGGGTGATCTTGCGGGTGACGAAGGTTTCGCCGCGAATCGGGCTTTCGTGGTTGAACAGGATCCCGTTCGAGGCGTGCAGGCCATAGGCCTCGCGGTAGTTGACCGCGATCCAGTAGGCGTAGAGCTTGGCCGCCGCGTAAGGCGAGCGGGGATAGAACGGCGTGGTCTCGCGCTGCGGCACCTCGCGCGCCTTGCCGAACAGCTCCGAGGTCGAGGCCTGGTAAAAGCGCGCCTGCTTCTCCAGGCGGAGGATGCGGATCGCCTCGAGCAGGCGCAGGGTGCCGAGCGCGTCGGCGTTGGCGGTGTATTCGGGGGTCTCGAAGCTCACCTGCACATGGCTCTGGGCGGCGAGATTGTAGATCTCGTCGGGCTGGACCTGCTGCATCAGGCGGATCAGGTTGGTGGCGTCGGTGAGATCGCCGTAATGCATGAAGAACCGGGTCTCGCCCTCGTGCGGATCGCGGTAGAGGCGGTCGACCCGGCCGGTGTTGAACGACGACGACCGCCGCTTGATTCCGTGGACCTCGTAGCCCTTGTCGAGCAGGAATTCGGCGAGATAGGCCCCGTCCTGCCCGGTCACGCCGGTGATGAATGCGGTCTTGTTGCTCACGGTCCGTCCTTCCCTGCGTAAAGCCCGCCGCATCGCCCGCGCGCGGCGCTCCATGCTAGCGCATGCGTTCCGCGAAATGAATCGGTGCGGCCCGCCGCGATCGGCTCAGGGCTTTTTCAAATTGGCGGCAAGGAATCCGAGGATCGCGTCGCGCGCTTCCGGCTTGGACGACAGGTAGTGCCGCTTCGCGAGCGGCGAGGGCGGGCGGAAGACGATCGAGCGCGCGTTCGTTCGTCCCGCCATGTAGGCGCCGCAGGCGCCTTGCAGCCAGGGTTGGCGAAACCAGGGGTCGTTGCTGCCGACCAGCGACAGGACGGGCTCGTTCCGAGGCGCGTTCAGGCCCCGGTACTCCGGCCAGCCCGAATGGCAGGTCCATCCCTCGATGATCCGCCCGCGCACCGGCTCGCCGGTATAGGTCGCGACCGTGATCGCCCCTTCGCTGAACCCCATCAGGAAAATATTGTCGGGATCGACGCCGGGCAGCGCGCGCGCCTTGCGAATGGCGTTGTCCACCTCCGCCTGTCGCCAACCCAGCACCGCGCGGTGCAACCCGCCCCGGTGGCGCGCGGGGTCGCAACTTCGGGGCTTGTCCTTGCGCGCGAAGCTGTCGGGGGCGATGACCAGGAAGCCCGCGCGCGCGAGATAGCGTCCGGTGTCGTCGGTCGCCGGACCGATGCCGGCGCAGCCGTGGGCGTAGATCACCACCGGCAGCGGTCCGAGCCCGGCGAGGCGCTTGCGGTCCAGCCGGCCGACGGTCGAGCGCTCGACCCCGTCGGCGACCGGCAGGAAGACCCGCGCCGCGCGCCAGGTCCGCGCGATCTCGTCCGGGTCCCGGGCGCCGCCCTGGGCGAGCGCCGCGCAGGCGCCGAGCAACAACGCCAGCGCCGCGACCGCCGCGAGGCGGCGCGCGATCCGGGATTTCGACGATTTGGTTGGGCGCCACGTCATGCGATGCGTCTCCATGCCGCTCAGGCCACGGCCTCGAGAAGCCGGCGGCTGTAGGGGTGCTCGGGGCGGCCGTAGAAGCGCCGCGCGGGGGCGATCTCGACGATCTCGCCTCGGTACATGACCGCGATGCGATGCGAGACGTAGCGCGTCGCGGCGAGGTCGTGGGAGATGAATAGCGCGCCGAAACCGTGCTGCGCCTGAAGATCCTTGATCAGGTTCAGAATCTGGCTTTGCACCGAGACGTCGAGCGCGCTCACCGCCTCGTCGAAGACGATGAAGCGCGGCTCGCTGATCAGCGCCCGGGCGATCGCCATGCGCTGGCGCTGGCCGCCCGAAAGCTCGCTCGGATAGCGCTCGGCGAAGCTCGGGTCGAGCCCCACCTGGGCGAGGATCGCGGCCACCCGCTCGCGCCGCGCGCGGGCGTCGATGCCGCCGAGGACGGCGAGCGGCTCGGCGACCGAGACGCCGTTGCGCAGTCGCGGGTTGAGCGCCCATTCGGGCTGCTGAAGCACCACCGAGAGCCGCCCGCGAGTGGCCGAGCGGCGGCGGAACGGCTCGCCCTCGAACAGAACCTTTCCGGTCGAGGGGCGGAGAAGCCCGAGGCACAGGCGGCCGAGCGTGGTCTTGCCCGAGCCCGATTCGCCGACCAGCCCGATGGTCTCGCCCGGCGCGACCGCGAGGCTGGCTTCGCGCACCGCCTCGACCGCCGCGCGGTTCCACATCGGCCCCCGGCGGTAGACCACCGAGACCGCGTCGAGACTGACGATCGCCGTGTCGGGGCGGGGCGGGGCGGTCATCGTCCGGCCTCCGTCGCCGTGGCGACCGCCTCGGCATCGATCTCGTCGACGCGGTGGCACAGGATCTCGCGCCCGTCGCGCCACGCCGGCGTCGGCCGCGCGGCGCGGCAGGCGTCGATCGCGAGCGGGCAACGCGGCGCATAGGCGCAGCCGGGCGCCCGGCCGGTCAGCATCGGCGGCGCGCCGGGAATCGGCTCGAGCCGCCCGTCGGGCCCCTCGTTGCCGGCGGCGGCGGCGATCAGCGCCCGGGTATAGGGATGGCGCGGGCGGTCGAAAACCGGGGCGCTCGGCCCGGCCTCGACGATCCGCCCGCCGTACATGATCGCCACCCGGTCGCAGTGCCGGGCGATCATGCGCAGATCGTGGCTCAGGATCAAAAGGCTGGCGCCCGTGATGCGGCGCATGTCGAGAAGCAGATCGAGGATTTGGTTGCGGACCGAGGCGTCGAGCGAGGCGGTCGGCTCGTCGGCGATCAACAGCGCCGGGCCGCGCGCGATCGCCATGGCGATCACCACCCGCTGCGCCATGCCGCCCGACAGCTCGTGGGGATGACTTTCGGCGACCCGCTCGGGTTCGGGCAGGCCGACGCGCTCGAACAGGCGCTCGATCTCGCCGGGGGCGGGCTTGCGGGCGAGCGCGCGGGCGAGCTGGCGGCCGACCTTCATGGTCGGGTCGAGCGCCGTCATGGGGTTCTGAAAGACGAAGCCGAGCTTCTCGCGGCGAAGCCGACGCAGGGCTTCGTCCCCGGCCTCGAACACCGAGGCGCCGTCGAGCCGGAGGTCGCCCTCGATCCGGCGCGCGTTCGACGGCAGCAGCCGCCCCGCCGCCATGCCGAGGGTGGTCTTTCCCGAGCCCGATTCGCCCACCAGCCCGACGGTTTCGCCCGCCGCGACCGCGAGCGTCGCGCCGTCGAGCGCGCGGACCTCGCCGCCCGGCGTATCGTAGCCGAGCGCGAGCTCGACGGCCTCCATTAGCGGCGGCGGGGCGGTGGTCATTTGAGCTCCCGCGCGCGCAACGGGTCGAGCGCGTCGCGCAACGCGTCGCCGATCAGGTTGACCGACATGATCGCCGCCATCAGGAACAGCCCCGAGCTCAGCACCAGCCAGGGCGCGATGGTGAGATAGACGCTGCTCAGTCGAAGCAGCGAGCCGAGCGAGGCGTCGGGAGGCTGAACGCCGAGCCCCAGGAAGCTCAGCGCGCTTTCGATGATCATGCCGATCGAAAGCGCATAGGTGAGCTGAACGATCACCGCGCCCAGGATGTTGGGCAGGATATGGACGAACAGCACCCGCCAGGGGGTCGCGCCCGCGACCTCGGCGGCGGTGACGAAGCCGCGCTCGGCGACCGACAGCGTGACCGAGCGCACGACGCGGATGAACAGGGGCAGCGTCGCGACCGAGATGACGCTGATCGCCGACAGGCTGCCCGGTCCCATGATGGCCGCGACCATCAGACCGAGCAGCAGGGCGGGGAAGGCGAACAGGATATCGGCGAAGCGCGCGATGCCGTCGTCGACGAAGCCCCGGGCATAGCCCGCCGCCATGCCGAGCAGGGTGCCGAGCGCCGCCGTGATCAGGACCGCGACGGTGGCGAGGATGAAGGTCGCGCGAATTCCCAGCACCACCCGGGGCAGGAACGAGCGGCCGAGCTCGTCGGTGCCCAGCGGAAAGGCGAGCGACGGCGCCGCGAGACGCGGCCCGGCCGCGATCCGGGTCGGGTCGCCGAGCGGCAGATAGGGCCCGATCGCGCCCAGCACGATCAGCGCGATCAGCAGGACGAAGGCCCCCGTCGCCAGCGGGTCGCGCAATGCGCGCCGGATCGTGCGGGCGCCCGCCGACACGCTCACCCCTCCCCGCGGCTCGCGCCGATGCGCGGATCGAGCGCGGCATAGGCGATGTCGGCCAGCATGTTGATGGTGACGAAGACCAGGGCGGCGAGCAGCACGCCCGCCTGAACCACGGCGTAATCGCGGTTCTCGAGCGCGGTGAAGATGAACAGCCCGACCCCGGGGATCGAGTACAGTACCTCGACCACCACCGCGCCGCCCAGAAGATAGCCGAGATAGGTCGAGGCCACGGTCAGCACCGGGATCGAGGCGTTGCGCAGCACGTGGTAACGCACGATCTCGCCGGGCGTGTCGCCGCGCGCGACGGCGGTGGTGATATGGCCTTCGGTCAGCACGCGCATCACCGAATCGCGGGTGGTGCGCAGCACCAGGGCGACGCCGAACACGCCCAGCGTGACCGAGGGGAGCACCATGGCGCGCAGGTTGGCGGTCGGGTTCTCGACGATCGGAACGTAGCCGCCGACCGTGAACCACAGCGACCAGGCGGTGAACACGAAGATCAGAATGCTGCCGAGCACGAAGTCGGGAACGCTGGTGCCGAGCGCGCCGATCAGCCGCGCGAAGCCACCGCGGCGCGCGTCCAACCCGGCGTAGATGCCGAGCGGCAGCCCGACGATCAGCGCCATGGCGAGCGCCATCAGCGAAAGCTGCAAGGTGGCGGGCGCGCGGCGCAGGATTTCGTCGATCACCGGTTCCTGGGTCACCATCGAGACGCCGAAATCGCCCTGGACGAGCGCCAGAAGCCAGCGCATGAACTGAACGGCGAGCGATTCGTCGAGACCGAAGCGATCCGTGATCGCCGCTCGCGCCGCGGGGGTCACGAAGGGGCCCAGCACGATATCGGCGTAGCCGCCGGGAATGAAGCGCAGCCCCAGAAAGACGAGCAGCGAAACCCCGAGCATGGTCAACAGCGCGACCGAAATCCGCGAGACGATGTATCGGGCAAGACGCATGTCGGGTCGCTTACGGTGTGCTCGACGGGGCGGTCGGGAGAGCCGGGGCGGCGATCACGCCGCCGCCCCCGCTCCGGCCGGACGGTGCCCGGCCGACAGAATGACCGCTCAATACAGCGGTTGGAAAGTCCCGAGATGCTGGTAGGTGTCGGAGGTTCCCGACTTGGGGTCGATCGTGAGCTTGACCCGGTCGGCCCGATAGGCGACGTAATCGACCTTGCTGACCAGCGCCAGCAGGTTCGCGCCGTCGTCGATCATCCGGCAGATGTCGCCGAGCAGCGCATCGCGGCCCTCGCCCGCGGGCATCTGCTTGACCTTCGCGAGCGCCTCGTTAAGCGCCGGCACGCTTTCCATGAAGGTCCGGTTCCAGACCGCGAACTCGGGGTTCCACCACGAGATGATCATCGACGGATCGGTGTAGCCCGCGAGCCAGGAGATCGAGAAGTCGAAGTCGCCCTCGGTAAAGACCTTCGAGAGGTACTCGGCGAAGGGAAGCTGCTGAATCTCGACCTCGAAGCCGACCTCGGCCAGGTTCTGCTGCATGATCTGGGCGATGCGCGGGAACAGCGCGTTCGCCGGGGTCGCGATCAGCCCGACCTTGACCGTGTCGAGCCCCGCCTCCTTGAGCAGCGCCCGGGCGCGCGCGAGCCGCTTCTCGCGCGGCCAAGCGTAGGTCGGCGTGTCGCGACACGCCGCCTTGCCGAACACCTGGGGCACCGGATAGTCGACCACCGTGGTGCCGGCGAAGGCGATGTCGGCGATCGCTTGGCGGTCGAGCGCGAGGTTCATCGCTTGGCGGACCCGCTTGTCCTTGAACGGCGAGTCGCCGAGCGCGTTGACGTCGACCCGGAAGTAGTTGGTGGTCTGCTGGGTCTTGACCTCGACGTTGCGCTCCTTCGAGGCGAGCAGGGGAATGTCCGGGTTGGAGAATGTCGCGAAGTCGATCCGCCCGTCGCGCAGCGCCGCGAGCCGCGCCGCCTCGTCGGGAATGATCAGGATATCCAGCCGGTCGATCACCGGCTGACCCTCGCGCCAGTAGTAGGGGTTGCGCTCCATGCGCCAGCTTTCGTCCTGCTTGTGCTCGACCACCCGGAACGGCCCCGAGCCGAGGAGCTGCTTGGTCGGGTCGTAGCTGCCGTCGTTCATCTCCTTGATGGGGATGATCGCCGCGGTGATATGGGCGAGCGCCGGCAGGAAGGCGGTCTGGGGGCGTTCGAGCTCGACCCGGACGGTCGAGGAATCGACCGCGACCACCTCCTTGATGTCGCCGAGTTGCTTGGCCCAGTAGGACGCGGTCTCGGGATCGCGGATGCGGTCGAGGCTGCCGACCACGTCGTCGGCGTCGACCGGCCGCCCGTTCGACCATTTGGCGTTCTTGCGAAGGTGGAAGACGTAGGTGGTCGGCGAGGTCTGCTCCCAGGAGGAGGCCAGGCCCGGCTCGATTTCGAGCTTGCCGTTGCTCGTGACCAGGGTCTCGTAGACGCGCTGGAACATCTCCCACGAGGCGACGGTGCCGGCGATGTGGACGTCGAAGCTGGTGATCTCCTGTCCCTTGCCCCATCTGAGCACCTTTTCCGCCGCGACCGCGGCGTTCGAGACGGCGAACAATGCCAGGGCCGCGAGGCCGGCAACCAGGCCGGCCGCGAGCCCGGCGCGCCGCAAGCTCTTCATCTTGGTCATGGTGATATCTCTCCCCGTACGTCTGGCCTCGACATCCGTCGGACGGCCCCGATCGGCCCCCGATTCGGTCAGCCAGAAAAAATTGTTAGCAAAGTTTCTTTTTTCTTGCCAATGTTATTTTACTCTCGCAACGGATCAGCGGCCGGAAACCGGGCGCCGGAAACGGACCAAGAGGGGCGTGGAGACATGGGACGTCGCGAACATGATCGTTGGGACGGGCGCCGGGGCGGGCGGCGAAACGGATACGGGGCGAACGAGCCATGACCGTCAAGTTGAGCAACCGGCTGCGCGAGCGGTTCTCGGATTTCACCAACGCCGAGAAGGCGATCGCCTCGTTCATGCTGACCCATCTCGCCGATCTGCCGTTCGAGACCGCGGCCTCGATCGCCGGGCGCGTGGGCGTCAGCCAGATGACCGTCGGCCGGTTCCTGCGCACGCTCGGCTACGGCAAGCTGAGCGAGCTCAAGGAGGAATTGCGCAACGATCCCGGCCCGCAGCGGTATCTGGTTTCCGACCGGGCCGCGGCGCTCGACCGGGTTCGGCTCGGCGACAGCGGGCTCAAGGAAAGCCTCGACGCCGAGATCGCGTCGCTGGTCAGCGTCTACGAGCAGGTCGGCGGTCCGGCCTGGAACCGGGCGGTCGCGCATCTCGCCTCGGCCGACGGGGTCTACGTCACCGGATTTCAGACGCTCGCCGGGATCGCCGCCGATTTCGCCGCCCGCATGGAGTACCTGCGCCCCGGCGTGCGCATGCTCGACGGCCGCGACGGCACCTTTTCGGCGCTGTTCGCGGGCGCGGACAAGACCCCCTGCCTAGTGCTTCTCGAAATGCGCCGCTACACGCGGCTCAGCCATCTTCTGGCGCACAAGGCGGTCGAGCGCGGCGTGGCGCTGATCATCATCTGCGACAGCTTCTGCTACTGGGCGCGCGATTACACCGACCTGGTGCTCAGCATCCGCACCGAAACGCGCATGTTCTGGGACAGCCAGGCGCCGTTCGCGAGCCTGACCAACCTGTTGATGCAGGACGTCATCGTTCGCCTGGGCGACGCGGTCGCCGAGCGCACGCGACGCATGAGCGCGCTTCAGGAAAGTTTCGACGCGTTTCAGGACTGACCGCGATTCCGCCCCGCGGGAGAAAGGACTCAGGGCTGGATGGCGCTGCTCGGCGCGTCGTCGTCGGGTGCCCGCTTGAGGCGACGCTCGCGGCGCGAGATGTAGAGGCCGCTGGCGGCGATGATCGCGATCCCGACCCAGGTCCAGCCGTCGGGGAAATCGCCGAAGGCGAGAAAGCCCACGGCCGTGGCCGAGACGATCTCGGTATAGGCGAACGGCGCGAGCACGGCGGCGGGCGCGTGCTCGAAGGCGTGGATCAGCAGGAAATGCCCGCTCGCCGCCACGGCGCCCATGGCGATCATCCAGGCCCAGATCGCGGGCGTCGGCGGTACCCAGACGAAGGGTACCCAGAGCGTCATGACGATCGCGCCGACGAGCGCGGTATAGGTCAGGGTCACCAAGGGCGGCGCGGCGCCCGCGAGGCGGCGAGTGGCGAGCAGGTAGCAGCCGTACAAGGCGCCCGCGCCCAGCGCCCAGAACGCCGCGGGCTGCATCACGCCGATCCCCGGGCGGATGATCACCAGCGCGCCGACGAAGCCGACCGCGACCGCCGCCCCGCGCCGCAGCCCCACCGTCTCGCCCAGCACCAGCGGCGAAAGCGCCGTCACCAATAGCGGCGAGATGAACACCAGGGCGAGCGCGTCGGCGATCGGCATCGCGGCGATCGCCGCGAAGAAGAAGATCGTCGAGCCGAGCAGCAGGCTTCCGCGCAGAAGCTGGGCGAGCGGTCGGCCGGGCAGCAGCGCGCGCGGCCCGTGGCGCGCGACCGTCAGCGGCAGCAGGATCATGAGATGGAAGAAATAGCGCGCCCAGACGATCTCGATTACCGGGTAGTCGGCGCTGAGAAACTTGGCGATGCCGTCCATCAACGGCACGATCATGTAGGACAAAACGATCAGGACGATGCCGAGCATCGCCCCGCTCGGCGCCCGCGTCTTGGCCCGAACCCTCCCCATGGGCGGGACAAGATCACAAATTCCCCACCGCGACCAGTGCCGCCCCCGCATGGCTCGAATGCGCCGAACGAGAAAGGCCCGCGCGTCCGAACCCATGCGAGGAAAGCCTGCGCAGACTTGAACGCCCGGTGGGCCGATTTATCGGTTCGCCGGTGTCAGTTATACCCTTTTAGGTAGTCGATGTACTCGGGCAGGAAGAGCGAGACCTGGGGCACGTAGGTGATAATGATCAGCCCCGCCAAAAGCAGCATCAGCCAGGGCAGCGAGGCCCGCGTCGCCCAGAGCAGGTTCTCGTTGGTGATGCCCGCGGCGACGAACAGGTTGAGCCCCACCGGCGGCGTGATCATGCCGATCTCCATGTTGACCACCATGATGATGCCGAGATGGATCGGGTCGATCCCCAACCTGACCGCGATCGGGAATAGGATCGGCGCCATGATGAGCAGGATCGCCGACGGCTCCATGAAGTTGCCGGCGGCGAGCAGCAGCAGGTTGACGACCACCAGGAAGGCCCAGCTCGGCAGGCCCCAGCCGACGATCAGCTCGGCGATCGCGTGGGGGATGCGCTCGGTCGTCAGCACATGGGCGAACAGCATCGCGTTGGCGATGATGAACAGAAGCATGATGGTGACCCGGGCCGCGTCCATGATCACCTTGCGAACCTCGGGATCGTTTACCGAGCGGAACAGCCCGAGAATGATCTGGCCGGTGTTGCGGAGCGCCGCAAGGCCGAGCGACTCGCCGTCGATGCGCCAGGGCACGTGCTTGAGCGGCCCCATGTCGCGGTAGCCGAACACGGCGATGATGAAGGCGTAGACCGCCGAGACCGCGGCGGCCTCGGTCGGACTCGCGATCCCGCCGTAGATCGCCCCCAGCACGATGATGATCAGCATCAGCCCGCCCGAGGCCGAGAACCCCGACGAGACGATCGCGCCGAACCCGGGGAACGGCAGCGCCGGCAGCCTCTTGACCCGGGCGACGATATAGATCGCGACCATCAGCATCAGCCCGATCATGATCCCGGGAATGAACCCCGCCATGAACATGCGCGCCGCCGAAACCTCGGTCGCGGCCGAGTAGACCAGCATCACGATCGACGGCGGGATGAGAATGCCGAGCGTGCCCGCGTTGCAAATCACGCCGGTCGCGAGGCTCTTGGGGTAGCCCGCCTGTACCATGCCGGCGATGCAGATGCTGCCGATCGCCGCGACGGTCGCCGGCGACGAGCCCGAGACCGCGGCGAACAGCATGCAGGCGAGCACCGAGGCCATGGCGAGCCCGCCGTGGACATGGCCGACGATGTTGGTCGCGAAGCGGATCAGGCGCATGGCCACGCCGCCGGTCGACAGGAAGGCCGACGAGAAGATGAAGAACGGAATCGCCAGCAGCGTGTAATGCGCCGAGACGTTCTCCATCAGCTTCAGCGCGATCGAGGCGAGCGAATCGTTCGAGAACAGAAGGATCGTGAGAATGCTCGACAGGCCGAGCGCGACCGCGACCGGAATGCCGAGCAGCATGAAGCCGAACAGAAGGGTGAAAAGCGCCGCGGTGGTCATGGCGCGGCTTCCCCGGGGGGATCCTTTCCCTCCCGGTCGAGCGCGAGCAGCGCCTCGGTCGCCTCGTCGACGACCTCGAAACCGTCGCTCTCGCCCTTGACGATGCGGACGAACAATTGGACGAAGCGGATCGCGAGGAGGGTGAAGCCGATCAGCAGGATCGAATGCGCGATCCATTTCGGGAAGACGATGTCCTCCATCTCGATCCCGATCTTTCTCAGCTTGGCGATGTAGACCCAGGCCCCGTAGAGGAACAGCCCGCAATAGAGAAGGCAGAGAAGGACCGCGAACCCGCTGACCATTCGGCGGATGCGGACGGGCAGGGCCTTCACCAGCACGTCGACGCCGATATGCGCGCCCTTCTTGACGCCCCAGGAGGCGCCGAACAGCACCAGCCACGCCGAGATGTGGAGCGTGAGCTCCTCCATCCACAGGACGCCGGTCGAGAACACGAAGCGCATGACGACCTCGGTGAATACGAGCAGCGTCATGGCAACCAGGAGGAGGGCGATGAAGCCCTCCTCCATCCGGTTGATGATCCGCGCGACCACGAGCGCCTCCCCGTTCTCGTTCATTCCATGGCGCGCCAGGGATCGGTCCGGCGGATCAGTTGGACGCCGATGCGGCGTCGATGAGATCCTTCCCGATCTGACCCTCGAACTTGGCCCAGACCGGCTTCATCGCCTTGCGCCACTCGGCGATCTCCTCGCTCTTGAGCTGCAAGACCTTGGAGCGTCCGGAATCGATGACCTTTTGACGATCGCCGACCGCCTTTTCGAGCGCGACCTTGTTGCCGAAGGTCACCGCCTCGGAGAGCGCCTTTTCGAGTTCGGACCGGATATCGGCCGGCAGGCCGTTCCAGAACTCGGCCGAGGTCACGACCAGATAGTCGATCACGCCGTGGTTGGTCTCGGAGATGTAGCTCTGCACCTCGAAGAACTTCTTCGAGTAGATGTTCGACCAGGTGTTCTCCTGGCCGTCGATGGCCTTGGTCTGGAGCAGCGTGAAGACCTCGGAGAAGGGCTTCTTGAGCGGGATCGCGCCGACCGCCTCGAACTGGGCGGCGAGCACGTCGGAGGCCTGGATGCGGAACTTGAGGCCCTTGGCGTCCGCCGGCACGCGCAGCGGCTTGTTCGCCGACATCTGCTTCATGCCGTTGTGGAGATAGCCGAGACCGATCAGGCCCTTGCTCTCCATCGAGTTGAGCAGCGACTTGCCCGCGGGACTTTGCTGGAAGCGGTCGACCGCGTTGATGTCGTTGAACAGGAAGGGCAGATCGAAGATCTGGAGCTTCTTGGTGTACTTCTTGAACTTCGAAAGCGACGGCGCGGCCATCTGGACGTCGCCGAGCAGAATCGCCTCGAGCACCTTGTTGTCGCCGAAAAGCTGCGAGCTCGGAAACACCTCGACCACGACCTTGCCCTTCAGCCGCTCGGCGACCAGGTCGCGGAACTTGTTGGCCATCTGCCCCTTGGGCGTGTTCTCGGCGACGACGTGCGAGAACTTGATGACGATCTCCTTGGCGTTGGCCGCCGCCGCGAAGGCGACGGTCGCGACCAGCGCGATTGCCGTGACGAACTTGCGCATGGATAACCTCCCGTGTTGCGCTCCGGCCGGCGGGGACGCGCGGCCGACATCGTGAACACCCGATTAACCGCAAGTTCCGTGCCAACCCGCCGGCGCGCCGGCGGGAAGATTTATCGTATTGATTTTATTGGGTGAGTCCTCTTCGCCCTGCTCGCGATTCGGGCGCGGCATGGGTGGAATCCCGCCCCTTGCGCGCGCGCCATGTGTGGAATTTCACACAGTCGCGCACGGAATGCCCGCGCGCCCGCCGGTCTCAACCGCTTTCGGGCGTCAGTCGTTCGAGGCCGTGCTTGCGGATCTTGTCGTAGAGGGTCTTGCGCGAGATGCCGAGGGATTCGTAAGTCGCCTTCAGGTTTCCGCCGTGATGCGCGAGCTCGCGCGCGATCATCTGGCGCTCGACCGAGGCGAGCCGCTCGGCGAGCCGGTTGCTCCCCCCGGATGCGTCGGTGGCGTCGGGCGCCGCCTCCGTCCCGCCGATCTCCATGGCGAGGCCGAGCGCGTGGCGCAGCGCCGCGCTTTGCAGCTCGCGCACGTTTCCCGGCCAGTCGTAATGGAGCAGCGCGCCCAGGGCCTCGGGCGTCACCTCGGGCGGTTCGCGCCGGTAGCGCGTCGCCGCCTGGGCGAGAAAATGATGGAACAGCAGCGGAATGTCGTCGCGCCGGTCGCGCAGCGGCGGCACGTCGAGCGACAGGATGTCGAGCCGGTAGTAGAGGTCCTCGCGGAAACGGCCCTCGGCGATCGCCGCGCGCAGATCCTTCTTGGTCGCCGCGATGACGCGCACGTCGACCGGGATTTCGCGGTTCGAGCCGAGCCGCACGATCAGGCGCTCCTGCAAGACGCGTAGCAGCTTGATCTGAAGGTCGAGCGGCATGCTCTCGATCTCGTCGAGAAAGACCGTGCCGCCGTCGGCGTGCTCGAACTTGCCGATGCGTCGCGAGTGCGCGCCGGTGAAGGCGCCCCTTTCGTGGCCGAACAGCTCGCTCTCGGCCATGGTTTCGGGCATCGCGCCGCAGTTGATCGCGACGAACCGCCGCTCGCGGCGCGGACCGAACTGGTGGAGGTTGCGGGCGACGATCTCCTTGCCGCTGCCGGTCTCGCCCCGGATAAGGACGTCGGCGTCGGTCGGGCCGTAGGCGAGGATCTTCTCGCGCAGCCGCTCGGTCGCGGGCGTGCGGCCGATGATCGCGCGCTCGATCCCGCCCATGTTGTCGAGCGCCGAGCGCAGCGCCCGGTTTTCGAGCACGAGGCGGCGTTTTTCCAGCGCGCGCTTGGTGGAATCGACCAGAATCTCGGAGGCGAAGGGCTTTTCGATGAAGTCGTAGGCCCCGTCCTTGATCGCCTGCACCGCCATCGCGACGTCGCCGTGGCCGGTGATCAGGATCACCGGCAGCTCGGCGTCGATGTCGAGCGCGCGGCGCATCAGCGCGAGGCCGTCGGTCCCCGGCATCTTGATGTCGGTGATCAGCACGCCGTCCCAGTCGGGCGACAGCCGGTCGAGCGCGCCGTCGGCCGAGGAAAACGCCTCGACCGCATAGCCGGCGAGCTCGAGCGCCTGGGTGCAGGCGGTGCGCAAATGCCGCTCGTCGTCGACTAGGACCACGCGCCCGGTCATGTCGTTTCGCCTCCCGGCGCCCGGGCGGGCTTGAGCCGCACCGAGAAGGTCGCCCCGCCGCGCGGGTCGTTGGCGGCCTCGATCGCGCCGCCGAACTGCTTGACGAGCCCGTAGACGATCGAGAGCCCGAGGCCGAGGCCCTGACCGACCTCCTTGGTGGTGAAGAACGGATCGAACACGCGCGGGATGTCCTCTTCGTCGATCCCGGGCCCGTTGTCGCGGATGGTCACGACCACGTCGTCCGCGTCGCGCCCGAGCCCGATCGAGACCCTGGCCCCGGCGCGGCCCCGGACCGCGTCGAGCGCGTTGGCGATCAGGTTCACGAACACCTGTTGCAGGCGGACGTCGCCGCCGACCACCGTGATGTCCTCGTCGGGCAGCTCGGCCTCGACCGTCACCTTCTCCGTCCGGATGCGGTTCTCCAGCAGCGACAGGGACTCGCGCAGCGCGGCGACGACCGGCGTCGGCCGGGCGGCGATCGGATCCTTGCGGGCGTAGGTCTTGAGATGGCGGATGATCCGCGCCAGGCGGTCGGTCAGCTCGGCGATATCGGCGAGGTTCGATTGCGCCTTCGCGGGCATGTCGCGGTCGAGAAAGGCGCGCGCGTTGTCGGCGTAGGAACGGATCGCGGCGAGCGGCTGGTTGAGCTCGTGGCTGAGCCCCGCCGAGACCTGGCCGAGGGTCGCGAGCCGGCTCGCCTGGATCAGCTCGAGCTGGGTTCGTTGCAGGTCGCGCTCGGTGCGCCGATGCTCGGCGATCTCCTTGCGCAGGCTTTCGTTGGCTTCGGCGAGGTCGCGGGTTCGCTCATGAACCCGTCGCTCCAGGGTTTCTCGCGCCTTCTGCTGAAGGACGATGCGTTCCTGAATGCGCCGCCGCCGCTCGAAGACATAGGCGGCGATCAGAAGCGCGCCCGCGACCAGGAACAGCGCGACCATGACGGCCGCCGTCACCTGTCGGGCGATGGGGGCGGTGCGGGCGAGGATCATCACCCGCCAGCCGGCCTCGGGCATGCGCGCCTGCTGAACCAGATACTCGATGCCCTTGCGCCCCGCGCGGTCCTCTCCGTCGCGCAAGGGACCGGCGATGCGCAGGATTTCGCCGCGTCCGGGAACGTCCCGCCGGTCGCTCACCGCGAGCGGTTCGAGCGTCGCGTCGCCGTATTGGCGGCTCGCCCGAATGCGGGCCACGGCCGCGTCGCTCAGCGGCTCCAGGGTCCGGAATTTCCATGCCGGGGCGCTCGAGAGGAAGATCACGCCGTCGTCGTCGGCGACGATGATCTCGTGGTCCTTCGCGACCCAGCCGGCCTCGAAATGGCCGACCCGGATCTTGACCACGATCGCGCCCAGGATCTCGTCCTTGCGGCGGATCGGATAGGCGAAGTAATAGCCGCGCTCCTTCGAGGTCGTGCCGAGCGCGAAATAGCGTCCGAGCCCGCCCTGCATGGCCTGGCGGAAATACGGTCGGTAGCTGAAATTCCGCCCGACGAAGGGCCGGGTGGACTGCCAGTTGCTCGACGCGATGGTCAGCCCCGTGCGATCCATGATGTAGATGTCGAGGGCCCCGGTGATCGCGTTGATCCGCTCGAGCGCAAGGTTCGCCGCGCGCAGGCTGCCGGGCGCCGGGGGCGTGCGCAGCAGGTCGCGGAATTTGGGATTGGTGGCGAGCAGGCGAGGCAGCGCCCGGAACCGCGCGAGCTCGCCGCGCAGGTTCTCGACGATCAGATCGAGGGTATGCAGATTGGCGCGGTAGGTCTTATCGAGCGCGAAGCCCTCGACCCAGCGGGCGGTCTGCCACAGGAGCAGGGGCGTGAGAAGAAGAACCGCGACCACGACCGCCGCCCGGGCGCGGTTTCGCCGGACCAGGGGAACGAATCGTCGGAGAACGAATGCCGTCACGCCCCGCGCGAGCCCCTGTCTTGTTTCCTACCGAGTCTTGTTTCTCGCGGGGCATCTTATCGCGGATCGGCCGGTTTCCAAATTCGGCCCCGGATCGGCCGAACCGGCGCCGCCCCGCCGAACGGGCGAGGCGCTAGCGCGGGATGATTTTAGGCCGGCGCGTCATTTCCTTGAACCGGATCGGCGCCTCCCGCGCCCCCGCTTCGCACCCCCACCCAACCCTTGTATCTCATTGGATTGCCATCCGGGG
>CAZHDF010000017.1:32271-34068 GCA_964531525.1 uncultured Alphaproteobacteria bacterium | reverse complement strand
TCGCCCTCGCCCCAAAGGCCAAACGGAACAAAACACGCGCGAATAAGGGGGGCGAGAAAAGCCGGTAACCATGAATTTCGCGCTTGCGCGCCCCGCAAGCACCCCAGCGAACGCTTGAGAAAACACCGGGGCAAACGCGTTGACAAGGGGCCGCCGCGGTCGCTAGATTCGGATTGTAAAGCATTGACTTGTCCGCGAGGTTGCGCTGGGTGTCCGGCGCGCGGCGGGCATATCGTGCAAGGGGGCCCGAAATCGTTACCGACATAACCGTTTTATCGATGCGACGCATCGCCGTCGGGGCGGGATGCGGTAACGGGACGGTAACGAGATGATGCGATCAGGGACGGCCGGGGTGACCCGGGGCGGCCCTTTGGGCTAACGCTTCGTTAAGGGCTTCCGGCGGATATCAGGCAGCAGGCATGGCAAAGGGCGCGAAATGACCGAATTCATGGATAGGCGGCGTCGTTGGCGCGGCGTTCTGGCCGTTGCCGCGATTTTGATTCTGACCGGATGCGCGCAGAAGGCGGCGCCGCTCGCCTCGGCGCCGACGGCGTCAGAGGACGCTCTCGAATATCGGATCGGCCCCGGCGATTCGCTCAGCATTTTCGTTTGGCGCAACCCCGAGGTCTCGACCTCGGTGACGGTTCGCCCGGACGGCCGCATCTCGGTGCCCTTGATCGACGATCTCAAGGCCGCGGGAACCACTCCGAGCGAGTTGTCGCGCGCGATCGAGCGCGAGCTCAGCGTCTATATCCAGGATCCGCTCGTCACCGTGATGGTGAGCGGTTTCGTGGGCGAGTTCGACCAGCAGGTGCGGATCGTCGGCGAGGCCACCCGACCTCAGGCGATCCCCTATCGGGCCGACATGACGCTGCTCGACGTCATGATCGCCGTCGGCGGCGTGACCGATTTCGCGGCCGGCAACCGGGCCTCGATCGTTCGGAACGTCGATGGCGAGCAGCGACAGTTCGCCATCCGGATCGACGATCTGATCAAGGGCGGCGATATTTCGGCCAATGTGCCGTTGATGCCCGGCGATATCGTGATTATCCCGGAGAGCTGGTTCTGATCCGTCGGAACGCGGCGTCGCGCCGCCCGGCTCAAGCCCGATCGTGCGCGGCCTCAAGACATTGTTAAGGCAGGTAGGAAAGACTGCGGTTGACCGGGCTCGTGGTGTTGTCCGGGCGTGGGGGGCGCGGAGCCTCTCCTATCGGCCGTCCGGCGAGGCGGGCAAAACGGGAACGCGATGAACGAGTATCTCTCGCAGATCGGTTTCTATCTTCGCGCGATCTGGCGAAGGCGGTGGTATGGCCTCGCGGTCGCTTGGCTGGTTTGCGTCGCCGGCTGGATCTGGGTGGCCAAGCTGCCCGACGTCTATGCGTCCTCGGCGCGCGTCTACATCGATACCGATACGATGCTGGGGCCGTTGATGCGCGGTCTTTCCGTCGACACCAACGTCTACCAGCAGATCGACATCATGCAGCGCACGCTCTTGAGCCGGCCCAATCTCGAGAAGGTCGCGCGCATGACCGACCTCGATCTCACGGTCAACACGCCGGGGGAGATGGAGTCACTGGTCGGGCGCCTACGCGACGAGATCACGATCCGCCTTCAGGGGACGAATCTGTTCACCATCAGCTATCGCGCGAACGACCCGAACCTCGCCAAGCGCGTTGTCCAGGCGCTTCTGACGATCTTCGTCGAGACCCAGCTCGGCGCGAGTCGCAAGGATCTCGATCAGGCGCGCCGCTTCGTCGAGGACCAGATCCGAAGCTACGAGGTGAAGCTCGACGCGGC
>CAZHDF010000017.1:25646-32171 GCA_964531525.1 uncultured Alphaproteobacteria bacterium | reverse complement strand
AGGGAGATCAAGCTCGCGTTGGTTACGCTGGAGGCGAACGTCGCCACCCTCAAGCAGCGCGTGGCCAACCAGAAGAAGAAGATCGCCGGGCTCGAGAAGATGGTGAACACCATTCCCGCGGTCGAGCTCCAGCTTTCCAAGCTCGATCGCGATTACGGAATTCTCAAGAAGAATTACGAGGCATTGCTCGCGCGTCGCGAATCGGCGCGGATCGCGAGCGATCTCGAGACCAAGGCCGACAAGATCCAATTCCGGATCGTCGATCCGCCCGAGCTCCCGGTCGAGCCCGACGGTCCCAATCGTCTGTTGTTCCTGACGATCGTTTTGCTCGGCGGGATCGGCGCGGGTCTCGGTTTCGGCTTCCTCCTCAGCCAGGTCGACGAGACGATCGCGACGCCCAACAGACTTCGCGAGAGGTTCGTGGTGCCGGTTTTGGGGACGGTCTCCCGGATCGTTTCCGCGGCCGACCGTCGGCGCCGCATCCTTGAGCTCGCGACCTTCGCGCTCGTCTGCTTCGGCCTGGTGGGCGCATATGGCGGTTTGGTTGCGATCGAGGCTTTCGCCGCGCTCAACAAGATCATTTGAACTGGTGGGTGTGGCGACATGAGCATCATCGAAAAAGCCGCCCAGCGCCTGTCGGGATCGCGCAAGGGCTCGCTCGTCGAAAAGGCCGCGGCCCGGATCGACGAGGCCGAGGCCGCCGCGCCGATCGCCGCGAAGGCGCCGTCGCCGACCACGCCCGCCGCCGAGCGCCACCGGCCCTGCACCGCGAGCTCCGCGCCCCGCGCGCCGATCGATTTCGACCGCTTGCGGTCGATGGGGATCATCACGCCCAAGGACGCCAAGGGCCGGCTGGCCGAGGAGTTCCGCCTGGTCAAGCGCCAGCTTCTTCTGAAGGCGTTCCGGCGCGGCTCCGACGCGATCGCCAACGGGCACCTCATCATGGTCACCAGCGCCAAGGCGGGCGAGGGAAAGACCTTCACCGCCGTCAACCTCGCCATGAGCATCGCGTCCGAGCGGGATCTCACCGTGCTTCTCGTCGATGCCGACGTGATCCAGCCTTCGGTTCTTTCCGTGCTCGGGATCGAAGCCCGGCGCGGGCTCGTCGACCTTCTCGAAAACGAAAAACTCGACGTCGCCGACGTGATCATCCGAACCAGTCGGGATAACCTGAGCGTCATTCCCTCGGGGCCGCACAGGCCGAACGCGACCGAGCTGCTTTCCAGCAATCGAATGGCGCGCTTCATCGAGGACATCGCCAAGCGCTATCCCGACCGCGTGATCATCTTCGATTCGCCGCCCGTTCTTCTCAGCAGCGAGCCCGGCGCTCTCGCGCTTCACGCGGGCCAGATCGTCTTCGTCGTCGAGGCCGAGCGCACCGGCGAAACCGATATCAAGAACGCGCTGGAAATTATAGGCTCTTGCAAGAACATCGGTTTTCTGTTGAACAAGGATAGAACGCGGCGTAAGTCGGGTCGATATGGATCCTACTACTCGTACGGGTCGTAGGATCGCGCGCCATCGCGTTCGCGGCGTCCGGCCGCGCGCGAGGCGAAAGGACAGGGGCAGGGGGTGTTGAAACGCGGGTTTGGGCCAAGTGTCGCCCTCGGTGCTGCGGTGCTTCTCGTGTCTCACGTGGGGGCGGCGGCGGAGTGGACCGTCACGCCGACCGTGACGGTCGGCGAGACCTATTCCGACAATATCGATCTCGACCCCGACGGCGCCGAGACCACGGCCTTCGTCACCGAGGTCACGCCGGCGATCTCCATTGTCGGGAACTCGGCCCGCGCGCAGGCCTTCGTGAGTGCGGGGCTCACGGCGCGTCACCAGACCCAGGGCGACGACGACGGCACCCGGTTCGACGTCGACCTCGCGGGGACCGCGACGGTCGAGGCGGTCAAGGAGCTGCTTTTCTTCGACGCGCGGGCCTCGGTCAGCCAGCAGGTTCTGGACACCCGCGAAGCGAACTCGAGCGCGAACGAAAGCACCGTTCAAACCTACGAGGCAAGCCCCTACCTTCGCGGTCACTTCGGCGATTTCGCCGATGGCGAAGCGCGTTATACGTTCACGCAATTTCTCAGCAATTCGAGCAGCGCGTCCGATAGCGAGACCCACAGGGTCGCCTTCAACCTCGGCAGCGGGCGCGATTTTTCGCGCGTTCTCTGGACGGTCGATCTCAGCGCTTCCAAGGAGTCTCGATCCGACGACGACGATATCGACCGGCGCGATGCTTCGCTCAGCCTCGAATATGTGTTCGCGCGCTATTTCTCGCTGCTCGGTTCGACCGGCTATCAGTTCTTCGATGACGGAAATCCCAGTAACGAAATCGAGGGTATCGTCTGGGACGCCGGATTCCGCTGGCAACCCGGCCCGCGCACCGAGTTGCGGGCGACCTATGGGCGCCATGACAACAACAACAGCGCGCGGGTGAATTTCAGCTACCAATTCAGCACCCGCACGCGGTTGACGGCCTCTTACGCCGAAGTCCTCGATACCTCGCAGGGGCAGATCGGCCAAAATCTCGCGAATATCGGGGTCAACCAGACGACCGGCACGCTCATCAACACCACGACCGGCCTCGCGTTCGACCCCCGAAACAGCCTGTCGAGCATTCGCGACGAGACGACGCGGACCAAGACCTTTCGTCTCAACATCGATGGCAGCCGGGGGCGCAACAGCTTCGGCGCCGGTTTCACGATCGAGCGGCAGAACGTCGAGCCGAGCGGCGACGACGAGGATTCGATCGCGGTGAGGGCGAATTGGAGCCGCCAACTGAATCGCCGCCTCAACCTCGATCTCCAGGGTTCCTACGAAAACACAAAGTTCAGTCTCGATCAGCGCGAGGATCACGATTACGTCTTCGACGGCGGGCTGAGCTACAGCTTGGCGACCAATGTCAATGCATCGCTCAGCTACGGCTATACGCGACGCGATTCGAACGTCGCGGCCGAGGAGTACGTCGAAAACAGCGTCTCGATCAACGTGAGCATGCAGTTCTGATCGAAACGCCGGGACGTCCGGCCACGGGCGGCCCGAAAACGGCCGGGACGGGTGGAGGCGGGCTGGTTCCGCCAAGAGCGAAAACGCGCTAGACTGGCGTCGGCGCTGATGTTTACCAATCGTTCGCCGATTCCGACCATGATTGGGCGAAGCCATTTCCGGGCCTTGTCCGGCATGACCGAAAGCCAGAAACGGTCGCGCGCGTCGTTTGCTCCCTTGGCCATGGGACGGGAGCGCCGGCCAGGGAAACATCTCCGCCGCCGGCTCGACGAACTCTTGCTCCGCCCGGGCCAAGCGGGGCGGGAGCAAGGGGCGGCATGAAGGGTTAGCCTCGAATGTATACGAGCTTCTTCAAGTTCAGCGGCCGGCCCTTCCAGCTCAGCCCGGACCCGCGCTTCTTCTTCGGTAGCCGCAGCCACAAGAAGGCCATGGCCTACCTGACCTATGGCCTCAACCAGGGCGAGGGGTTCATCATCATTACCGGCGATATCGGCGCCGGGAAGACGACCCTCGTCGGCCATCTCCTCGGCCAGCTCGACAGCGATAAGTTCATCGCCGCCAAGGTCGTCACCACGCAGATCGAGGCCGACGACACCCTTCGCATGGTCGCCTCGGCGCTCGGCATCGAGCAGGAGAAGCGCGACAAGGCGACGCTTCTGCGCGAGATCGAGGCGTTTCTGACCCAGAGCTATCGCGCCGGCAAGCGCGTCCTGCTGATCATCGACGAGGTCCAGAACCTGCCCGCGCGCTCGCTCGAGGAGCTGCGCATGCTGTCGAACTTCCAGGTCGACGAGGGCGCGGTGATGCAGTGCTTCCTTCTCGGCCAGCCTCAGTTCCGCCAAACCCTCGCGAGCGCCGCGCTCGAGCAGCTCCGTCAGCGGGTGATCGCGTCCTATCATCTCGAGCCGCTCGATGCCGAGGAGACCCGCGCCTATATCGAGCATCGCCTGCGCATGGTCGGCTGGAGCGACGATCCTGGCTTCGAGCCCGAGGCCTTCGCCGCGGTCTTCGAGGAGACCCGAGGCGTGCCGCGCAAGATCAATACCCTGTGTTCGCGCCTGCTGTTGTTCGCCTTCCTCGAGGAGCGCCATGCGATCGACGCTCACGTGGTCGAGGAGGTAGTGCACGACCTTGCCCAAGAGGTCGCCCATGGTCCGACCCCGCCGGTCGCGGTGGAAACGCAGGAGGCGGGCAACGGCGCCGGGCACGCCGAGGCCGGGAAGGGGGAGGGCGCGAGCCGGAAGGCCAAACCGTCGCCGGGTAACGGAGCGGCCCGGGCGCCGGCCCAGGGATCGGCCCAGGCGCTCAACGGCGAATTCGAACGTCTCGCGCGGCGCATCGAGGTGCTCGAACGCTACGTCAAGGCGCATGAGCGAACGATCAAGCGGGCGCTCGAAATCGCCGCCGAGTATCTCGACGACGGCGGCTCCGGAACGCCAACGAGGCGCGGCTAGTGGCGGAGAGTAGCATCAGCCGCCGCGCGCCCGCCGTCGCGCGGGACGTCGCGCCGCCGTCGGTCGAGGCTGCCGCCCACGGTCGCGCCGCGGCCTATGCCGGGGCCAATGCCGTCTCGGTCGATGTCGAGGATTATTTCCACGTCTCGGCCTTCGCGGGCCATATCGAGCGCGGCGACTGGGAGCGCTTGCCCAGCCGGGTCGAACGCAACACCGACCGGGTGCTGGCGCTGTTCGACGAGGCGGGCGTGCACGCGACCTTCTTCACCCTCGGCTGGGTCGCCGAGCGCTACCCCGACCTGATCCGACGCATCGTCGCCGCCGGCCACGAACTCGCGAGCCACGGCATGACCCATGTCCGGGTGACCGGGCAGGACCGAGCCGCGTTTCGCGCCGACGTGCGCCGCAGCAAGCGTCTGCTCGAGGACGTCGGCGGCTGCGCGGTCCGCGGCTATCGCGCGGCGAGCTTTTCGATCGGCGCGGAGACCCTGTGGGCGCATGCGGTCCTCGCCGACGAGGGCTACGCCTACAGCTCGAGCATCTATCCCATCCGCCACGACCTTTACGGCATGCCCGATGCGCCGCGCTTCGCCTACCGGCCGATCGACGACAAGGGCTTGCGCGAGCTACCGATCACCACGCTGCGCCTATTCGGGCGCAATCTGCCGGCCGGCGGCGGCGGGTATTTCCGCCTGCTGCCCTATGCGCTTTCGCGCGCCGCGCTGCGGCGGATCCGGGCGACGGACCGGGCGCCCTGCATGTTCTACTTCCACCCCTGGGAGATCGATCCCGATCAGCCGCGCCAAACCGGCATTCCGGTCAAATCGCGGGTTCGCCACTACACTAATCTCGACCGGATGGAAGGGAAGCTCAGGCGTCTTCTCGCCGACTTCCCATGGGATCGGATCGACCGGGTCTTCGGCATCGCCTCGTGACGCGCGCCGCCGAGACCGACCTCGAGGTCCGCGAGCTCGCCCCGGGCGCCGAGGCGCGCTGGGACGCCTTCGTGCTCGCCCATCCGGAGGCGAGCTTCTTCCATCGCGCCGGCTGGAAGCGGGTGATCGAGGAGAGCTTCGGCCATCCCGCGCCCTATCTCTACGCCGAGAGCGGCGGCGTCATCCGGGGCGTGCTGCCGCTCGTGCATCTGCGCAGCCGCCTGTTCGGCAACGCGCTCGTCTCCAACGCCTTCTGCGTCTACGGCGGCCCGCTGGCAAGCGATGAGGCGGCGCTTCGCGCGCTCGACGCCCGCGCCGTGGCGCTCGCCGAGGAACGCGGCGTCGATCACCTCGAATACCGTTGCCGCCGGCGCCTGCATCCCGGCTGGCCGTGCAAGGATTCGCTTTACGCCACCTTCCGCCGCGCGCTCGACCCCGATCCCGACAAGAACCTGCTCGCGATTCCGCGCAAACAACGCGCCGTGGTGCGCAAGGCGATCAAGACCGGGCTGGTCGCCGAGATCGACCCGACGCCCGATCGCGCTTGGGAGATCTACGCCGCGAGCGTGCATCGCCTCGGCACGCCGGTCTTTCCGCGCCGCTACTTCGCGATGCTCGCCGACGAGTTCGGCGCCGATTGCGAGGCGCTGACAGTCACCCACGAGGGGCGCGCGCTTTCGGCGGTCGTGAGCTTCTATTTCCGCGACGAGGTGCTGCCCTACTACGGCGGCGGGCTGGAGGCGGCGCGGCGCAGCGGCGCCAACGATTACATGTACTGGGACCTCATGCGTCGGGCCGGCGAGCGCGGCCTCAAATGGTTCGACTTCGGACGCAGCAAGCAGGGCACCGGCTCGTTCGCCTTCAAGAAGAACTGGGGCTTCGCGCCCGAGCCGCTTCATTACGAGTATCATCTCCGCGCGGGCGACGAGATTCCCGACGTCAACCCGCTCAATCCCAAGTACCGCCTGTTCATCGCCGCCTGGAAACGGATGCCGCTGGGGCTCGCCAACCGGCTCGGCCCGATGATCGCGCGCGGCCTCGGGTAGCGGCGACGGGAAGGGGCATGGCCGATCTTCTGTACCTCTGCCACCGGATTCCCTATCCGCCCAACAAGGGCGACAAGATCCGCTCCTGGC
>CAZHDF010000017.1:0-25546 GCA_964531525.1 uncultured Alphaproteobacteria bacterium | reverse complement strand
CTCTGCCACCGGATTCCCTATCCGCCCAACAAGGGCGACAAGATCCGCTCCTGGCACATCCTCGAGCATCTCGCCGCGCGCCACCGGGTTCATCTCGGCTGCTTCGTCGATGATTCCCACGACTGGCGCTACGTCGACCGGCTGCGCGAGATCTGCGCCGGCGCTTATTTCGCCCGCCTTTCGCCCAGGCTCGCCCGACTGCGCAGCCTCGCGGGGCTTCTCGACGGGCGGCCGCTCACGCTCGCCTACTACCGCGACCGGGGCCTCGCGCGCTGGATCGCGCAGGTACTGGCCGAGACGCGGCCCGAGGGGATTGTCGCCTTCTCCTCGGCCATGGCACAGTTCGTCATGCCCAGCCCGGATGCGACAAGGAGCGCGGCGGCGGGCGAGGGATCGCGCCGGGTGATCGACTTCGTCGACGTCGATTCGGAGAAATGGCGCGCCTATGCCGAGAAGCGCCGAGGTCTCGACCGCTGGATCTACGCCCGCGAGGCGAAGACGCTTCTCGCCTACGAGCGCCGCGTCGCCGCCGCCTTCGATGCGAGCCTGTTCGTCTCCGAGGCCGAGGCGGCGCTGTTCCGCCGCCTCGCGCCCGAGACGGCGGCGCGGGTCGGGCATATGGCCAACGGCGTCGATTGCGACTATTTCTCGCCCGAGCGCGCCTACGAAGATCCCTATTGGGACGGGACCGGGCCGGTCGCGGTATTCACCGGTGCCATGGATTACTGGGCCAATGTCGATGCGGTCCGCTGGTTCGCCGAAGAGGTGTTTCCGTTGGTCCGGGCGCGGGTGCCCGAGGCGCGCTTCTTCATCGTTGGCGCCCGACCCGCGCCCGAGGTGCGCCGTCTCGGCGAGCGCGACGAGGCGATCGTGGTCACCGGCCGGGTGCCCGACGTGCGTCCCTATCTCGCCCATGCCGCCGCCGTGGTGGCGCCGCTTCGCATCGCGCGCGGCATTCAGAACAAGGTGCTCGAGGCGATGGCGATGGCCAAGGCGACGCTCGCCACGCCCGAAGCGGTGGAGGGGATCGCCGCCGCCCCCGATCGTGAGATTTTAGTTGCGGATACACCGGAATTATTCTCGCAAAAGCTGTATTCCCTGCTTACGGACGGCGACCCCGAAAGCCTTGGCGCCCGGGCGCGCGAGCGGGTGGCGGCGGCTTACGGCTGGGCCGCAAACCTCGCCCGGCTCGACGAAATTCTCGAAGGACCGCCCCGTTCGTGCGACAATAAGACGAGTGATGCGCCTCCGGCGGCCGGCATGGGCGGCTCGCGGCGCTGAATTGAGTCGTTCTCCGACGTCCAAGGGGGGCGTGTTGAAGCCGTGGCGCTAACGGCCCATGACGGTAGCGGATCATGGTGCTAACGGACCGACAACGAACCCTCGGGTAATCTGTATCGCGATCGGCGCGGAAGCGAGGCGAAGGCGAAGAACGATGACCGTTTCGGGCATGACAAGATCGGTCCTGGCCAATGGGGTGCGCGACCCGGCGGCGCTTTGGCGCCTGGCCGGCATTCTCTGTCTGGCCGCGATCGTCGCGATCTTCGCGCTGTTCTTCGACACGGTCGCGGCGACGGTTCAGATCTGGACGAACAACCGTACCTTCAATCACGGCTTCCTGATTCTGCCGATCGTCGGCTATCTCGTTTGGCAACGCCAGGAGGAGTTGGCAAGCATGACCCCGCGCGTCGAGCCCTGGGGTCTCGTCCTGGTCGCGGTCGCCGCGTTCGGTTGGCTTCTCGGCTCGGTCGCCGGCGTCCAGGCGGTCGAACAGCTATCGCTCGTGGCGATCGTGCAGGCAACCGTGTTCACGATCCTCGGCCGTTCCGTGACGAAGAAGCTGATCTTCCCGCTCGCCTATCTCTATTTCGCGGTGCCCATCGGCCAGGTCCTGGTTCCGCCCTTGCAGGACGTAACGGCGGTCTTTTCGGTGGCGCTTCTGCGGCTCGTCGGCGTGCCGGTTTACCTCGACGGGGTGTTCATCTCGATTCCCACCGCCAATTTCGAGGTCGCCGAGGCCTGCGCCGGCGTGCGCTTCCTGATCGCGATGGTCGCGCTCGGCGCCCTTTACGCGCATCTCATGTACCGGAGTTGGCCGCGACGGATCGCGTTCATGGCGCTCTCGATCGTCGTCCCGATCATCGCCAACGGGTTCCGCGCCTTCGGTATCATTCTGATCGCCGATAAGGCCGGCGTCGATGCCGCGGTGGTCATCGATCACGTCGTTTACGGCTGGCTGTTCTTCGTCTTCGTCATGTTCGTGACGCTCGGGCTCGGCATGTTGTTCCGCGAGGATCTTCGCGCGCCCGCGTCCGCGTCCGCCGCTCGGCCAAGCGCGCCTACGTCCGCGCCGCGCGGCGGAGCGTTCGTCGTCGCCGCCGTCGCGGTGCTGATCGTCGCCGCCGCCGCGCCGACCTACGGCGCGATGATCGCCGCGCGTCCGGGCGATGCGCCGCAGGCCCTGGCCCCGCCCGCGCCCGCCGCGGCTTGGCGCGCGACCGACGAACCCGCGCAATGGCGCGTCGAGGTTCCGGGCGCCGAGCGGGTGGTCGAGCGAACCTATGCGCGAGACGATCGCCGCGTGCGTCTCGCGATTACCTATCTATCGCGTCAGATGCAGGGCGCCGAGGTCGTCGCCGACGGCAACAGCTTCCTCGACGACGCCGTCTGGCTGCGGCTCGGCGACGGGAGCGACCGCGTGGTTCTCGCCGGGCGGCCGCTCGATGTCGCCTATACGCGCTACATGAAGGGGACGGACACCTATCGTCTCGTCTGGCGCTGGTATTGGATCGACGGGCGGTTCACCGCCAATCCCTATCTCGCCAAGCTCTACGAGCTGCGCGCCAAGCTTCTCGGCGGCGTCGAGGGCGCGGCGATCGTCACGCTCGCCGCCGATTACGGCGAACGGCGCGAGGACGCCGTGAAGACCCTGCGCGATTTCGTCCGCGACATCGAGCCGCTCGACCGCTACCTCGCGCGGCTCGCCGGCCGCGCCGACGGCTGACGGCGCGCGGGCGCAGCCCATGTGCGGATTCGTCGGGATTTTCGACAGCAAAGGGCGGCGCGAGATCGACCGGGCGCTGCTCGACCGCATGAACGAGAGCCAGGTCCATCGAGGACCCGACGCGGGCGGCCTTCATTTCGGCCCCGGCATTGGGCTCGGCCATCGTCGGCTTTCGATCATCGACCTCGCCGGCGGCCAGCAGCCGCTCTACAACGAGGACGGCTCGGTCGTGGTCGTCTACAACGGCGAGATCTTCAATTTTCGGGCGCTTGCGCGCGAGCTCTCGGCCGCCGGACATGAGCTCAAGACCCAGTGCGACACCGAGGTCATCGTTCATGCCTGGGAGGAGTGGGGCGAGGACTGCGTCGACCGCTTCCGGGGCCAGTTCGCCTTCGCGCTCTGGGACGAGAACCGCGAGACCCTGTTTCTCGCCCGCGATCGGCTGGGGATCAAGCCGCTCTATTATGCCCTGCTCGGCGATGGGCGGTTGTTGTTCGGCTCCGAGCTCAAGTCGCTTCTTCGTTGTCCCGACCTGCCGCGCCGAATCGACGCGTGCGCGGTCGAGGACTATTTCGCCTACGGCTATATTCCCGATCCGCGCAGCATCTATGCCGACGTCGCCAAGCTCGCGCCCGGCCATACGCTGAGTCTGCGTCGGGGCGCGGAGATGCCGCGGCCGCGCCGCTACTGGGATGTCTCGTTCGCCGATCAGGACACGGCCGCGTCCGAGGACGAGATCCGCGCCGAACTGATCGAGCGGCTGCGCGACGCGGTCGAGGCCCGGATGATCGCCGACGTGCCGCTCGGGGCCTTTCTGTCGGGCGGGGTCGATTCGAGCGCCGTGGTCGCGCTCATGGCGGGGCTCGACGGCGCGCCGATCAACACCTGCTCGATCGCCTTCGGCGACCGGCGCTTCGATGAATCGCGCTTCGCCGAGATCGTCGCCGAGCGCTACGGTACCCGCCATCACGTCAACCGGGTCGAGGTCGACGCCTTCGATCTGCTCGACCGGCTGGCCGGGTTCTACGACGAGCCCTTCGCCGATTCCTCGGCCATGCCCACCTATCGGGTCTGCGCGCTCGCCCGCGAACGGGTCACGGTCGCGCTGTCGGGCGACGGCGGCGACGAGATATTCGCGGGCTACCGGCGCTATCGCTGGCACGACCTCGAGGAGCGCGTTCGCGGCCTGCTGCCCGCGCCGCTTCGCCGGCCGTTGTTCGGCCTCGCCGGCGCGGTCTATCCCAAGGCCGATTGGGCGCCCAAGCCATTGCGCGCCAAGTCGACGTTCCAGGCGCTCGCGCGGAGCACGGTCGAGGGCTATTTCCACAGCGTCTCGATCCTGCACGACGGCATTCGCAAGCGCCTGTTCAGCGATGCCTTTCGACGCGAGCTTCAGGGCTACCGGGCGGTCGAGGTGCTCGAGCGGGTCATGGGCGAGGCACCGGCCGACGATCATCTCGCGCGCGTCCAGTACGCCGACATCAAGACCTATCTGCCGGGTGATATTCTGACCAAGGTCGACCGCGCGAGCATGGCCAATTCGCTCGAGGTGCGGGTGCCGGTGCTCGATCATCCCTTCGTCGAATGGGCGGCGGGCGTGCCGTCGCGCCTCAAGCTCAAGGGACGCGAGGGAAAATACATCTTCAAGAAGGCACTCGAACCCTATCTCCCCGAGGACATTCTCTACCGTCCCAAAATGGGCTTCGCGGTGCCGATCTCCGGCTGGTTTCGCGGCCCCCTGCGCGACCGGGTGCGCGAGGCGCTGACCGGGCCGACGCTCGCCGAGACGGACATGTTCGACATGGACTACGTGCGGACCCTGGTCGATCAACACCAGTCCGGCGCGCGCGAGCACGGCGCGCCCCTTTGGGCGCTGTTGATGTTCGAATCCTTCCTTCGCCAGGTCCATGACGGCGCGGCGGCGACCGACACGGGCGAGGCGCCGCCGCGTCGCGCGCGAGCCTGATCCCGTGGTCGGGCGCTCGCGGGGCCGCCTGTTCGTGGCGCTGCTCCTTTTCGGCATTCTCGCCGCGCCCCCGGTCGCCGGGGCCGCGAACCTCAGCGAGACCATCAAGATCATCAAGCCCTCGATCGTCGGCGTCGGCACCTTTCTCATCACCCGCCGTCCGCCCGCGCGCTTGCTGGGGACCGGCTTCGTCGTCGCCGACGGCCGCCATGTGCTGACCAACGCCCATGTGATCGCGGCGGTCGGCGAGCTCGCGCGGAACGAAAAGCTCGTGATCTTCATCGGCTCGGGCGAGCGGATCGAGCAGCGCGTGGTCGAGCCGGTTTCCAAGGACCGCGCCCACGACGTGGCGCTGCTGCGTCTTACGGGTACGCCCCTGCCGGCGCTCAAGCTCGGGCGCGACGACGCGGTGGAGGAGGGGCGCGAGATCGCCTTCACCGGCTTTCCCATCGGCGCGGTCCTGGGGCTGTTTCCCGTGACTCACAGGGGCATCGTCTCGGCGCTGACGCCGGTGGCGAATCCGGCGATCGTGCCGGGCCAGCTCGACGCGGCGATGATTCGCCGCCTGCGCGAGCCCTTCTTGGTGTTTCAGCTCGACGCGACCGCCTATCCCGGCAACAGCGGGAGTCCGCTTTACGATCCCGAAAGCGGCCGGGTCCTGGGGATCGTCAGCAGCGTTTTCGTCAAGCGGACCAAGGAGAATCTTCTCAAGGACCCGAGCGGCATTACCTACGCAATCCCGATCCGCTTCGCCCGTCGCCTGATCGAGGACGCGGGCCTCGCACCATAGAGGGCGGGATCTATTCTGCCGGTTTCGAGGGAGGTTGCGCGGGGCTCGGCGCGCCGGCGGCGGGGGCGATCTTCTGAAGCGCGCGGATATCCTCCTCGCTGATCGGGCTGTCGGTGGCCGCCGCATTGCCGTTGTCCGCCGTCGCGGCCGGGTTTTCCTGCGCGCCGCGTCCCAGGAAATCGGCGAACAGGTTGTCGCCCGTGCGGATCATGTAATAGATCCCGCCGAAGGCGACGATCCAGCCGATCAGCGCACCGATGACCCAGACCAGGACCGACCGACCGAGACTATAGCGTCGGCGCATTTTCGCGCTCCTTTCCGCGGCGCTAGCGCGCGGTCGTGCAACATCGTTTCGAGAGAGCCGGATTTGCGGCGAAGTTATGGTTAACGATTGGTTTTCGTTCTACAACCGCTGACTTCATCCGCCCGGCCCCCCTGTGTCTTAGGCGTTCGGGATTCGTGAGATGCCGGTGCGCCCTTCCTCCCATTCATTCATCCCGCGATCGGGCGCACGGTTTTCCTCCCGTACCGCTCCCTGCGCCATGCAAGTTACGGGCCATCGCGAGTGTTTCTTTTGAAATCAGAAGGTTAAGGGCGTAGGGCAGGCAATGCTCGGGAGGGCGACGCCAATGTGTAAAGTTTTTCGACAGAAGGCGCGTCGCGGGACGGGGTCGGGGGCGACGATCGCGTCTCGCGGTTTTCGCTCGAGGCCGGGCCGCGCGGCGGCCGGGCGGGCGGTCTAGGCAAGCGTGGCGACGAACCAGGCGATCAGGCCCCAGCCGGTGCCGGACGCGACGACCCAGATCGCCAGGGCCGCGCGGAGCGAAAGGCGTACGCTCGTTTCCGCGTCATGGGCGGCGACGATCCGATGCGCCGTGAAGTCGAGACATTCGGCCATGACATTCCCCATTGGAATTTTCCGAGGGTCTTTTGGTCGAGTGTGCCCCCAAGGTCTTAACGGCGGGTAAACGCCCGGTCGGGCAATGACGGCGGCGTGGGGGGCGGGGAGGGAGATGTCGAAAAGTGTTAACTATTCCGACAGGGCCCCGGAGGGTGTTTTGTAGGTTCCGATGCTTGGATTTTTAGAATTTACTTAAATAACAATGAGATAAACAAATAATCTCCAACCGGATATCAGAAAAGTGGTTGTAAAGAATTCCGACGTTTCGGGACGCCACCTCCCCCTTGCGCGGCCGATGGAACGGTCGCGGCGGTCAAGGGGGAGGCGCGTGTCGCCGACCGAATGTTCGGCGCGCTCAGCCCATGGCGCGGATCTCGTCGGCCTTCTTGCGGGCCGCGTCGAGCTGCTCGGGCGCGAGCCCGGCCGCGATCAGGTCGCGATTCCGCGCCGCGCCGGGATAACCCCGGTCGGCGAGCACGTCGAACCAAGCGTAGGCCGCAACCGGATCGGGCTCGACGCCTTCGCCGCGGGCGAGCATCAGGCCCGCGTTGTAGCGCGCCCGGGGATCGCCCTTCTCGGCCGCGCGAAGCGTCAACGTGGCGGCGGCGACGAGGCTTCGCTGCGTTCCCTCGCCCCGGTAGTACATCTCGCCCAGCAGCGCCTCGGCGGTCGCGTTGCCCGCCTTCGCCGCCTGCTTGAGCCAGGGCAGGGCCTTGGCCGGGTCGGCGGCGATGGCGTTGTCGCCTTCTCCGGCGCCGGTGTAGTACAGGAAGCCGAGGTTGAAGGCGGCCAGCGCATTGCCGTTCTCGGCCGCGCGCCGGTACCACTCGGCCGCGCGCTTGTAGTCGCGCGCGACGCCCTGGCCGTGGGCGTACATCACGCCGAGCAGATATTGCGCCTGGGCGTCGCCGGCGCGCGCCGCGGGCGCGATCTGGTCGAGCGCGCGCCCGTAATCACCGGCGAGATAGGCGCGTTCTCCGGAAGATGAGGTGGTAGTGGTGGTGGCCGCCTGAGCGGTGGTGGCCAGACCGGCCGCGAACAGGGCGGCGATCAGTGCTTTTTTCATCACTCGTTCCCCCGCTGCATAAATCGACCTTCATGGGTCGGGTTTCCCTGTCCTAAAGCTGGGAATGGCGAGGGCGAGTTTCAAATCCCCGCCCCATGACCGGAGCGAGGCGTGGGCCGATATCGGTTTGCGTCGAAAAGACGTGCTTACAGAAGCGTCGCGGCCATCGCCACCAGGATGAGGGCGGCAAGCCCGGCGATGCCGGTCATGAGCCGCGTGAAGGCGTGCCAAGTGCGCATGTGTTCCTGGAAATCCGTATCCTGCATGATGCTCGCGGTGCCCCGTGATCAATGGTTGTGAGCGATGATTGGGTCGTGGCCGTGGCCGATCGTTCCGTTCGTCGAGCGCGCCCGGCGCCGCGTCGGCGGGCAAGGCGCGGATCGATTTATAGCATTGCCGTCCGGGTGGGTTTGAGTCCTTTTCGCGTCCCTCGCCGGGTCCTGCGGGGCCGCAAAGTCCTATGCCGGGCCTCGCGGCTGACGTAATATCGATGCCTGGGCTCCAAGGAGCGCGGGGAAGGGGGGCGAAGGCGACCCCCCAGGTAGCGGAGGATGTAACAGGGCATGAGAGGCGACAAGACGGGACCCGAAGCGCCCCCGAAGGATGAGCGCGGACAAGGGCTGGGGCTGACGCGCGTCGTGCCGGCCCCGCGCGTGCCGTCGCCGCCGCGGCCGGTCGATGCGGTGCGCGCGGGCGCGAGCGCGCGGCTAGGCGCGGGACCGCGCATCAAGGCGCCGGCCCGGGCCGGTTCGCCCGCCGGCGGGACCAAGAGCGATGAGCCGCTTCCCTTCGAGCCGCGCCACGACGACAAGCGGCTTACGGTCGGCACCGGGATTCTGCTCAAGGGCGAGGTTTCGGCCTGCGAGCGGCTGGTCGTTCACGGCCGAATGGAAGCGACGCTGAGCGACAGCAACATGCTCGTGATCGCCGAATCGGGCGAGTTCCAAGGGGACGCCGCGGTCGCCGAGGCCGATATCAGCGGTTGTTTCGACGGTTCGCTCACGGTGAGCGATCGGCTCACGATCCGGGCGACCGGCCGGGTGTTGGGCACGGTCCGCTACGGCGAGCTCGAGATCGAGCGCGGCGGCCGTCTCGCGGGCGAGATTCACGTCGCCGACGATCCGCCGCCGCCGGCCGGGGAGCAGGACACGCCGTCCATCGAACCGGACGCCTGAGCGGTCATTCGAGGACGAGTCAGGCGCGCGAGCGCCGAAGCGGCGCGGTGGCGGACGCGAGCCGCTCGATCGGCAGGTGCACCGTAACGCGGGTGCCCAGCCCGGGCGCGCTGTCGAGGATCAGGCGTCCCCGGTGCAGCTCGACGAGCGACTTGGTCAGCGGCAGGCCGAGACCGGTCCCCTCGTAGTTCCGGTGGAATGCGCTTTCCACCTGCCCGAAGGGCGACAACACGCGGTCGAGATCTTCGGCGGCGATCCCGATTCCCGTGTCGATGACGGCGATATAGGGCGCGCCCGAGGGGGCGGCGCCGGCCTCGAGGGTGACATGGCCGCCGGGGGGCGTGAACTTGACCGCATTGGACAGCAGATTGACGATGATCTGCTTCATCTTGCGGCGATCGGCGCGGATCCTGGGCAAGCCCTCGGCGAGCCGCTCGCGGAGCGTGACCCGGCCTTCCTCGGCGCGGCGCGCCACGAGGCGAAGGCTCGCCGCGACGATCTCCCGGAGATCGACCTCCTCCTCGACAAGCTCGATCTGGCCCGCCTCGGCCTTGGAGACGTCGAGGATGTCGTTGATGATGTCGAGGAGGTGGCGTCCCGAATTGACGATATCGGTGGCGTAGGCGTGGTAGCGCGGCGCGCCCAGGGGACCGAACAGCTCGTTCTGCATGACCTCCGAGAAGCCGATGATCGCGTTGAGCGGGGTGCGAAGCTCGTGGCTCATGTTGGCCAGGAACTCGGTTTTCGCGCGGTTGGCGGCCTCGGCCGCCTCCTTGGCCGAGGTCAGCGCGCGCTCGACGCGCCGGCGCTCGGTGGCGTCGCGGCCGATGGCGAGCATCACCGGACGGCCGCCGAGGGTGATGATCGAGGCCGAAAGCTCGACCGGAATCTCGCGTCCGTTCTTGGCCCGGCAGCTCAGCGTGTCGATTCGCCCGCGCCCCTTGGCCGCGACCTCGGCGGCGAAGCGGCCGAGTTCCTCGACCTCGTTCGGGTGGATGGCGTCGATCTTCAGGGCGCGCATTTCCTCGCGCGTATAGCCGAGCATTCGGCAGGCTTCCTCGTTGGCGTCGATCAAGCGGCCGCGCGCCACGTCGATCAGGAAGATCGCATCGCTCGAGCCGTCGAAGATGCTGCGGAAACGCGCCTCGCTCTGGCGAAGCTCGAGATAGGTTTTTTCTCTATTTTCTATTGATTTTTCAAGTTGTTGTGTGCGTTTCCTGACGCGTTCCTCGAGTGATTGGTTGAGCTCGTCGAGCATGGCTTGGCGACGGCTGCTCTCGGCGATGCTGCCCGCGACTTGGCGGAGCATCTCGTTCAAGCTCTCGATCACCTCGCCCATTTCGTTCCTCGGCCCCGGTTCGAGGGCGAAGCGATCGGCTTCGGCGGGGTTTTCGGCCGCCGCGCCGAGCCGCTCGCGGATCAGCAGCATCGGGGCGAGCACCCACTGGCCGAGGATCACCATGGTGGTCGCCGCGACGGAGACCGAAATCACCAGGACGAGGCCGGCGATTCGCAGCAGGAAGGCCCTGAGATCGCCGGCCACGCTCGACGAATCGAGGCGCGCGACGATCGTATAGGGCCGGCCCGTCGCTTCGGGCGGCCAGAGCACGTCATAACGGCGGCCATCGACGGAGCGTTGCGCGGCCGGCAAGGGTGTCCCGGGCGTTCCGGGAGCAATATCGAGCGCCGGGGTCTCGCCGAAGGCCGCGATGCGGTTGCCCGCGGCGTCGAACAGCACTGCGCCGCGCAGCGGCGTGTCCTTGGCGGCGGCCATGGCGTGCGCCGCCGACAAATCGGCCGGTCCCTCGTGTCTGGCGGTATCGCGGAGCATGGCGGTTAGCGCGCTCTTGCCGGCGAAGGCGAGCCGATCGAGGCGGTCGGCCTCGTAGTGGCGGTAGGAGGGGATCAGGATCGCGGCTTCGACGGCGATGATCGCGAGAAAGACGACAAGCGCCATCCGCCAGCAGATGCGCGACCGGGCGAGACGACGGTGATAGGAACGGTCGAACAATCTGAACACGAGCGAAGGCCGATAAATGAACGTTCGAGGGTGATCACGCAATCGCGTGCAACCAGTTTGTCGCTTACCGGTTAACAAAAACTCTCGCGATCGTTGCCGAGCGGACCGGGATCATCACGATTTCGCGATCATTTCGGGGACATGCGTCGGATCATCGGACATTCGGGCCCGCACCGGCTTGCCGCGCGCGGGCGGGGCCGCGTCGGAATCAGTCCTTGGCGGGAGCGGCGGCCCGGCCGGCGAGCGCCGCTTCGATGCGGTCGATATCGCGGAGGTGGACGTCCGACTGCGGGAAGGGAATCTCGATCCCCTCGGCGCGGAATGCCGCGTCGATGGCGAAACGCAGGTCGCTCGCCACCCGGATCACGTCGAAAACCTCGTTGAGATAGGCCCGAAGCTCGAAATCCAGAGAGCTGTTTCCGAAGTTCTGGAAAATGACGTAAGGCTCCGGAATGGAAGCGATCTTCGGATGCTCGCGCGCGCATTGAACGAGGATCTCGCGGACCTTGTCGGTATCGCTTCCATAGGCGACGCCGACCGGCACGTCGACGCGGCCGCGACGGTCCTTGTGAGTCCAGTTGGTGACCGCCGTCGACAAAAGCTCCGAGTTCGGAATGATGACCGAGGCGCGCTGGAAGGTCCGGATCTCGGTCGCGCGCACGCTGATCCGCTGCACGGTCCCCTCCTGGGCGCCGACCACCACCCAGTCGCCGATCTTGATCGGGCGCTCGATCAGCAGAATCAACCCCGAGACGAAATTGTTGACGATGTTCTGAAGCCCGAACCCGATGCCGACCGAAAGCGCGCCCGCGATCAACGCGAGGTTGGACAGATCGAGCCCGACGGTCGTGACCGCGCTGGTCACCGCGATGAACAGGCCGATATAGCCGATCGCCGTCTTGAACAGATGGCGAACGCCGATATCGAGCCGCGTCTGCGGGAAAATGCGCTCCTCGAGCAGGCGCTGGAGAAGCCGCGTGGCGGCGAGGATGCCGGCGAAGACCAGGACCGCGAAGATCGCATCGGTCAGCGAGAAGGTGAACCGCCCGACGCGCACCCCCCACAGGATGCGCCCGATCCAGCTTCCGATATCCTCCCAGTCGAGGCCCCAGCCCGGCAAGGCGACGAGAACGGCGGCGACCGCGAGAATCAGGTCGAAGACCGCCAGTAGCCAGAAGCGGAGGATGCGGCTGTCCTGGTCCGAGAGCGCGAAAACCTTGCGCAGCGCCGCCGCCCGGGGGCTGTCGCCGCCGAGCGCCACCGACGTGATGTCGCGCAGCAGCAGCCGCGCGATCGCCGCCCCGCCGATCACCGCGCCGGTCCAGGCCAGGTTGGTGATCAGGTAGTCGGCGAGTCGGGCGTAGCCCGCGAGCGCGGCGAGCGGGGCGAGGACGGCGGCCGCGATGGCGAGCAGGCGAAGGGTCGGCCAAAAGCGCCGACGCCGCGTGGGTTGGGCGTCGCCGGCCCCGCGTTCGGCGCGTGGTTCCAGGTGCCAGAGCCGGCGCTCGAGCACGGCGAGCGCCCCGGCCGCCACCGCGATGCTGAAGACGAAGGTTGCGACCGCGACGAGCGACGCCGAAACCGGAATTCTGGACGCGGGCGCGGTCGCCGTTTGAACCAGGATGCCGACGGCGATGATCGCGACCAGGCTGGAGAGGCGACGGCCGAGCAGGCGGGCGTTATCGGCGGCGAAGGGCACCAGCCGCCAGGCCGGGGCGTCGGCGGCGAAAATAGCCCCCGGCAGGCCCGAAACCAGCGAATAGAAGACGATCGCCGAGACGATGCCCTTGGCGAGCGCCGCCACGGGTCCGATCAAAAGGTTCAGGCTGAGCAGCGCGACGTAGACGCCGAGCGTCGCGAGCGCCGGCAAAAGTCCGCGCGCCCCGGCCTCGGCCGCCGCGCCGAGCATGCGCCGGGCATAGCTCGGTTCGGCGAGCGCCGGGTCGTGCCCGCAATGTCCCAGAATCCAGCGGCGCAACAGTCCGCCGGCCGCGAGCGAGGCGATCGCCGCCGCGAGCACGACCAAAAGCGTGCCGGTTCGCCCCGACCCGGCGATCGCGCGCCACCACGCGCCGACCTCGGCCGCAAGGCTCGCGCCCGCGTCGAACGCGCCCTTGCCGGCCGCGATCCAGGTCGCGGGCAGGGCCGGCGAGGGGGCGCGCGCCAACAGCCGCGCCGTCAGCTCCTTGCGCCGCGCGCTCGCGACCGCGCGCAGAAGGTTCTCGCTTCGGGCGACGAACAGGTCGGCCTGCTTGATCCGCCCCTCGTAAAGCGCGCGGTCTTCCTCGAGCTTGCCGCGCTGGGCGGCGATGTCGGCCGCTTCGGGCGGCGCGCCTTCGCCGGGCGGCGCGCCGAGGGCGGCGAGTAGGCTTTCGACCTCGGCGAGCTTCTTTTCGGCCACCCGCCGGGCGGCGAGCGCGGCGTCGCGAACCTTGACGATTCGGTCGCGCGCGTTGGCGATCTCGCTGTCGGCGAGCCCCGGGCGGGCGATCTCCTGGGTCGCGGCGTCGAGCGCGCGGGTCCAAAGCTCGACCCGGGTGCCGAAGGGTTGCTCGGGGCGCTGGACCTGGGCCGCCGCCGTCCCCGCGAACACGCAGAACACGACGGCGAACGCGGCGGCGACGAAGGGGCGGAGACTCACGGGCGATTCCGAAAGGATGCGGTTCCTACTAAACCTAGCATAGTTTCTCTCAACCGCTACTATATCCCGTAGCCGCCGCGTGGGTTTCGGGAGTCAAGGTCCGCGGGATCGACGGTCGAAGGCCACTCGGGGCGGTCGATGGGGTTCGAGAGGGCGCGTCGCCGAGGCGAGGCGAAGGGACGCCGTGACAATACTCTCGCTTATGCGTTCTTATATTTCAAAGAAATAATCGAGAGTTATAGCCGTATCCTGTGATTCAGGATCGGATACGGAGAGATCAGGAAAAGGCCTTGAAGGCAATGATCGTGAAGCTGTCGCGCACGCCGTCGAGGGTCTGGATGCGCTCGGTCACGAAATGGCCGATATCGGCGTCGCTATCGAGATAGCACTTCATCAACAGGTCGTACTGGCCCGAGATCGAATGGACTTCCGAGACCTGTTCGATCTCCTGAACCGCGGCGTCGGCCACCCGGTAAGCCTGGCCGAGGTCGCATTTCACCATGACGAAGATGGTCTGCATGGCGGATCAGCCTATTTTTCGCGGTCCTTGTAGGAGCGGAGCAGAAAGGCGGGCACGTGATCGCCGAGGCCGACCACCGGGCCCTTCCTCGAGCCCCGCGCCTCGCGCTCGTCCCGCCGGTCGTCGCGACGCTTGCGTTGGGCGGGTCGGGGCGGGGCCGCCTCATCAGCCTCGGGCGAGGGCTCGGGCCGCTTCTCCGGCGCCGGCTTCTCTTCCGGCGGCTCCTGGGCCTCGACGGGCTCGGCGGCGCTTTTCCCGCGCCGCCGGCGGCCTCCCCGGGAGGACTTGCGCGGCGCCTTCTCCGTGGCGCTCGCCACCTCGGCCTTTTGCTCGATCTCCTCGCCGGGCGCGGCTTCGGCGGCGGCATCCTCCGCGAGGGGCGCGCCGTGGGCGTCGATTCTCGGGATCTTGCGGCCGATCAGCTTCTCGATCGCAGCGATATAGCGGGCGTCGTCGGCGACCGCGAGCATGATCGTCCGGCCGCGATGGCCCGCCCGCCCGGTGCGTCCGATCCGGTGGACGTAGTCCTCGGCGTGCAGGGGGACGTCGTAGTTGAACACATGGCTCAGGCCGAACACGTCGATCCCGCGACCGGCCACGTCGGTCGCCACCAGGAAGCGGGTCTTGCCCGCCTTGAACGCTTCGAGCGTTTCGGTTCGCACCGACTGGGGCATGTCGCCGTGCAGCGCCGCCACCTGGTAGCCGTAGCGCTTGAGCGAGCGGTTGAGCTCGTCCACGTCGCGTTTGCGGTTGCAGAAGATCAGCGCCCCGGTCACGGTCTCGTCGTCGAGCAACTCGCGCAGCGTTTTGCGCTTGCCGCGCGGCGTCGTCATGATCAGTGCCTGGCTGACGGTCTCGGCCGGCGAGGCGGGCGGATCGACGCTGATTTCCTTGGGATTATGCAGGAACTTGTCGGCCAGCCGGCGGATCTCGCGCGGCATGGTCGCCGAGAAGAACAGCGTCTGGCGCAGCGGCGGCAGCAGTCCGGCGATCTTCTCGACGTCGGGAATGAACCCCATGTCGAGCATCCGGTCGGCCTCGTCGATCACCAGGATCTTGACGCCCGTCAGCAGGATCTTGCCGCGCTCGAACAGGTCCAGCAGCCGTCCCGGGGTCGCGATCAGCACGTCGACCCCGCGATCGAGGATGCGTAGCTGATCGGTGATCGAGACGCCGCCGATCAAGAGCGCCATCGAGAGCTTGTGGTACTTGGTGTAGATCTCGAAATTCTCCGAGATCTGGGTCGCGAGCTCGCGCGTCGGCGTGATGATCAGCGAGCGCGGCATGCGCGCCCGGGCCTTACCCTCGGCGAGGATGTCGATCATCGGCAGAGTGAACGCCGCCGTCTTGCCGGTGCCGGTCTGGGCGCATCCCAAAAGGTCGCGCCCTTGCAGCGCGATGGGGATTGCCTTCTCCTGGATCGGGGTGGGCTCCAAGTAGCCCGCGTCCGCGACCGCCCGAAGTACGTCGGGCCCGAGGCCGAGGTCTTCAAATCGCATATAAAGAAATCGCGTTTCTGCCCGTATCCGATGCGGACATTTGCCTTTCGGGCGCATTTATGGGACGCCGCGCCCGCGCTGTCAACCGGGACCGCTTGGCGGGCGGCGTCGGGGGCGGGGCTTGGCGCTCATGCGGGCCTCGGCTAGAGTCTTTTCTCTTTAGACGGCGCCGGCCCACTCCCCCGCCCGGCCACCCAACGGAATCGTACGCTGTGGGTGGCCGGGCGGGGGAACGGGCCGGAGCAGGTTCCACGTAAGTGGAAAAGACTCTAGGCTGCCCGGACCGTCGTTCCACCCGAAAATCGCCCGTGACCCGTCCGTGACCCAAAAGCCGCCGCTGGTCCTCCTTCCCGGACTCCTGCTCGACGCCCGGCTGTGGCGCCATCAGATCTCGGCGCTCGGGGCGATCGCCCGGGTCTCGGTCGGCGACACCACGCGCGCCGAGACCATGGCCGGGATCGCCGATCGGGTGCTGGACGAGGCGCCCGAGCGCTTCGCGCTCGCCGGGCTGTCGATGGGCGGCTATGTGGCGCTCGAGATCATGCGCCGCGCGCCCGAGCGGGTTGCGCGACTGGCGCTTCTCGACACCAGCGCCCGGCCCGACGGCGAAGACCGCCGCCGGCGTCGCGAGGATTTGCTGCGGCTCGCCGCGCGCGGGCGCTTCCAGGGAGTGACGCCCAGGCTGATCCCCTTTTATCTCCACCCCGACAATCTCGATGACGCGACGATCACCGATTCGGTGATGGAAATGTCGCAATCGCTGGGCCGCGACGTGTTCCTGCGCCAGACTCGCGCGATCATGGCGCGCGGCGATTACCGCGAGGGCCTCGGCGCGATCGCCTGCCCGACCCTGGTGCTCTGCGGGCGCGAGGATCAGGTGACTCCGCCCGATCATTCGATCGAGATGGCCGAAGCGATCCCGCGCGCCGATCTCGTCGTGCTCGGCCACTGCGGCCATCTCGCGCCCCTAGAGCGCCCCGAGGCGGTTACCGCCCAGCTTCGTATGTGGCTTGAGGTGTGAGATAAAATATAGCTTAAACATCGAGTTCCGAGACGAACTTCGCGTTTTCCTGTATGAAGGCGAAGCGCAGCTCGGGCTTGCGTCCCATCAGGCTTTCGACGCGCGCGTCGGTGGCCGGGCGCTGGTCGTCGGGAACCACGACCCTGAGCAGGGTGCGGGTCGCCGGGTCCATGGTGGTCTCGCGAAGCTGGGCCGGACGCATCTCGCCGAGGCCCTTGAAGCGGCTGATCTCGACCTTGCCGCGCCCCGCGAACGCGGTCTCGAGCAGGGAGTCGCGGTGGGCGTCGTCGCGGGCGTAGGCGGTCTTGGCGCCCTGGCTCAGCCGGTAGAGCGGCGGGGCGGCGAGAAACAGGTGCCCGTTCTCGATCAGCCCCGGCATCTCGCGGTAGAAGAAGGTCATCAAAAGCGCCGCGATATGCGCGCCGTCGACGTCGGCGTCGGTCATGATGATGACCCGCTCGTAGCGCAGCGCCCGGTCGTCGTAGCGCGCGCCGCAGCCGCAGCCGAGCGCGAGCACGAGATCGTTGAGCTCCTGGTTGGCGCGCAGCTTCTCCGCGGTCGCGCTGGCGACGTTGAGAATCTTGCCGCGAAGCGGCAGCACCGCCTGGGTCTCGCGGTTGCGCGCCTGCTTGGCCGAGCCGCCCGCCGAATCGCCCTCGACCAGGAAGATCTCGGTGCCGTCGGCGCCGCCGCGCGCGCAGTCGGCGAGCTTTCCGGGCAACCGCAGCCGCCGGGTCGCGGTCTTGCGCGAGACCTCCGAATCGCGTCGCCGCCGGCGGCGCTCCTCGGCGCGGTCGATGGCGAGCGCGAGCAGCGCGTTGGCGGCCGCCGGGTCGGCGCCGAGCCAGTGGTCGAAATGATCCTTGAGGGTCGCCTCGACCAGCCGGCTGGCCTCGCGCGTGACCAGCTTTTCCTTGGTCTGGCCCTGGAATTGCGGGTCGCGCAGAAACACCGACAAGAGCGCCGACGCGCCGCCCGCGACGTCCTCGGCCGTGATCTGGGCGGCGCGGCGGTTGCCGACCAGCTCGCCATGGGCCTTGAGCCCGCGCATCAGCGCGGCGCGGTACCCGGCCTCGTGGGTGCCGCCCTGGGGCGTCGGCACGGTGTTGCAGTAAGAGCTTAGGAAGGGTTCGCCGTCGAGGGTCCAGGCGATCGCCCATTCGACCGAGCCCGCGCCACCCGGCAGCTTGGCCTGGCCCGCGAAGGGCGTGGGCGTCGCGGTCTCGCGCCCCTTGATGCTGGCGGCGAGAAAATCGACCAGGCCGCCCGGGAAATGAAAGCGCGCCTCGGCCGGGGTATCGTCCTTGGCCCCGATCAGCGACGCATCGCAGCGCCAGCGAATCTCGACGCCCCGGAACAGGAACGCCTTGGCCCGCGCCATGCGATACAGCCGCCGGGGCCGCAGGCGCACGCCGTCGTCGAAGATCTCGGGATCGGGGTGAAAGGCGATCGTCGTGCCGCGCCGGTTCCGGAGCCCGCCGCCGTCGACCAGCGGGCCGAGCGCGACGCCCCGGCTGTAGGATTGGCGCCACAGGCGCTTGTCGCGCGCGACCTCGACCTCGAGCCGGTCCGAGAGCGCGTTGACCACCGAAATGCCGACCCCGTGAAGCCCGCCCGCGGTCTCGTAGACCTTGTCCGAGAACTTGCCGCCCGCGTGCAGGGTGGTGAGGATGACCTCGAGCGCCGAGCGTTTCTTGAACTTGGGGTGGGGGTCGACCGGAATGCCGCGCCCGTTGTCGCGCACGATCGCCGTGCCGTCGGCCTCGAGCGAGATCTCGATCCGGGTCGCGTGACCGGCGACCGCCTCGTCCATGGCGTTGTCGAGCACCTCGGCGAACAAGTGGTGAACGGCGGCCTCGTCGGTGCCGCCGATATACATCGCCGGCCGCCGGCGCACGGGTTCGAGGCCCTCGAGAACCTCGATGTCCTTCGCCGAGTAACCGCCACCGGTCGCGCGGGGCGGCGGGGCCGCGCTTTCGAACAGGTCGGGCATGTCGATCATGGCGCGGATTATAGGGAGACGCAGGGCGCGCGGCAACGGGATCCTGTGTTTTCCTGTCGGACGGCCAACAAGATGTTGTGGGCGGGTGTCAGACCCGGCCGATCCGCTCGGCCCGGGCCAGCGCCCCGATCAGGTTGAGGATCAGCCGCGCGGCGACGAGCGACGAAATCCCGTTCACGTCGCGCGCGGGCGTGATCTCGACCAGGTCCATGCCGACGATCGGGCCCTTGGCGGCGAGGCCGTGGATCAGCTCGCGGACTTGGTGAAACCAGAGCCCGCCCGGCACCGGCGCCGCGACCGCGGGCATGACCGAGGGATCGAGCCCGTCGGCGTCGATGGTGATGTAGGACCGGCCGCCCTCGGGCAGGCGCGAGAGCACGGCGGCCATGCCCTTGGCGTGTATGTCATGGGCCGGGACGATCTCGGCGCCCCAGTCGCGCGCGGCGCGGACCTCGTCCTCGCGGGCGCTGCCCTGGCCGCGCATGCCGATCTGGACGATGCGCTCGAACCAGGGGAGCTCGGAGGCGCGGCGGATCGGGCTCGAATAGCCGTCGGGCACGCCATTCACCTCGTCGCGCCAGTCGAGATGGGCGTCGATATGCACCAGCGTGAGCGGCCCGCGCCCCTCGAAGGCGCGAAACACCGGGATCGGCACGCCATGGTCGCCGCCGATGACGACGGGCAGCGCTCCGCGCGCGAGGATTTTCCGCGTGGCGGCCTCGGCGCGGGCGTAATGCGCCGCCGGGTCGCGAAGCTCCGCGGTCACGTCGCCGCAGTCGACCACCCGCACGTCGCGTCCCGCGAACAGGGGTCCGTCGAGGTCGAAGTCCCAGCGGTCGAGCCCGTCGCTCGCGAGCAGCGATTGGGCGCGCACCGCCGCGGGCGCGTTCGACTGGTCGTTTGCGGCCTCGACCGGGTCGTAGACCGCGCCGAAGGGAATGCCGAGGATCGCGACATCGGCCTCGAGCGCGTCGAGATCGGCGCAGAAGGGGAAGCCCATGAAGGTTCGGGGCGCGCCGCGCGGCGGCTGGGTCAGGGAAATCGTCATCGGAGCAAAGCATAGCCCCTGCCGGCACCCGCGCGGGGCGGCGGGTCCGCGCTTTCGAACAGGTCCGGCGGGTCGATCATGGCGCGGATTATAGGAAGACGCCGGGCGCGCGGCAACGGGATCCTGTGTTTTCCTGTCGGACAGCCAACTAGATATGGTGCCGTCGCCGGCTTTCGAGCGGATCTCAGAGCGCCGTTTCGGAGCCCGGCCGGGGCGGGACGTCGCGGCCCGTCACCAACTCGGCCCCTTCGCCCCGGACGAACAGCAGCACGATCAGCGCCCCCATGAACAGCAGCGCGCCCGCCAAGGCGATGATGGCGCCGGGATCCTTGTTGATGGTCAGAACGGCATAGGGAAGAAAATCTAGCCCGGAAAAAAACAGCTCATAGCCATCGAAGGCCACCGCCCGCCAGTTCGGGAAATTCAGGAAGGCCCACCCCCTGGCCACTTCGGCGGTTCCCTTGAAAACCCTCAGCTCCAGGGCGGGATTGCGGAATTCGCCGCTGGCGGAATAGGCCTTGCCCGTGCCGTCGAGGACGAAATCGGGGATCAATCGCCCGGGAAGAATTCGGTAGTTCTGAAAAGGGCTTCCACGCCGATCCTTAAACATAACCTGAACGGTGCCGGAGGCGCCATTGCCCGAAACTCGCAGTCGAATCCCTCGGGGCGTTTGCCCATGATGCTGGAGGTAGACGGCGTTGCCGCGATAAAGGAGCGGCTCATTCAACCGGACGACCTGCTCCTTGATTACCCGGTCGCCGCGCAACAGGCTCAGCGCGGCCTCCATCCGCTTCATGCCCCCATTCTTCGAATAGGCCACATCGAGCCGGTTCAGGCGAAGCGAGAGCGCCTGGGCGCCCGGCATGGCGATGCTCGCCCCTTCGGCCAGCCGGTTGTTCGTCGTTCTGAAGCCGGTGGTGCTCGACACCAGGTGGCCGGTCAGGGCGATGACGAAGCCGAGATGGACCGCCTGCGACAGAAGCCGCCTCGCTATGACACGTCCCTTGCGCCGACGAACGGCAATGGCCGAAAGGGAATCGATCAGGCAGGCGACGGTGTTGAGCAACAGCAGGGCGAGGAGCGCGAGAAGCAGGAAGATCCACCAAGACAGCCCGATGTTGTCGACCCCGGTATCGAAAAGCCAAAAGAGAAACACCTCCATGTCGATCGTGCCGAAATCATCGGCGTAGGCGGACAGCAAAAGGGTCCCGATCAGGATATCCACGACGACCAGGAGGCTGAGCACGATGGTCAGGCGGGGAGAAACGAACCATTTCCAGAGGAGTTTCATGGGCTTCACATCCGGTGGGAGCTCTCGAGAAAGAGGCTGACACCCAGGTAGGTGAACAGCACCAGTCCGAATCCGATAACGGCGAGGAACGACGCGGGCCACCCGCGCCACCCCTTGACGAAGCGGGTATGGAGGACGCCCGCGAAATAGAACCAGAGCAACAGCGAGGCCGTGCTCTTGGCATCCCAGAGCCAGTATGCCCCCCAGGCCAGATAGGCCCAGATCGCCCCCAGAACCATCGATAGGGAGAAGAAGGCGAAGCCCCAGAGCGTCGCCCGGCTGACGACGTTCTGCAGGAGCGCAAGCGATTCCTGCCGGTCTCTCCGCATCCGGTAGAGATGGATGGCGCCGGCGGCGGCCGCCAACGAAAAGAGCGCATAGGCGAAGAACGACGTCACCACATGGACCTCGAACCACCACGTCTTCAGGATGAGGGGAAGCGGGTTGAGCGACGCGTCGGACAGCGCCGCGAAGACGAGCGCCAGCACGATGACCGGTATCGTTAGGAACTCCGTCTCCCTGAACCGGTAGCGCAGGATGAGGAAGATGTTGAGCAGCGCGAGCGACCAGCCGAAAAAGAGCAGGGTTTCGTATCGCCCGAACATCGGCGCATGGCCGGCTTCCAGCACCCTGAGGACCAGCAGCAGAGTGTGCAGTCCGAACACGGCGAACAGCGTATAGCGTGAAAACCTCTCGAGGCCCTTGTGGCGTTTGCTTGCCGCCACGCCCGTTGCCGGAAGGCCCACCCCATAGAGACCGATGGTGAGCCATAGAAGAGCATTCATGCTATCCGCTCCCTCAAGAGGTCATGTCCCGCCAGGCACGGACAACGCCATGGGGCGCCGCAAGCCACAGGGTGCCATAAGGTATCGCGGACCGCGGTTTACAACGGTTGTTCGCCTCTTCCCGTCGCGAATATCCGGTCGCGGCGGGGAGCGGCCCGGAAAGCCCGCGTCCGCTCGCGATGCAAGCTGCGCGCGGGTTCCGTGGTATTCTGTAAGACAAGCGACGACATCCGGCGGGAGAGGGGCATGAGCGAGCGCGAAACGGCGCCGACGGCGGGGGGCGGCGGGCCCATGGGGCGCGAGCCCGCGGTGCGCACGCTGGCCATGCCCGCCGACGCCAACCCCTCGGGCGATATCTTCGGCGGCTGGTTGATGGCGCAGATGGATATCGCCGGCGGGATCGTCGCGGGCATGCGGGCGCGCGGCCGGGTCGCCACCGTCGCGGTCGACGGCATGACCTTTCACGACCCGGTCTTCGTCGGCGATCTGGTGAGCTGCTACGCCGAGGTGACGCGCATCGGGCGGACCTCGATCACGGTCGAGGTCGAAACCGTCGTGCGCCGCCACCGGAGCGGCGAGGCGGTGCGCGTGACCGAGGGCCGGTTCGTCTACGTCGCCCTCGACGGCGACGGCCGTCCGCGCCCGGTCCCCGCCGCCGAATAGGCGCGGCTCCATCGGCGCGGCGGAATCAAAGCGCGGTCGCGACCATCGCGATGCCCCAGACGATCAGCGCCCCGCCGCCGACCCAACTCAACCCGTGTCCGGCCGGGATCGTCTTTTCGAGCAGGACGAAGACGGCGAGGCCGGCGATCCAGTAAGGGTTCATCACCCCGCCGACGAACAAAAGCCCCATCAGAACCCAGCAGCAGCCGAGGCAGAAGGCGCCGTGCTCGAGCCCCATGCGGACCGCGCCCAGACGGCCCTCGCGCCAGCGTTGCGACAGGAAAATAAAAGGCGCCCGGCAGTGCCGCAGGCAGGCCTGCTTGAGGGGCGTGAGCTGATAGACTCCCGCCGCCGCCAGGAAAACGCCGCCGAGCATGGCGCCGGTGCTCGCCATCGCGGGCGAGAGCAGCTCGGCGGTCACCAGCCCCCATTGGAGCGCGACCGCAACCAGGCTGAATCCGCCCCAGGCCACGAGATAACCGAGCGCGAAGGCTCCCGCCGGCACGACCGATGCGCCACGGACGCGTCGCCCGCGGTTGAGGGTCGCGAAGAGGAGGATCATCGGCGCCGCGCTCGGTAGCATCATCGCGATCATCATGACCCACCACATGAAGAACACGAGGATCGCGTAGCCGGGGGTCCAGGCCATCGGCGCGTTCACCGACATGTCGAGGCCCGCGCCCGCGAGGATGTACGCCCAGGCGACGGCGATCACGCCGGTCAGGCCGGCGACGACCACCGCGCGCTCGCGCCCGAGCGCCGCCTCGAGCGTCGATGTGTCGCGTCTCCGCCGGGATTCGGACAAGGCTCGTCCGTCGGTCTCGGCCCGCATCCGCCGAGGTTACGCCGGCCTCACGCCACCAGCCCGGTCGGCGTGTGGTGGAAGTACGAGAGCGAGCTGTGACGGGCGGCGTAATCGAATGCGATCTCGCCGGTTCCCTGCGCCGAGCCGCTGACGAACTCGGCCTCCTTGTACTGCCAGCCGTCGGGCAGCACGATCGTCATGCGGTGGACCTCGTCGGTGACCGGATTGCGGATCGGCTCGCTGGTCGCCTCGGAGACGCCGGGAATCGCGATCCGCCCGGTGCGCGCGACCATGTCGAATTCGAACTCGATGGGCAGGAACAGGGGATCGAGGAAGGTCTCGACGCAAGCCGCGAAGATCGAGAACATGGTCCCCGGGGGCTGCCCTTCGGCCGAAAGGATTGCGAACAGGGCCTCGCGCTGTTTCTCGTCGGCGCGCTCGTCGATGATCGGCTGCATGACGCCCTTGCCGTGGTGAAGGGCGCCAGGGAAATAGTAGGTCGCGGCGAAGTTCACGCCGTCGAGGCGGGTCTCGCCGAAATGCCCCTCGTCGATCCGAAAGCCGACAATCCCCGTGCACTCGCCGTGCGTGGGGTCGGCATTGGCTTCGCAGGGGCAACCGAAATCGCAGTTGCAGTAGATGAGGTTCTTTCCCTTGAGGCTCCAGTTGTCGAGGCTCATGGCTTAAGCTCCCTTCCCGGTTTGTTCCATTCGCGCCCAGTCCGTCGCGATGCCCCTTTCGCGGGGCGCGGGGAAGGGCGCATGGGGTCGTCGCGACGCCAGAAGGCGCCTTCGCAAACAACGGACGGAATTCTTCGTTATGGGCGGGTCTTGCGGGCGCGAGATCGTCGCGACCGGTTCGTGGCTCGATCCATGCGAGCCGATTTCTACCTCCCCGTTCCCCTTTATTGATCGTGGGGAAAATCACATTCTTTTCTATGATATCAAAGAGATTTTAGTGAGTCTAGTTCGCGGTTCACTCTTCGCGACCGCCACGCCGAAGAAAAACGCCCGGCCGGGAGTCCCGGCCGGGCATCTCGTCCCGCGCGCGATGCGCGGGCTGTCCGAATGCGGCCCTACACGCTGTAGTACAGCTTGAACTCGGCCGGATGCGGCGTCATGTCGACGAGGTTGGTCTCTTCCCACTTGAGCGCGAGGTAGCCGTCGATCAGGTCGTCGGAGAACACGTCGCCCTTCTTGAGAAAGGCGCGGTCGGCATCCAGCGCCTTGAGCGCCTGGCGCAGGCTGTTGCAGACCGTGGGCACGTCCTTGAGTTCCTCGGGCGGCAGGTCGTAGAGGTTCTTGTCCATCGGATCGCCCGGATGGATCTTGTTCTCGATCCCGTCGAGGCCCGCCATCAGCATGGCGGCGAAGGTGAGGTAGGGATTCGCCGCCGGGTCGGGGAAGCGCACCTCGACCCGCTTGCCCTTGGGCGAGGAGACGTGCGGGATGCGGCACGACGCCGAGCGATTGCGCGCCGAGTAGGCGAGCAGCACCGGCGCCTCGAAGCCCGGCACCAGGCGCTTGTAGCTGTTGGTCGTCGGGTTGGCGAAGGCGTTGATCGCGCGGGCATGCTTGATGATGCCGCCGATGTAATAGAGCGCCATGTCCGACAGATCGGCGTAGCCGCCGCCGGCGAACAGGGGCTTGCCGTCCTTCCACAGCGATTGGTGGACATGCATGCCCGAGCCGTTGTCCTCGAACACGGGCTTGGGCATGAAGGTCGCCGTCTTGCCGTAGGAATGCGCCACGTTGTGGACCACGTATTTGTAGATCTGGACCTTGTCGGCGATATCGAGAAGCGAGGCCCCCGAAATGCCGAGCTCGTTCTGCGCCGGCGCGACCTCGTGGTGATGCTTCTCGACCACGATGCCCATCTCGGCCATGACGGTCAGCATCTCGGCGCGCATGTCGCTCTGCGAATCGACCGGCGGCACCGGGAAGTAGCCGCCCTTGACCGGCGGGCGATGGCCGATGTTGCCTTCCGCGAACTCACGGCCGCTGACATATGGGCCTTCTTCCGAATCAAGGAGATAGAAGGTGTGGTTCATGGAGACATCGAAGCGGACGTCGTCGAAGACGAAGAACTCGAGCTCGGGTCCGAAGAACGCCGTGTCGCCGATGCCCGTGTACTTGAGATAGGCCTCGGCGCGCTTGGCGGTCGAGCGCGGGTCGCGCGAGTAGCCCTCGCCGGTCGAGGGCTCGACCACGTCGCAGGTGACGATGAGTTGCTCCTGGGCGGAGAAGGGGTCGATCTGCGCGGTCGAGGCGACCGGCATCAGGGTCATGTCGCTTTCGTGGATCTCCTTCCAGCCGGCGATCGACGAGCCGTCGAACATGATCCCTTCCT
>CAZHDF010000016.1:32133-34422 GCA_964531525.1 uncultured Alphaproteobacteria bacterium | reverse complement strand
AGCTCGATCTCCTTGGCGACCGTCACGCCGTCCTTGGTCACGCGGGGCGCGCCGAAGGACTTGTCGAGAACCACGCAGCGGCCCTTCGGCCCCAGCGTCACCTTGACCGCGTCGGCCAGAATATCGACGCCGCGCTGCATGCGCGCACGGGCGTCGCCGGAAAACTTGACCTCTTTTGCAGACATACGTTCGGTCTCCTACTCCAGGATGCCCATAATGTCGGATTCTTTCATGATCAACAGGTCGTCCCCGTCAATCTTGACCTCGGTGCCGGACCATTTGCCGAACAGGATCCGATCGCCCTTCTTGACATCGAGCGGATGGATCTTGCCGTCCTCGCTACGGCTGCCGGCCCCGACCGCGAGGACCTCGCCCTGCATGGGCTTTTCCTTGGCGGTGTCGGGGATGATGATGCCGCCCGAGGTCTTTTCCTCCTCTTCGAGGCGCTTGACCAGCACGCGGTCGTGCAAAGGCCTGAATTTCATGCAGATTTCTCCATGAATACGATTTTAACGGGGCTCGCAGGGGTGCTGTTAGCACTCGCCTCCGTCGAGTGCTAGGCTTATATCCAAGCTGTCCGGGAGTGTCAAGCCGTGGATGCGGCGGCGGGGTCGCGTCTGCGGCGGAAACGCTCGGCGTCGGCGGGGGCGAGGCCGACCTTGAGATGGGCGTCGCGCTCGTCGTCGATCCGCTCGATCACGTCGCCGTGGCTGTAGAGCCAAGCGATCGCGGCGCCGTCGGACAGCGGAATTACGAGGTCGAGCACCTGGTTGGCGGCGGCGAGTCGGCGGTCGAGCAATGCGAGCAGGCGCTCGCAGCCGTCCCCGGTCAGCGCCGAAATCGGCACCAGGCGGTCGTCGCGCCGACACAGGTTCTCTATTCGATCGCGCGCCTCGGCGTCGAGGAGGTCGATCTTGTTGAGCGCCTCGATCAGCCCGGCGTCGACCGCCGCGCCGAGGTCGAGCTCGCGCAGGACCTTATGCACGTCCTCGCGCTGGTCCTCGGTCCTCGGGTCGGCGATATCGCGGACATGGACGATGATGTCGGCCTCGCGCACCTCCTCGAGCGTCGCGCGGAAGGCGGCGATCAGCCCGGTCGGCAGATCCGAAATGAAGCCGACCGTGTCCGAGAGGATGATCCGCCGTCCCGACGGCAGGGTGACGCCGCGAAGGGTCGGGTCGAGGGTCGCGAACAACTTGTCCTCGGCCGCCACCCGTGCGCCGGTCAGGCGATTGAATAGCGTCGACTTGCCGGCATTGGTGTAGCCAACCAGCGCGACCACCGGATGGGGCACGCGCTTGCGCGCGTCGCGGTGCAGGCCTCGGGTGCGGGTGACCGAAACGAGCTCGCGCCGGATGCGGGCCATGCGTTCGTCGATCAGGCGGCGGTCGACCTCGAGCTGGGATTCACCCGGGCCGCCCAGGAAACCGAAGCCGCCGCGCTGGCGCTCGAGGTGGGTCCAGGATCGCACCAGCCGGCTGCGCTGATAATCGAGCGCGGCGAGCTCGACCTGAAGCCGCCCTTCCCGGGTTCGCGCCCGGGCGCCGAAGATCTCGAGAATCAGGCCCGTGCGGTCGATGACCTTGCAGTTCCAGGCGCGTTCGAGATTGCGCTGCTGGACCGGCGACAACCGGGCGTCGACGATCGCGAGCTCGGCCTCGCTCGCGGCCACCTCGGCCGCGATCTCCTCGACCTTGCCGCGCCGGAACAGGGTCGACGCGCGGGGCGCCGACAGGGGCACGATCTCGGCCCCGACCACGTCGAGCGCGATCGCGCGCGCGAGCCCGACCGCCTCGGCGAGCTTGCCGGCCGCGGTTACGCGATCCTCCCTGTCCTTTCTGGGATGGAGAACGAATGCGCGGCGCCCCGGGACCGGAACGCCGCTCGCATCCCCGTTCGCCCGTTTATTCGGCGTCGTCCGCCTCCTTCGAGGGCTCGAAGAGCTGGATCGAGGCGGCCGGCATCACCGTCGAGATGGCGTGCTTGTAGACAAGCTGGACGTGGCCGTCGCGTCGCAGAAGAACGGAAAAATTATCGAACCAACTGATGACGCCTTGCAGCTTGACCCCGTTGATCAAAAACACGGTGACCGGAAGCTTGTTCTTCCGAACGTGGTTGAGAAAAACATCCTGAACGTTCTGGGATTTTTCTCCGGACATCTTATGGCCCCTTTCTCTCTCCCCCAGGGGTTGCTGGCACTTTTTCGGCTCCGACGGGGGCCCGCGGGCGCCGCAGCGCCTACCCTAGACCAAGGCCCGAATCCACTCAACCAAGACTCGCCCTCCCGCG
>CAZHDF010000016.1:0-32033 GCA_964531525.1 uncultured Alphaproteobacteria bacterium | reverse complement strand
GCGCCTACCCTAGACCAAGGCCCGAATCCACTCAACCAAGACTCGCCCTCCCGCGCATGCTTCTCGCGCCAAAAGCGGGCCTTTTTTGAAATGAATCGACACCGATAGGGCTTAAAGCGCCTCGACGAAGGCGGCGAGGTCGTCGCAGCTCGCGAAAAGGGGGCAATCGATCCCGGCCACGGCCTCGCCGCCGGTCCGCGTCGGCCCGCGCACCAGGACCGGACGGCAGCCGGCGGCCCGCGCGCAGGCGACGTCGATTGGGTTGTCGCCGACGAACCAGACCTCGGTCCCGGGCTCGATCCCGCTACCGGCGAGCGCTAGACGCACCGGCGCGGGCGAGGGCTTGTCCTCGGCCGCGTCCTGGGCGCCGACGACGCGGCCGAAATGGGTGCTCCAACCGAGATGCGCGACCTCGCGGCGCAGGTATTCGCCGTTCTTGTTGCTGACCACGCCGAGATAGACGGCGCGCGCGCCCAGCGCCTCGAGAAGCCGCGCGGCGCCGGGCAGCGGCTGCACCAGGTCGAGGTGTCGGGCGGCGTAGCGGGCGTAGAAGATCTCGCTCGCCTCGCGCCAGCGGTCGCCGAACAGCTCGGGGAAGGTCTCGCGCATCGAGCGGGCGACCCGGCGACAGGTCTCCTCGAAGGTCCATTCGGCCTGCCCCATGGCGCGCAGGGTGTCGTTGTAGGCCGCGTGGATCACGGGAAAGGAATCGACCAGGGTGTTGTCCCAGTCGAGCAGGACGGCGCGCGGGCGCGTCAGGCTCAAGCGGCGGCCTCCTCCGGGTTTCGGACACGGGCGAGATAAAGCGCCAGCAGCCGCCGGGTCGTCGCCCCGGGCTCGCCGTTGCCGATCACGGTCTCGTCGATTTGGACCACCGGCTTGACGAAGCTGGTGGTCGAGGTGATGAACGCCTCGCGCGCGGCCAGCGCCTCGCCGAGGGTGAAGGCTCGCTCCTCGACCGCGATGCCGGCGTCGCGGGCGAGGCGAAGCACGCTTTCCCGCGTGATCCCGCCGAGGATCGCGTTGCTCTTGGGTCGGGTCACGACGCGGCCCTCGGCGTCGACGATCCAGGCGTTGGACGAACTCGCCTCGGTCACGGCGCCGCTCGCCTCGTCGACCAGCCAGGCTTCGTACGCGCCCGCTTCGGCGGCGCGCTGCTTGGCGAGCACGTTGGGCAGCAGCCCCACGGTCTTGATGTCGCAGCGCCCCCAGCGGATGTCGGGGACCGTGACGACCTTGACGCCGGGGGTCGCCTCGGCGTCGGTGGGAAAGGCCATGCGCCGCGCGGTGACGACCAGCGCCGGGCGGGTGGCGGCGGCGGGAAAGGCGTGGTTGCGGCGCGCGATCCCCCGAGTGATCTGGAGATAGACGATCCCTTCCCTCACTCGGTTGCGGCGGATGGTCTCGTCGAGGACGACGCGCAACGCCGCCCGCGACATGGGCATCGCCACCGCGATCTCGCCGAGCGAGCGCTCGAGCCGTTCGAAATGCCCGGCGGCGTCGATCATCCGCCCGTCGACCACGGCGATGACCTCGTAGACGGCGTCGGCGAACTGATAGCCCCGATCCTCGATATGGACCCGCGCCCGGTCGTGAGGGACGTAACGTCCGTTGACATAGGCGATTCTCGACATTCCCTTCCCCCTTCCTCAGCGCCGCCAGAAAGTCGGCAGAAACACGACCAGCGCGGCGACGAGCTCGAGCCGGCCCAGGATCATGCCCGCCGAGAGTACCCATTTCGCGGTCTCGGGCAAGAGCGCGAAGCGCGCCGCGGTTCCGGTCACGAGGTCGAACCCGGAGCCCGAGTTGGTCAGCGAGACCGCCGCCATCGCGAGCGCGTCCTCGGGCGGGATGCCGAGAAGGGCGAGGGTCGCGGCGAGCACCGCGAGCGCGGTCGTGAAAAGGATGAAATAGGTCGCGAGCGACTGGATCGTCCGCTCCGAGACCGGCGCGCCGCCGTAAAGGATCGCGACCACCCCATGGGGATGCGACAGCCGCGCGAGCTCGCGCTGCCCCTGGCCGAGCGCGAGGCGGGCGCGCATCAGCTTGACCCCGCCGGTCGTCGAGGCGGTCGAGCCGCCGACGAACATCAGAAACAGTACCAGAATGGTCAGCACCGCCGGCCAGGGCACGCTCATGGGCTGGACGAACCCCGTGGTGGTAAGCGCGGACACGGTGGTGAACAGCCCCCGACGCAGGGCGTCGCTCGCGTCGAGTCCGCTGGCGCGAAACAGAAGCGCGGTGATCACCGCCGTTCCGACCAGCGCGAGACCGATCAGATAGGGAACCTCGGGATCGTGGACGAGCGCCTTCCAGCGCCCCCGCAGCAGCGCCCAGAACAGGGTGAAGTTGACCGCGCCGAGGAGCATGAAGACGATCAGCACGCCTTCGATCAGCGGGCTATCGAAGGCGCCGAGCCCGGCCGTGCCGGTGACGAAGCCGCCGGTCGAAAGGGTGCTCATGGCGTAGCCGATGGCGTCGAACGGCGGCATCCCCGCGGCCCAGAGGGCGATCGCGCAGATCACGGTCAGCCCACCATAGATGCCGGCCATGGTCGCGGCGAGTTGGCGCGCGCGCGTGCCGAGGCCGACGTATTCGCCGTGCGGCATGGCGCTGCGAAAGGCGTCCATCGCGCCGATCCCGAGGGTGGGCAGGATCGAGATCGCCATGACGATGGTCCATAGCCCTCCCAACCACTGCATCCAGGCGCGCCAGAAGACGACGCCCCGGCTCACCGCGTCGAGATCCCCGATCACGCTCGCGCCCGAGGTGGTGAGCGCCGAGACCGCCTCGAAATAGGCGTCGACCGGGCTCGGCGTCGCGCCGAGAAGGAACAGCGGCACGGCGGCGAAGGCGGCGGCGACCGGCCAGGCCGCGACGAAGGCGAGAAGATCGCTGCGCCGCCGTACCTCGCCCGCCGCGCCCTGGGCGGCGAACACCATCCCCATGCCGAAGAACAGGGTGACCGCGGCGGTGGCGAGGAAGATGAAGGAAACGCCGGGCTCGTCGTAGATCAGCGCGACGATCGCCGGCGCGAGCATCGAGGCGGCGAAGGCGGCGAGTAGCCGACCGAGAAACAGGATCGCGGGAAAAAAGCGCACCGGCGGCTCCGGGCGAGCGCCCTAGAAGAAGTCGAGCCGCACGGAGAACATGCGCTCGACCTTTCGGATCATGCCGGCCGCGGCGAAGATGATTACTCGATCGTTGGCCCGCACCACCGTGTCGCCGCGCGGGATGATGACCGCGTCGCCGCGCACGATCGCGCCGACGATGATGCCCGCTGGCATCTTGGTCTCGCGCAGGGGCGTGCCGACCAGGGGCGAGGTTTCGAGCGCTTCGGCCTCGATCACCTCGGCCAGGCCCTCGCGAATGCTGTGAACGGCGCGGATTCGCCCCCGGCGCACATGCTGGAGGATCGTCGATACGGTCACGTCGCGCGGGCTCACCGAAACGTCGATCCCGAGCGAGCCGACCAGCGGTCCGTAGGACATGTTGTTGATCAGCGCCAGCGCCCGGCGCGCGCCGTGGCGCTTGGCGAGCAGCGAGGAGAGGATGTTGACCTCGTCGTCGTTGGAGACCGCGATCACGGTCTCGGTTTCGGCGACATTGGCTTCTTCGAGGATTTCGCGCTCGAGCGCGTCGCCGTTGAGCACCACGCTGCGGGTCAGCCTGTCGGCCAGCATCTCGGCCCGCGCCGGGTCGATCTCGATGATCTTGAGGTTGAGGTCGGGATAGCTTTCCTCGAGCTCGCGGGCGAGGAACAGGCCGATGTTGCCGCCGCCGACGATGATGAAGCGCCGCGCCTCCTTCTCCTCGTGGCCGAAGGCGGCGAGCGCGCGCTCGATATGGCCGGCCTCGGCGACCAGGTAGATGTCGTCGCCGGGCAGCATGTGGTCGTCGCCCGTGGGCACGATCATGCGGTCGTTGCGGATGATGCCGACGACATAGATGTTGAGGTCGGGAAAGATCTCGGTGAGCTGGCGAAGCGGCGTGTTCAAAACCGGGCAGTCCTCGCCCAGATGCACGCCCACCACCCGCACCTTGCCCTCGGCGAACGGGATCATGTCGATCGCGCCGGGGGCCTGAAGCCGGCGGATGACCGCGCGCCCGACCTCGATCTCGGGCGAGATGATCACGTCGATGGGCAGGTTGTCGCGGCTGAACAGATGCTGCCACATGGGGTCGAGGTAACTCTGGTGGCGGATCCGGGCGATCTTGGTCGGCACGTTGAACAGCGAATGGCAGACCTGACAGGCGACCATGTTGACCTCGTCGGCGAAGGTCACGGCGATCACCATGTCGGTATCGGCGGCGCCCGCGCGTTCGAGCATGTCGGGATGCGAGGCAAACCCCACGAGCCCCTTCACGTCGAGCGATTCGGAGACCTTGCGGACCAGATCGGCGTGCTGGTCGATGACGGTCACGTCGTTGTTTTCGCTCGCGAGGTAGCGAGCGATGTTGAAACCGACCTGACCCGCCCCGCAGATCAATACCTTCATCGCCAAACCCCATCCGCCGCGTTCGGCTCGTCCTTGGTCTCGCTCTCGGTGTTCGCGCCCCGGTTCCCTCCTTCGGAGAGCCCGAGGAGCTTGAGCTTGCGGTGCAGCGCCGAGCGCTCCATGCCGATGAAGGTCGCGGTCCGCGAGATGTTGCCGCCAAAACGCGCGAGCTGGGCGGTGAGGTATTCGCGCTCGAAGGTCTCGCGGGCCTCGCGAAGCGGTAGCGACATGATCTCGGCGATTCCGTCGCGGCGGATCGACGGCGGGGCGCTCGCGGCCAGGTCCGCCGGCAACATCTCGGCGAGGATCGGCGTGTTCGCGCTTCCCGGCGCCATGATCAGGAGCCATTCGACCAGGTTGCGGAGCTGGCGCACGTTGCCCGGCCATTCGCAGGCCTGAAGCGCGGCCATCGCATCCTCGCCGATTACGCGCGGCGGCAGCCCGGCGACCTCGGCGGCGCGGGTCATGAAGTGGCGAGCGAGCGCCGGAATATCCTCGCAGCGTTCGCGCAGCGCCGGAATCCGGATCGGCACCACGTTGAGTCGATAATAAAGGTCCTCGCGAAAGCGTCCCGAGGCGATTTCGGCGCGCAGGTCGCGGTTGGACGCGGCGACGATACGCACGTCGACCTCGATTCGAGGGCCGCCACCGACGCGCTCGAACGCCTGATCCTGGAGGAAGCGCAGGATCTTGCCCTGGGTTTCCAGCGGCATGTCGGCGACCTCGTCGAGGAACAGGGTGCCACCATGGGCGCGCTCGAAGGTGCCGAGCTTGCGCGGGCTGCCCGGTGCCTGCGAGCCCACCTCGGCGCCGAATAGCTCGATCTCCATGCGCTCGGGCGCGAGAGTCGCGGCGTTGAGCACGACGAAGGGGCCGTCGGCGCGTCGCGACCGACGGTGCAGAAGCCGCGCGACGATCTCCTTGCCGGCGCCCGGCGGGCCGGTGATCAGCACCCGGCTGCCGGTCGGCGCGACACGCTCGACCGCGTTGCGCACCAAGTTGATCGCCGCCGATTCACCGGTCAACTCGACCTCGCCACCCGCGCGCAGGCGCAATTCTGCGTTCTCGCGACGCAGCCGCGCGGCCTCGATCGCCCGGGCGATGACCAGCAGCAGGCGGTCGGTCTGGAACGGTTTTTCGACGAAGTCGTAGGCTCCGATCTTGATCGCCCGGACGGCGAGCTCAATGGTGCCGTGGCCCGAGATGATGATGACCGGCACGTCGGGGTATTCCTGCGAGATGACCTCGAGGATCCCGATCCCGTCGAGCGGGCTTCCCTGGAGCCAGACGTCGAGGACGATCGCCGCCGGCAACCGCGCGCGCAGCGCCGCCAGCGCCGCGTCGCTGTCGCCCGCCTCGCGGGTCGTGTAGCCCTCGTCCCGCAGAATGTCGCAAATCAACAGGCGAATATCGCGCTCGTCGTCGACGACCAGGATGTCATGCGCCATGGGATGCGACCTTCGTGGATCGAGACGGGGACGACGGTTCGGAGGAAGGGGCCGCGGCTTCGGGCGCATCCGCCTCGCCCGCGACGAACACGAGACGCACCCGCGCGCCGCCGCCGGGCGCGTCGCCGAGCATCAACTCGCCACCGTGATCTTCCATGATTTTCTTGACGATGGCTAGCCCCAGCCCGGTTCCCTTGGCGCGGGTCGTGACATAGGGCTCGACCAGCCGCTGGCGTTGCTCGACGGGCAGACCTCGGCCGTTGTCGGTCACCTCGACGATCGTTCGCCCGGGCTCGACCTCGATCGCGAGAACGATGCGTCCGCCCGCCAGTTCGGCGCCGGGCGCCGCCTCGCGCCCGGCGATCGATTCGGCGGCGTTCTGAAGCAGATTCGTCAGCGCCTGGCCGACTTGGCGGGCGTCGCAGGCGATCACGCAGGCGTCGTCGGGCAGACGGGTCTCGAAGGCGATATCGGGATGGGCGACCCGCTGCATGACGACCGCTTCGCGGACCAGCGCGGTGACGTCATGGGGCTCCAGGTTGGGCGCCGGCATGCGCGCGAACGCCGAAAACTCGTCGATCATGCGGCCGATGTCGCCGACCTGGCGCACGATGGTGTCGGTGCAGGCAATGAAGGTTTCCGGGTCGCTCGTAATCTCGCCCAGGTACTTGCGCCGGAGCCTTTCGGCGGAAAGCTGGATCGGAGTCAGCGGGTTCTTGATCTCATGGGCGATGCGTCGCGCGACGTCGGCCCAGGCGGCGGTGCGCTGGGCGGTGACCAGGGCGGTGATGTCGTCGAAGGTGACGACGAAGCCTTCGAGCGACTTGCCGATGCGCTCGGCGCCGATGCGCACGAACAACGTGCTGACATGGCCGTCGCGCTCGATGGTGATCTGGGCCTCGGCGCCGCGCGCGGGCCGTCGCTTGGCGCTTTCCATGAGCGGCGCCATCTCGGGCACGACCTCGACGAGCGGTCGGCCGAGAATGTCCTCGGCGCGCAGCGCGAGAAGCTCGAGCGCCGGGCGGTTGGGAAGCTCGATCCGGCCGTCGGGATCGAGGCCGACGACCCCCGCCGAAACCCCCGAAAGCACCGATTCGGTGAACCGCCTGCGCGCGTCGAGTTGCCGGTTGGCCTCGACAAGCTCATTGCGCTGGGCCTCGATCTGGTTGGTCATGCGGTTGAAGGCGCGGCTCAGCATGCCGATCTCGTCGTCGAGCGCGACCTCCTCGACCCGCGCGTCCAGCTTGCCGGCGCGAACCTGCTCGGCGGCGGTGATCAGATTGCCGATCGGCAACACGAGTTGGTTGGCGAAGGTGAGCCCGAGCCAGACCGCGGCGAGCAGCAGCAAAACGGTGACCAGCGCGAAGATCAGCGCGAAAGTGATTTGAATGCCCGAGCGCTTGCCCTCCAGACGCTGGTATTCCGAGACCGCGTTCTGGGTGCGCTGCATATGCGCGATCGCGCGCGCATCGACGAATCGTCCGACATAGAGATAGGCGTCGACGAAGGCCTGAAGCCGCACGAGCGCGCGCACCCGGTCGTCGGTGTCGGTGGTCAGGATGACCACGCCGCCGGTCTCGTCGGCGCGTTTCATCGCCTCCAGCGGCACCTGCTCGAACAGAAGCGAGAAGGTCAGCCCGGTGCGCCCGAGAATCCGCCCGTCGCGGCGGAACACGATCGCCTCGGTCAGCGAGCGCAGCGCCGCCTGGGCCGCGAGCAGGCGGTTGAACGAGCCCGGAAACTTGGCGATCCCCGGGCCCGCGCGGTTGATGTCGTTGGCCATGGCGAGCGCGTCGGCGCGGATCACCTGGCGGTGCTCGTTGAGGTAGGCCTCGGCGACGGCGATCGATTCGTTGATCGCCGTGCTGACCCGGTCGTTGAACCAGGACTCGATCCCGAAGTTGAGGAACAGCACCGAGAACACGGCGACGATGATCGCGGGCGCCACGGCGACCACGCTGAACAGCGCCACCAGGCGCATATGCAGGCGCGAGCCGGCGAGCCCGCGGCGTCGTTCCAGCCACAGCTTGACCAGGTTGCTCAGCACCACCGCGCTCAGCAGAAGGATGAACACCAGGTCGATGTTGAGCAGGACCAGGATGGTTCGCGGCGCGCGCTGGCCGAACGGTCCCCAGCCCGAAAGCGCGCCGTAGGTCGCCACGCCCGAGACCAGCGCGCCCAACGCGAGCGCGAAGGCGAGCTTGCGCGACATGGCGACGCGCGCGGCCCAGCGGCCGAGCCGGGCGGCGACGGCGAGGGCCTGCGACGATGGCGGCGCGGTCACCACGTCCGTCCCTCCCGGTCGAGGGGGATGCCGAGCATGCGGATCTTCTTGCGCAGCGTGTTGCGGTTGATGCCGAGCACGCGCGCCGCCTTGATCTGGTTGTTGCGGGTCGCGGCCAGGGTCAGCGCGATCAGCGGGCGCTCGACCTCGCGCAGAACGCGCTCGTAAAGGCCCGAGGCCGGAAGCCCGCCGCCATGGGCGGCGAAATAGGTTTCGAGATGACGCTCGATCGACGCGCTCAGCCCCCGGTCGTCGCGCGCCGGCCGGTCGGGCTCGGCCTCGGCGAGCTCGGCCTCGACCGCGCGAGCGTCGATCGTGTCCTCGGGGCATAGCACCGCGAGCCGGCGGACCAGGTTTTCGAGCTCGCGCACGTTGCCCGGCCAGGAATAGGACGCGAGGCGGTCGAGCGCGTCCGCCGTCAGGGTCTTGGGCGGCAATCCCTCGGCCTGGGCGGTGGCGAGGAAGTGGCGCACCAGGAGAGGTAGGTCCTCGCGCCGCTGGCGCAGCGGCGGTAGGCGGATCGGAACCACGTTGATGCGGTAGTAGAGGTCCTCGCGGAACAGGCCTTGATTGACGTATTCGCGCAGGTTGCGATGGGTCGCGGCGATGATGCGCACGTCGGCGCGCGCCGTCCGCCGCCCGCCCACGGGGGTGAATTCGCCCTGCTGGAGAACCCGCAGAAGCCGCGTCTGGGCCTCGAGCGGCATGTCGCCGATCTCGTCGAGGAACAGGGTACCCCCCTGAGCCTGCTCGAAGCGCCCGGCGTGGCGCGCGTTGGCCCCGGTGAAGGCGCCCTTCTCGTGGCCGAACAGCTCGCTTTCGATCAGCTCGCGCGGGATCGCCGCCATGTTGATGGCGACGAAAGGTCCGTGGCGGCGCTTGCTGTAGTCGTGGAGCGCGCGGGCGACCAGCTCCTTGCCGGTGCCCGATTCGCCGACGATCAGGGCCGTGAGATCGGTGCCCGTGAGCCGGGCGATGATGCGGTAGATGTCCTGCATCGCCGCCGAGCGCCCGATCAGCGGCAGGCCCTCGGCCTCGTCGCCGGCCCCGTCGTCCGCGTCCGTTTCCGGCATCGGCAGGGGCGCGGTCAGAAGTCGTTGCACCACGCCCACCAGATCGTCGAGGTCGAAGGGCTTGGGCAGGTATTCGTAGGCCCCGCGCTCGGCCGCCTTGACCGCGGTCATCAGGGTCGAGTGCGCGCTCATGACGATGATCGGCAGCTCGGGCCGCAGCCGCTTGATCCTCGGCAGGAGGTCGAGCCCGCTTCCGTCGGGCATGACCACGTCGGTGATCACGATGTCGCCGTCGCCGTCCTCGATCCAACGCCACAGCGTCGTCGCGTTGCCGGTCGCGCGCACCTGATGGCCGCGATGGGTGAGCGCGCGGCTCAGCACCGTGCGGACCGAGCGGTCGTCGTCGGCGACCAGGATCGTCGCGCCCGCGCTCATGGCGCGCGCTCCTCTCCCGCATCCTCGGCGTCGAGAAGCGGCAAGCGCACGCGAAACACGGTGCGGCCCGGCGCGCTCTCGAACTCGACGATCCCGCCGTGCTCGGCGACCGCCTTGGCGACCAGCGCCAGGCCGAGCCCGGTGCCGTCGCTTCGGCCGCTGACGAAGGGATCGAACAGATGTCCGCGCAGCTCGGCCGGAACCCCCGGGCCGTTGTCCTGGACGCTCGCCACCAGCGGCAGGCGGAGCGTTCCCCCGCCCCCGCCCCGCATCAGCCGGACGCCGGGCTCGAAGGCGGTCGCCAGCACGATCTCGCCGCCGCTCTCGGGCGCCGCCTCGGCCGCGTTCTTGACCAGGTTGAGAAAGACCTGAACCAGCGCGTCGCGATTGCCGAACACCGACGGCAGCGAGGGATCGTACCGCTCGACGAAGCGCAAGCGCCGGCCGAAGCCGCTTTGCGCGAGCCGGCGGACGTGTTCGAGCACCTCGTGGATATTGACCGCGTCGCGCTCGACCGGCGCGTCGTCGGCGAACACCCCCATGCGGTCGACCAACCGGCAGATGCGGTCGGCCTCGGCGGTGATCAGGCGCGTGAGCTCGCGGTCCTCGTCGCCCACCACCCGGTCGAGAAGCTGGGCGGCGCCGCGAATGCCCGACAGCGGATTCTTGACCTCGTGGGCGAGCGCGGCGGCGATTCCGGCGACCGAGCGCCCGGCCCCGAGATGGGTGAGCTGACGGCCGAGCCGGCGCGCGATCGAGCGCTCGCGAAGGGTCGCGACCACCCAGCCGGGCTGCTCGGCGAGCGCGGCGGCCTGGATGTCGACTGCGCGCGCGCCCGTCCGGGGCGAGGAGAGATCGACGTCGTACTGCGCGAGGCTCGATGCGCTCTCGCGCGCCTTGGCGACCAGCTCGACGAGCGGGCTCGCCGGCGGCACGATGCGAGCGAGCGGGCCGTCGCACAAAAGCGCCGCGCCGAGAGCGAAGAGCTGCTCGGCGGCCGGGTTGGCGCGCCGCACCACGCCGCCCTCGTCGATCAGCAGCACCGCGTCGGGAAGCGCCGCCAGGATCGCCTCGGCGCCCAAAGGGGCCCGCCGCGCCGCGCGCGCCTTGGCGAGCGCGGTCGTCATGCGGCCCGCCGCTCTTCGATCAGCGGGGCATAGAAGGCGCGCATGGTCGCGCGCATCGCCTCGGCATCGTCGAGCCGGTTGATCCCGGCGCGAAACTCGCTCGATCCCCGAAGCCCCTTGCTGTACCAGCCGATATGCTTGCGCGCGATGCGCACCGCCCGATCGTGGCCGTAATGGGCGATCATGGCGTCGAAATGGCGCAGCAGGATGGCGAGCTGCTCGTCGAGCGGCGGCGGCGGAATCCGCCGGCCGTCGCGCAGGAACCGGATCACCTGGCGCAGGAACCAGGGCCGCCCGTAGGCCCCGCGTCCGATCATCACCCCGTCGGCGCCCGATTGGGCGAGCGCCTCGGCGACGTCGTCGAGGGTTTCGATATCGCCGTTGACCAGCACCGGGATCGAGACCGCCTCCTTGACCTCGCGCACGAAGGCCCAGTCGGCGCGCCCACGGTAAAGCTGGCGGCGCGTGCGCCCGTGGACCGCGATCATGCGGATGCCGCTGTCCTCGGCGATCCGGGCGAGGCGCGGCGCGTTGCGGTTGGCCTCGTCCCAGCCGGTCCGCATCTTGAGCGTGACCGGTAGATCGACCGCCGTCACGGTCGCCGCCATGATGCGCCCGGCATGGCGCTCGTCGCGCATCAGCGCCGAGCCGGCATGGCCGTTGACCACCTTCTTGACCGGGCAGCCCATGTTGATGTCGATGATCGCCGCCCCGCGATCGGCGTTGAGCTTCGCCGCCTCGGCCATCACCCAGGGCTCGCAGCCGGCGAGTTGCACCGCCATCGGGAACTCCTCGGGCGCGGTGCGGGCCATGGTCAACGTACGCCGCGCCGCGCGGATCATCGCCTGACTCGCGATCATTTCGGAGACGACGAGTCCCGCGCCCTGGGACTTCACCAGGCGGCGGAACGGCAGGTCGGTCACCCCCGACATGGGGGCGAGGACGACCGGGTTTTCAAGCGTGACGGGGCCGATGGAAATGGTCATGTTTGCGGCAATGGATCGGTTCTGCCCAAAAATTAGGCATCAAGTTCGGCAAATGTACGGCGACCGCCATGGTCGCGCAAGGGGGTTAGACCCGGGGCGCGGGGCCGACCGCCTGTCCGACAGCCTTATCCCATGGGCGCGTTGCCATACACCGTCGGCCCGCGCGCGCTCACATCAGCACGTCGGTGACGAACTTCACGCCCGGGTAGGCGAGCGTGATCAGAAGATAGGCGACCAGGGCATAGCGCGCCGCGTGGCGGCCGCGCACCCCGGCGCGGTGATGCGAGATCAGAAGCGCGCCGACGAAAACGAAGGCGATCAGCGAGAGGATCGTCTTGTGGTCGAGGACCAGCAGCCGCCCGGTTTCGAGATACTCGGTCGCGATGCCGCTCGCGAGCCCGGCGGCGAGCACGATCTCGCCCGCCGCGAGCAGCCCCATCTGAAGCCGCTCGCCGTTCGCGACCGAGGGCAGCAGCCGGGTCAGCGCGGTCGGTCGCTTGCGCTTGAGCGCGCGCTCCTGAAGAACCACGGCGAAGCCCGCCACGGCGCCGATGGTCATCAGGGCGTAGGTCAGCACGGCGACCACGATATGGAGGCCGAGCCAGCCGGCCGGGGCGTCGCCCGTAAGCGGCGGGCCCGACGCCTGCGCCCAGATGGTCGCGACGACGCCGAGCAGAAAAAGATAGGGGAACAACAACGGCGTCAGCCGCCATGCCTGATCCGCGACCAGGGAAACGATAATGAAAACAATTAGGCTCGCCGCGATGCTCACCCAAAGAGCGACCGAGAATCCAGTATGCCAGGCACCGCCGATCAGGGTCGCCGCCCAGGCGGTCGTCCCCGCCGCGGCGACCCCCAGCAGCAGCCAATGGCTCCCATCGCGGCGCGCCTCGCCGCGAAACTGGGCGAGCGCCGCCGGCAGAAGCGACAGCAGGGCCCCGAGGTTGTAAAGAAGATGGCGCGACATCGCCGGGACTATAGCGAAGCCCCCGCCCCTTGCCCAGCGCGCCGTAGACCCTTGGCAGGGGCGCGGGGCGGGGCTAGGCTGCGCTCCCCAACGACCAGCCCGGCGGAAAAATGCCCGGAGGAATGCCCGGAACGATCGCGCTTGTGGTGGCCGCCGGTCGCGGCCGACGCTTTGGGGCCGAGATGCCCAAGCAATATGTCCCGCTCGCCGGGCGCGCGCTGCTTTTCCACGCCGCCGCCGCGCTGTCGCGCCATCCCCGGGTCGATCGGGTCCGGGTCGTGATCGGCGACGGGGACCGGCCGCTTTACGACCGGGCGCTCGCGGGCCTCGATCTGCTCGAACCGGTGACCGGCGGCGACAGTCGCCAGGATTCGGTTCGCCTCGGCCTCGAAAGCCTCGAGGCGCTCGCCCCCGACCGAGTGCTCATCCATGACGCCGCCCGCCCGGCGCTCGATGCGGCGCTGGTCGACCGGGTGCTCGATGCGCTCGACGCCGTTCCGGGGGCGATTCCGGCGCTCCCCGTGACCGACAGCCTCAAGCGCGTGGCCGAGGACGGGCGGATCAAAGGCGCGGTCGAACGCGCCGGACTGTGGTGCGCCCAGACCCCTCAGGGCTTTCGTTTCGCCGAGATCCTCGCCGCCCACCGCCGCGCGGTGGGCCGGGCGCTGACCGACGACGCCGCGGTCGCCGAGGCGGCGGGGCTCGCGGTCGCGGTGGTTCCGGGCTCGGCCGCCAACGTCAAGGTGACGGCGCCCGAGGACCGGGTCCGCGCCGAGCGGCTCATGGGGCTCGGGCGCGAGACGCGGGTCGGCCAGGGCTTCGACGTCCACGCCTTCGGCCCCGGAGACCGGGTGACGCTTTGCGGCGTGGAGATCCCCCACGATCGGGGGCTGGTCGGGGTCTCGGACGCGGACGCGGGCCTGCACGCGCTGGTCGACGCGGTGCTCGGCGCGCTCGGCGCGGGCGATATCGGCGATCACTTTCCGCCCTCGGACCCGGCCTGGAAGGGCGTGGATTCATTCGTTTTCGCCGCCGCCGCGCGCGATCTGGTCGCCGAGGCGGGGGGCGCGATCACCCATCTCGACGTGACGCTCGTCTGCGAGCGGCCGCGTATCGGTCCGCACCGCGCGACCATGGTCGCGCGCGTCGCCGAAGCCTTCGCCGTCGCGCCCGCGCGCGTCAGCGTCAAGGCGACCACGACCGAGCGGCTCGGCTTCACCGGCCGGGGCGAGGGGATCGCCGCCTTCGCGGTCGCGACCCTCGCGCTTCCCGCCTGACATGGCCCGCGCCGGCTTGCCCGCCGGGCTTTCGCTCGCCCGGCCCGCGACCTTCCTCGCCACCGGCGCGGGCGCGGGGCTTCTGCCCAAGGCGCCCGGCACCTGGGGCTCGCTCGTGGCCCTGCCGCTCGCCTGGGGAGCGGTGGCGCTCGGCGGGCCGGTGGGCGCGGTCGCGCTGGGGCTCGCGCTGTTCGTCGCCGGCGTCTGGGCGTCCGGCGTCGTTCTCGCGGCGGGCGGCGACGACGATCCCGGCTATATCGTGATCGACGAGATCGCGGCCCAGATCCTGGTGCTCGCCGCCGCCCCGCTCGCGCCCCTGCCCTATCTCGCGGGCTTCGCCCTGTTCCGCCTGTTCGACGTGATCAAGCCCTGGCCCGTGGGCTGGGCCGACCGGGCGGTCAAGGGCGGTTTCGGGGTGATGTTCGACGATCTGCTCGCGGCGGTCTATGCCGGGGGGCTGCTGATCGCCGCCCTGCGTTTCGGCCTTCTGTGAAGAGGGACAAGCCGATGTTCGACGACGAAATTCTCGCCAAGGCGCGCGCCGTGCTCGATGCCTGCCGGGCGGCGGGCGTCATGCTGGCGACGGCCGAATCCTGCACGGGCGGCCTGGTCTCGGGCGCGCTCACGGCGATTCCCGGCTCGTCCGACGTGGTCGAGCGCGGTTTCGTCACCTACTCGTACGAGGCGAAAACGGCGCTTCTCGGGGTGCCCCGAGAGATGCTCGCCGAGCATGGCGCGGTGAGCGAGCCGGTTGCCCGCGCCATGGCCGAGGGCGCGCTCGCCCGCTCGGACGCGCGGGTCGGCGTCGCGCTCGCGATCACCGGCGTCGCGGGTCCCGGCAGCGACAGCGAGCGCAAGCCCGCCGGTCGGGTCCATTTCGCCGTCGCCCGCAAGGACGGCGCGACCCTGCACCGGCGCCGCGACTTCGGCGATATCGGCCGCGACGCGGTGCGCCGCGCGAGCATCGCCACGGCGCTCGATCTGGCGCTCGAGGCGCTGGCCTAAAGCCGCCGCCCCAGAAACAGGAGGGCGCGGTCGCCCGCCTTGCGCGCGATCTCGCGGTCGAAGCCTTGGCGGCGGTAGAAGGAGACGTTTCGCGCCCCCGCCGCCGTGACCAGATGGACGCCTGGGGCGATGCAAGTCCGGCAATGCGCGACGAAGGCGGCGACCAGCGCCGCGCCGATCCCCCGCCCCCGGCGTTCGGCGCGGCAGTTGACATGGAAATGCGCCGGGTAGAGGTCGAACAGGTCGGCGAACAGCGGAAAATCGGGCTGGCGATCGAGGACCGATCGCGCCGCGCGGCTGTCGCGGCAGCCCGCGAGATAGCCCGCGATCGCGCCGTCCGCCTCGCGCGCGATCCAGATCAGATCGGGCCAGTGCGCGCGGTACGGGTCGAGCCAGGCGGCCCGGAAGGCCCGGCGCGCGGCTTCGTCGGCGAAGTCGCGGCGGGTGGCGCTCGCGAAGAAGATCGCCTCGATCTCGGGCCAAGCCGCCTCGATGTCGGAGGCGGAAAGGCGTCGGACGCGAACCATCCGCCCCTAGCGATTACCGGACGGCTGGCCGTAAAGCTGGCGCGCGCGAGTCTCGAAGGCGCCCACCATGCGGCGCACCGCCTCGTTGAACAAAACGCCGATGAGGCGGTCGAGCAGCGGCGAGCGGAGCTCGAAATCGACGAAGAAGTCGATCAGGCAGTCGCCGTTCGGCTGCGGCACGAATACCCAGTGGTTGTTGAGATGGCGCATGGGGCCGCGCAGATAATCGACGTCGATCCGGCGCGGTCGGTCGAGGGTGACGCGGGTGGTGACGCGCTCGCGCACCATCTTGAAGCCGATCACCATGTCGGAATAGAACACGTCGCCCTCGCGCCGGGTGATGCGCGTCGCCTGGCACCAGGGCAGAAACTCGGGGTAGCTCTCGACGTCGGCGACGAGGTCGAAAAGCTGCTCGGCGCTGAACGGCAGCACCCGTTTCTCGGCGTGAATCGGCACGGCGTCTTGGGGGCTCGGGGCTCAGGCGCCGGCGCGCAGGGCTTCGCGCGCGGCGCGCAGCTTCTCGAAGTCCTCGCCCGCATGGTGCGAGGAGCGCGTGAGCGGCGAGGACGACACCATGAGAAAGCCCTTGCCCCGCGCCATGGCGGCGTAGGCCTCGAACTCCTCGGGGGGCACGAAGCGGTCGATCGGCGCGTGCCGGGGCGTGGGCTGGAGATACTGGCCGATGGTGATGAAGTCGACGTCGGCGGCGCGCAGATCGTCCATCACCTGATAGACCTCGCCGGTGCTCTCGCCGAGCCCGACCATGATCCCCGACTTGGTGAAGATCGAGGGGTCGAGCCGACGGACCCGGCTGAGAAGCTCGAGGCTGGTGAAATAGCGCGCCCCGGGGCGGATTGTCGGGTAGAGCCGGGGAGCGGTCTCGAGGTTGTGGTTGAACACGTCGGGGCGCGCCTCGACCACGGTTTCGATCGCGCCGTCCTTGTGCATGAAATCGGGGGTCAGCACCTCGATCGTGGTTTCGGGCGAGGTCTCGCGGATGGCGTGGATCACGGCGGCGAAATGCCCCGCCCCGCCGTCGTCGAGATCATCGCGGTCGACGCTGGTGACGACCACGTGGCGCAACCCCATGCGCGCGACCGCGACTGCGGTGTTCATGGGCTCCCGAGGGTCGAGCGGCGCAGGCTTGCCGGTGGCGACGTTACAGAACGCGCAGGCGCGCGTGCAGGTATCGCCCATGATCATCACGGTCGCGTGCAGCTTGGCCCAGCATTCGCCGATATTGGGGCAACCGGCTTCCTCGCAGACCGTGTTCAGGCCGTGCTCCCGCACGATCCGGCGGGTCTCCGCATAGCCCTCGGACGTGGGCGCCTTGACCCGGATCCAGGCGGGCTTGCGCTTGATCGGGCTCTCGGGCCGGTTTCGTTTCTCGGGATGGCGCAGCTTCGCGCTGATTTGACTTGTCATGCCTTAGATGTGAATGGCGCGGCCATAGGCGTCAAGCACCGATTCATGCATCGCCTCCGAGATCGTCGGGTGCGGGAAGATCGCATGCATGAGCTCGGCCTCGGTGGTCTCGAGCGTCTTGGCGACGCAATAGCCTTGGATCATCTCGGTCACCTCGGCGCCGATCATATGCGCGCCGAGAAGCGCGCCGGTCTTGGCGTCGAACACGGTCTTGACCAGCCCCTCGGGCTCGCCGAGCGCGATCGCCTTGCCGTTGCCGACGAAGGGGAAGCGCCCGACGCGGACCTCGAACCCCTTCTCGCGCGCCGCCTGTTCGGTCAACCCGACGCTCGCGATCTGGGGCATGCAGTAGGTGCAGCCGGGGATCGCCGTGACGTCGAGCGGGTGGACCCCCTCGACCCCGGCGATCCTTTCGACGCAGATCACGCCCTCGTGGCTCGCCTTATGCGCGAGCCACGGCGGGCCGACCACGTCGCCGATGGCGTAGACGCCGGGCTCGCCCGTGCGCAGCCATTCGTCGACCACGATATGGCCGCGCTCGACCCGGACCCCGGTGCCTTCGAGGCCGAGGTCCTCGACGTTGCCGGTGATGCCGACGGCGAGGATCACCCAGTCCACGGTCAGGTTGGTGGTCTTGCCCTCGCCGAGGTCGAGCACCGCCGTGACATGCTTGGCCGAGCGCTGAAGCGAGGTGACCTGGGCGTTGGTGTGAATGCGAATGCCCTGCTTCTCGAACGCCTTATGGGCGAGCGCCGAGATCTCCTCGTCCTCGACCGGCAGGATGCGGGGCAGCACCTCGACCACCGTGACGTCGGCGCCGAGGGTGCGGTAGAAGCTCGCGAACTCGATTCCGATCGCGCCCGATCCCACCACCAGCAACGAGCGCGGCATCGCCTCGGGCACCATGGCTTCCTTGTAGGTCCAGACGAGCTCGCCGTCGGGCTCCAGGCCCGGAAGCGCGCGCGCCCGCGCCCCCGGCGCGAGGATGATATGAGCCGCCTCGTAAACCGTCTCCGCGCCGCCTTCGGCGGTCACCGCGAGCCGCCCCTTGCCGGCGAGTCGGCCGTGGCCCGCGATCACCGTCACCTTGTTCTTCTTGAGTAGGAACTTGACCCCGTTCGAGAGCCGCCTGGCGACCGCGCGGCTGCGCTTGACGATCGCGGCGATGTCGATGCCGGGCTCGCCGCCGGCCGTGAGGCCGTAATCGGCGGCGTGGGTCATCAGGTGATAGACCTCGGCCGTGCGCAGCAGCGCCTTGGTCGGAATGCAGCCCCAGTTGAGACAGACGCCGCCGAGGTCCGCGCGCTCGACCACCGCCGCCTTGAGGCCCAGTTGCGCCGCGCGGATCGCGGCCACGTAGCCGCCCGGGCCGCCGCCCAGGACGATGAGATCGAAGCTGCCGTCGGCCACGGGGTTTCTCCTACAAAAGCATGGCGAGGGGATATTCGATAAGCTCCTTGAACGCCGCCAGGAAGCGCGCGCCGACCGCGCCGTCGACCACCCGGTGATCGATCGAGAGCGTGCAGGTCATCACGGTTGCGACCGAGAGCGCGCCGTCGACCACGACCGGGCGCTGCTCGCCCGCGCCAACGGCGAGGATGCAGCCCTGGGGCGGGTTGATGACGGCGGCGAACTCGCGAATTCCGAACATGCCGAGGTTCGAGACGCTGAAGGTGCCGCCCTGGTAATCCTCGGGCATCAGCTTGCCGGCGCGGGCGCGCGCGGCCAAGTCCTTCATTTCGCGCGAGATCGCGGCGAGGCCCTTGTTCTCGGCGCCGCGCACGACCGGCGTGATCAGCCCGCCGTCGATCGCGACCGCGACCGAGATGTCGGCCGAGCGGTACAGGCGGATCGCGGTCTCGGCCCAGGAGGCGTTGGCCTCGGGCACCTTCATGAGCGCGAGCGCGGAGGCGCGGATAACGAAGTCGTTGACCGAGATCTTATAGGCCTCGTCCCCCTCCTTGGGACTGCGGGCGTTGAGCTCGGCGCGGAGCTTCAACAACTCGTCGATCCGACAATCGACGGTGAGATAGAAATGCGGCGCCTCGCGCTTCGATTCGACGAGCCGGCGCGCGATCACCTTGCGCATGTTGTTGAGCGGCAGCTCGTCGAACGGCGGCAGCCCGGCGGTCTCGCTTGGGGCCGCCGCCGGAGCGGGCGTCGGGACCGCGGCCGGAGCCGGCGCGGGGCGTTCGGCGGCGCGGGCGAGTGCCGCCTCGATATCCGATTTCACGATCCGTCCTCCCGGACCGCTGCCGGAAATGGCGGCGAGATCGAGCCCCGCCTGCTCGGCCATCTTGCGCGCGAGCGGACTCGCGATGATGCGTTCGCTCCTGGCGCTTGGGGGCGGCGAAGGTGCGGCGGGCGTCGCGCGCGCGGCGGCCTCGACGTCGGCGCGGAGGATCCTGCCGTGGGGTCCGCTGCCCGCGACGCTCCCGAGCTCGACGCCCGCCTGGGCGGCGATGCGCCGGGCGAGCGGCGTGGCCGGCGCATCGCCCGTGGCGGCTGCCCGCGGGGGCGCGGCCGCCGGAGCCGGTTCCGGCGCGGGTTCGGGTGCGGCTTGGGGCGGTGGGCTCGCGGCGGTCGGCGCGGCGACGGCGCTCGCGTCCTCGCCTTCCTCGGCAAGCACGGCGATCGGCGTGTTGACGGCGATGCCCTCGGTCCCCTCGGGGACCAGGATCCTGGCGAGCACGCCCTCGTCGACCGCCTCGACCTCCATGGTCGCCTTGTCGGTCTCGATCTCGGCGAGCACGTCGCCCGCGCCGACCGGGTCACCTTCCTTCTTGTGCCATTTCGCCAGCGTGCCCTCGGTCATGGTCGGCGACAGCGCCGGCATAAGAATTTCGGTCGACATGCTCCATCCTCTCGCGCGATGGCGGCTTTCGGGACTCAGCTCCGGTAACAGACATCCTTGGCGGCGGCGGCGATCTGCTCGGCCTGCGGCAGGGCGAGGCGTTCGAGGTTCGCCGCGTAGGGCATGGGAACATCGACGCCGGCGACCCGGCGCACGGGCGCGTCGAGATCGTCGAAGGCGTGCTCCATCATGCGCGCCGCGATCTCGGCCCCGATGCCCGCGAGCGGCCAGCCTTCCTCGATCGTCACCAGCCGGTTGGTGCGCCGGACCGAGGCGGCGATGGTTTCGTGATCGAGCGGCCGCAGCGAACGCAGGTCGATCACCTCGGCCTCGATCCCCTCGGCGGCGAGCAGCTCGGCCGCCTTGAGCGCCTCGCCGACCATGCGCGAGAACCCGACGAGGGTCACGTCGCTTCCCGGGCGCACGATCTTGGCCTTGCCGATCTCGACCACGAAGTCGGGGTCGGTCGGGACCTCGAAGCTCTCGCCGTAGAGAATCTCGTTTTCGAGAAAGATCACCGGGTTGGGGTCGCGGATCGCGGCTTTCAAAAGGCCCTTGGCGCAGCCCGCCGAATAGGGCGAGACGACCTTGAGCCCGGGGATATGGGCATACCAGCTCGCATAGCACTGCGAATGCTGGGCCGCGACCCGCGAGGCCGCGCCGTTGGGCCCCCGGAACACGATCGGGCAGTGCACCTGCCCGCCCGACATATAGAGCGTCTTGGCCGCCGAGTTGACGATATGGTCGATCGCCTGCATGGCGAAGTTGAAGGTCATGAACTCGACGATCGGCCTGAGGCCGCCGAAGGCCGCGCCGACGCCGAGCCCGGCGAAGCCCGATTCGGTGATCGGCGTGTCGATCACCCGACGATCGCCGAACTCGTCGAGCAGCCCCTGGCTGACCTTGTAGGCGCCTTGGTACTGCGCGACCTCCTCGCCCATCAGGAAGACGCGCTCGTCGCGGCGCATTTCCTCGGCCATGGCGTCGCGCAGCGCCTCGCGCACGGTGAGCGTCACAGTCTCGCGATAGGCGCGCGCCTCGCGGTCGTCATCGGCGGACACCGCGCTGGCCGCCGGGGCGGCGGGCGTCGGCGGGACCCTGGGCGCCTCGGCCTTGACGGGTGTCGGTGCGGGTGACGGCGCGGGTTCCGGCGGCGCGGCCGCCGGAGCCGGCGTGGCCACGGCGCTCGCGTCCTCGCCCTCCTCGGCGAGCACGGCGATCGGCGTGTTGACGGCGACCCCCTCGCTGCCTTCCGGAACCAGGATCCTGGCGAGCACGCCCTCGTCGACCGCCTCGACCTCCATGGTTGCCTTGTCGGTTTCGATCTCGGCGATCACGTCGCCCGCCGCGATCTCGTCGCCTTCCTTCTTGAGCCAGCGGGCGAGCGTGCCTTCGGTCATGGTCGGCGAAAGGGCTGGCATCAGGATTTGCGTCGGCATGGCTCGCTCGCGAGTTGGCGGGGAACGGAAGTGCGGCGCGGAGAAAACGACACCGGCATCTCAGGCATCGGCATAAACGTCGGTATAAAGCTCGGCCGGATCGGGTTCGGGACTGTTCTGGGCGAACTCGGCGGCCTCGGCGACCACCGCGCGGACCTCGCGGTCGATGGCCTTGAACGCGGCCTCGTCGCCGACGCCGTCGGCGATCAGGCGCTTGCGAAGCTGGTCGATGGGATCCTTCTGCTCGCGCATCTTCTGGACTTCGTCGCGCGAGCGGTACTTCGCCGGGTCCGACATGGAATGACCCCGATAACGGTAGGTCTGCATCTCGAGGATCATGGGGCCCTTGCCCGAGCGACAATAGGCGGCGGCCTTCTCGGCGGCGGCCTTGACCGCCGCGACGTCCATGCCGTCGACCTCGTCGCCGGGAATCCCGAAGGGGGCGCCGCGCCGGTGAAGCTCGGTTCCGGCCTTGGCGCGCTCGACCGAGGTGCCCATGGCGTAGCGATTGTTCTCGACGATGAACAGGACCGGCAGCTTCCAGAGCGCCGCCATGTTGAAGGTTTCGTAGACCTGCCCCTGGTTGGCCGCGCCCTCGCCGAAGAAGGTCACGCTGATGCGGTCTTCGCCGCGGTAGCGAAGCGCGAAGGCGAGCCCGTTGCCGAGCGGCACCTGCGCGCCGACGATGCCGTGGCCGCCGTAGAAGTTGCGCTCGGTCGAGAACATGTGCATCGAGCCGCCCTTGCCCTTCGAGTAGCCGCCCGCGCGCCCGGTCAGCTCGGCCATGACGCCCTTGGGATCCATCCCCCGGGCAAGCATGTGGCCGTGATCGCGATAGCTGGTGATGACCGTGTCGTCGGGGCGGATCGCGTGCTCGATCCCGACGACCACCGCCTCCTGGCCGATGTAGAGATGGCAGAACCCGCCGATCAGCCCCATGCCGTACATCTGGCCGGCCTTCTCCTCGAAGCGCCGGATCAGAAGCATTTCGCGATATAGGGAAAGGAGTTCGTCGGGGTCCAGGGCGGCAGGCTTCTTCTTCTGCTTCGACGTCGCCATCGATCCTCCTTCTGGCCTTCTCCGGCGCCGGCCGGCGGCCCCTTTTCGAGGCCGATCTCTCAGGCGGAAATTACGCGTAATGGGGGAAGCGCGCAAGTCGCGCTCCTTTTACGAGCCCTCGCTCTCGCATGGAATGGGATCGCGCGCGGCAGCTTACTCGCCGGACGGCGCGGCCTGGTCGGCGGGCGCGATGAAGATCACCTGCTCGTTTTCGGCGGCGAGGTTGAGGACCGCGCGCGCGCGTTCGTCTAGCAGGTCGCGATCCAGGCTCTCCGGTCGCAGGAGCGAGACCCGATGGGCGAGCCGCTGTTCCTTGGCCCGGCTCGCGCTCAGCGCCGTTTCGGTCCGCTCGACCTGTTGCCGCAGCTTGAGCCAGGCGATGACGCCGCGTTCTCCCTGAATCGCGTGATAGGCGAAATATCCCGCGAGCGAGGCGATGAAAAGCGGCGCCATGATTTGGCGCAGGCGTTGGCCCAACTCGGTAGGGAAAACCATGGCCGCAGTGAATCACAACCGGATTCGATCGGTCAACCGGAATCCGCGAGGAGTCTCGCGGGCTTGCCCGGTTGTTTTTCAGGCGCGTGGAAAGACCTCTCGCCCGGCGTAACGCGCGGCCGAGCCCAGGTCCTCCTCGATCCGCAGGAGCTGGTTGTACTTCGCGAGCCGGTCCGAGCGCGACAACGAGCCGGTCTTGATCTGCCCGCAGTTGGTGGCGACCGCGAGGTCGGCGATGGTCGCGTCCTCGGTCTCGCCCGAGCGGTGCGAGATCACGACGCCGTAGCGCGCGCCGCGCGCCATCGAAACCGTCTCGAGGGTCTCCGAGAGGGTGCCGATCTGGTTGAGCTTGACCAGGATCGCGTTGGCGATGCCGTCCGCGATTCCCCTGCCGAGGCGCTCGGGGTTGGTGACGAAGATGTCGTCGCCGACGATCTGGACGCGCGCGTTGAGCGCCGCGCTCATGATTTTCCAACCGTCCCAGTCGTCCTCGGCCATGCCGTCCTCGATCATGACGATGGGATAGCGCGCGATCAGGTCCTCGTAATAGGCGGTCATGCCGGCGGCGTCCAAGGTCTTGCCCTCGCCCGCGAGCCGGTAGTGGCCGTCGTCGAAGAACTCGCTGGATGCGGCGTCGATCGCCAGCGCGACGTCCTCGCCGGGGCGATAGCCGGCGGCCTCGATCGCCTTGACGATCGCGGCCAGGGCGGCATCGGCGCTCGGCAGGTCGGGAGCGAAGCCGCCCTCGTCGCCGACCGCGGTCTTGTGGCCATCCTCGGCCAGCCGTCGGCGAAGGGCGTGGAAGATCTCGGCCCCGGCGCGTAGCGCCTCGGCGAAGCTCGGCAGGCCGAGCGGCACGATCATGAATTCCTGCACGTCCAGCGCGTTGTCGGCGTGCGCGCCGCCGTTGATCACATTCATCATCGGCACCGGAAGGCGGCGCGCGTGCACGCCGCCGATATAGCGATACAGCGGCAGCCCGCTCGTCTCGGCCGCGGCCTTGGCGATTGCGAGGCTGACGCCGAGGATCGCGTTGGCGCCGAGGCGCGATTTGTTGGCCGTGCCGTCGAGCGCGATCATGGTCGCGTCGATGGTTTCCTGCTCGGTCGCGTCGAGCCCCGAAATCGCGTCGAAGATCTCGCCCTCGACCGCCTCGACCGCGCGACGCACGCCCTTGCCGTCGTAGCGCGCCTTGTCGCCGTCGCGAAGCTCGACCGCCTCGTGGGTGCCGGTCGAGGCGCCCGAGGGGACCGCGGCGCGTCCGCCCGAGCCGTCCTCGAGAACGACCTCGACCTCGATCGTCGGATTGCCTCGGCTGTCGAGGATCTCGCGCGCGTGGATGTCGATGATGGCTGTCATCTCCGCTTCCTCCGAACTACGACGACTTGGCGAGCCGGTCGAAGGCGACCAACTCGGCGAGCAGCGCCTCCATCTCGGCAAGCGGCACCATGTTGGGGCCGTCGCTCGGGGCGCTGTCGGGATTTTCGTGGGTTTCCATGAACACGGCGGCGACGCCGACCGCGACCGCGGCGCGCGCCAGCACGGGCACGAACTCGCGCTGCCCGCCCGAGCGTCCGCCGAGCCCGCCCGGCTGCTGAACCGAATGGGTGGCGTCGAACACCACCGGGCAACCGGTTTGGCGCAGGATCGGCAGCGCGCGCATGTCCGAGATCAGCGTGTTGTAGCCGAAGCTCACGCCGCGCTCGCAAACCATCACGTCGCGGCAGCCCGCCGAGACCGCCTTGGCGACCACGTTGGCCATGTCCCAAGGGGCGAGAAATTGCCCCTTCTTGATGTTGAGGGCGCGGCCGGTGTGGGCGGCGGCGACGATCAGGTCGGTCTGGCGGCACAGGAAGGCCGGGATCTGGAGCACGTCGACCGCCTCGGCGACGCTTGCGCATTGATCGGGCGCGTGCACGTCGGTCAGCACCGGGCAGCCGATCCGCTCGCGCACCGCGGCGAGGATCGCGAGCCCCTCGTCCATGCCGATGCCGCGCGGGCTGTCGAGGCTGGTGCGGTTGGCCTTGTCGAACGAACTCTTGTAGATCAGACCGATCCCGACCCGCTCGGCGATCTCGCGCAGGGTCTCGGCGGTGGCGAGCGCGTGCTCCCGGCTCTCGATCGCGCAAGGTCCGGCGATCAGCGTCAGGGGGCGGTCGTTGGCGATCGTGAGCGCGCCGATATGGATCTGGCGGGGGGTGGTCATGGCGGACCTAGACCAGTCGCGACTGTTCGACCGCCGCCGCGATGAACGAGGCGAACAGCGGATGCGGATCGAACGGCTTGGACTTGAGCTCGGGGTGGAACTGCACGCCGACGAACCAGGGGTGATCGGGCAGCTCGATGATCTCGGGCAGGCTGCCGTCGGGCGACAGGCCGGCGAAGACCAGGCCCGCGGCCTCGAGTTGCTCGCGGTAGTTGACGTTGACCTCGTAGCGGTGGCGGTGGCGCTCGCTGATCTTGGTCGTGGGATAGATTCCGGCGACCCGCGTGCCGGGCGTCAGCACGCAGTCATAGGCGCCGAGCCGCATGGTGCCGCCGAGGTCGCCGTCCTCGGCGCGGGTCTCGCGCACGTTGCCGCGAATCCATTCGGTGAGAAGCCCGACCACCGGATGCTGGCAAGGGCCGAACTCGGTCGACGAGGCGCCTTCGAGTCCGGCGAGATTCCGCGCCGCCTCGATCACCGCCATCTGCATGCCGAAGCAAATGCCGAAATAGGGAATCCGTCGTTCGCGGGCGAAGGTGACGGCGGTGATCTTGCCGATCGATCCGCGCTCGCCGAAGCCGCCCGGCACCAGGATGCCGTGGACCTCCTGAAGATGGAGCGCCGCGTCCTCGGATTCGAAGATCTCGGCGTCGATCCATTCGATGTTGACGCGCACGTTGTTGGCGATGCCGCCGTGGGTCAGCGCCTCGGCGAGCGACTTGTAGGCGTCCACCAGGCCCGTGTACTTGCCGACGATGGCGATCGTGACCCGGCCCTCGGGGGCGAGCACGCGCTCGACGATGTTGTGCCAGCGCGTAAGGTCGGGCTCGGGCGCGTCCTCGATGCGGAAGCGGCGCAGGACTTCGGTATCGAGCCCCTCGCGGTGATAGGTGATCGGCGCTTGATAGATCGTCTTGACGTCGAGCCCCGGGATCACCGCCTCCTCGCGCACGTTGCAAAACAGTGCGATCTTGCGCCGCTCGCCGAGCGGGATCTCCTTTTCCGAGCGGCAGAGAAGAACGTCGGCCTGAATGCCGATGCTGCGCAGTTCCTTGACCGAATGCTGGGTCGGCTTGGTCTTGAGCTCGCCCACCGAGGTGAGATAGGGCAGCAGCGTGACATGCACGAAACAGGTGTGATCGCGCGGCAACTCGTTGCCGAGTTGGCGGATCGCCTCGAGAAACGGCTGGCTTTCGATGTCGCCGACCGTGCCGCCGATTTCGCAGAGGATGAAGTCGCTGTCGTCGGTGTCGGCGAGGATGAATTCCTTGATCGCGTCGGTGACGTGGGGGATCACCTGCACCGTGCCGCCGAGATAGTCGCCGCGCCGCTCGCGCGCGAGCACCGTCGAGAAGATCCGCCCGCTGGTCACGTTGTCGCTGCGCCGCGCGGGCACGCCCGTGAAGCGCTCGTAATGGCCGAGGTCGAGATCGGTCTCGGCGCCGTCGTCGGTGACGAACACCTCGCCGTGCTGGTAGGGGCTCATGGTCCCCGGATCGACGTTGAGATAGGGATCGAGCTTGCGCAGCCGCACGCGATAGCCGCGCGCCTGCAAGAGCGCGCCGAGCGCCGCCGATGCCAGTCCCTTGCCGAGAGAGGAGACCACGCCGCCGGTTATGAAGATGAACCGCGCCATGGACCTTCCCTATAGCACGCGCGGACGGGAAGTGACAGAGGCGGCGAAATCGCCGCCTCCGGATGTCTCCGCCGCCGTCATTCCGATTTAATCGCCGACGGGAACGCTGGGGCCGGACGGCTGGGCCGGCGCTTCGATGGGCGCGGTCACGCCTTCCATGATCGACTTGGGCTTGCGTTCGTTCGCCGCCAACCAGGTCAGCGACAGACTGGTCAGCATGAACAGCGCGGCCAGGACGGCGGTCGTCCGGGTGAGCAGGTTGGCCGAGGCGCGGCCCGACATCAGGCCTCCGCCGCCTCCCCCGCCGCCGCCGATTCCCAGCGCGCCGCCCTCGCTGCGCTGAAGAAGAACCGAGCCGACCAGGCCGAGCGCGAGAAGCACGTGAATGACCAGGAGAACCGTCGTCATTGCCGTTCCGATCGCCGTTCCGAATGTCGGGATCCGCCCCCATCGGGGCATCCGCGGGTGCCTATAGCATAGCTCCGGAGCGGATGCCAGAGCGTTAAGGTAGGCTTCGGCAGATCGCCCAGAAGTCGTCGGCCTTCAGGCTCGCGCCGCCGACCAGCGCCCCGTCGACATCGGCGAGCGCGAGGATCTCGGCGGCGTTGGCGGGCTTGACCGAACCGCCGTAGAGAATCCGGAATTCCTCGCCCGCCGGGCCGAAACGCGCGCGCAGACGGGCGCGGAGATGGCCGTGCGCGGCGGCGATGTCGTCCCCGCCGGCGGTCCGTCCGGTGCCGATCGCCCAGACCGGCTCGTAGGCGATTACCGTGTTGGTGGGATCGGCGGCGTCGGGGACCGAGCCCGCGAGCTGCGCCGCCACCACGTCGAGCGCCCGGCCCGCGTCGCGCTCGGCCTCGCTTTCGCCCAGGCAGACGATGGCGGTCAGGCCCGCGCGGTGGCCGGCCTCGGCCTTGGCGCGCACCAGGGCGTCGCTCTCGCCGTGATCGGCGCGACGCTCCGAATGGCCGACGATGACGTAGGCGCAGCCGGCGTCGGCCAGCATTTCGGCCGCGATATCGCCGGTATGGGCGCCCGAGGCCGCCGGGTGGCAGTCCTGGCCGCCGAGCGCGATCGGGCCGCCGGCGAGCACCTCGGCGACCGCGGCGAGCAGGGTCGCCGGCGGGCAAACGAGAATCTCGCAACCGCAGCCGGCGGCGGCGCGGGCGCGGAGATCGCGGACGCGCGCGAGCCCGTCGGCGCGCAGGCCGTTCATCTTCCAGTTTCCGGCGATCAGCGGGCGTCGCTCTCGGGTCATGGGCTGGGGTCCTGCCGGCTGGTGAGGGGTCCCGCGTCTTTATCACAGCCGCGAGACCCGCGCAAAGTGCCGTCGTCGGCGAGGAAACACCGGGGGCCCGCGAGGGAAAACGCCCGATTCCGGTTGCCGCGGCCGCCCCTCACTTCTAATATTCGCGCCTTCGCGACACCCCGGCCGGCGGTCGGGGCGTCTCCGGGTCACAGCAATAAGATCGATCATGCTCGTCAACCTGCGGAAAGTCGCCGGAACCTGGGTGATGGGGATCTTCTCCTTCCTCATCATCGTGAGCTTTGCCGTCTGGGGGATCGGCGACATCTTCCGCGGCCGGACGAAGAACGTGGTCGCGACCGTCGGCGACGTCGAGATCGGTGGCCAGGACCTCACCCGCGAGTACCGCCGCGAGATCGAGCGGTTGTCGAACCTCACGGGGCGCGCGATCGACAGCGAGGAGGCGCGCCGGCTCAACGTCGCCCAGCGGGCGTTGGACGCGATCGTATCGCGCACGCTCTATAATCTCGAGGGCCAGCGTCTGGGCCTTGCGATCGGCGACGATCTCCTGCGCCGGACGATCGCCCGGACCCCGGCGTTCCAGCTCACCCCGGGGGTTTTCGATCCCGGCCTCTTCGCCTCGACCCTGGCGTCGAGCGGGTTGAGCGAGCAACGCTACATCACCTTGCTGCGCAACGACCTGCGTCGCGCCCAGCTCGTCGACAGCCTGACCGGCCCGGTCGTGGCCCCGCGCTTCGCGGCCGAGGCCATCTATCGCTTCCGCGAGGAACGGCGGACCGCCGATTTCTTCGTCGTCGAGATCGCCTCGGTCGGCGCCGTGGAGGAGCCGGACGAGGCCGCGCTCGCCGAGTTCCATAAGAAGAACGCGCCCCGCTATACCGCGCCCGAATACCGCGCCCTGACCTATATCGCGATCACCGCCGAGGATCTGGTCGACGAGATCGCGGTATCGGACGAGGAGCTCAAGGCCGAGTACGACGACCAGCGCGACGCCCTTACGGTGCCCGAGAAGCGAACCATCGAGCAGATTCTTCTGCCCACGAAGGAGGCCGCCGAGGCGGCGCGCAAGCGTCTGGTCGAGGGCGGCGACTTTCTCGCCGTCGCCAAGGAGGCCGCGGGCATGTCGGCCGATGCCGTGAAGCTCGGCACCCTCGCCCGCGACGAGCTCGCCGGCATGATCGACCAGAGCGCCGCCGACGACGTGTTCGGCTTGGCCTCGGGCGAGACCAGCGCGCCGGTGAAAAGCGCCTTCGGCTGGCATATCTTCCGCGTCACCGAGATCGAGCCCGCGCGCACGCCGACGTTGGACGAGCTGCGCGCCAAGCTGACGCGCGCGGTCGCTTTGCGCAAGGCGGACGACGCGCTTTACCGGCTGACCAACCGGCTCGACGACGAGCTCGGCGGCGGCGCGACCCTCGAGGAGGCGGCCCAGCGGCTCGATCTTCCCCTCGGCCGGGTCGAGGCGGTGAGCGCCGCGGGCGCCGGGCCCGACGGCCGCCAGGTCGAGGGCCTGCCGCGCGCGCCCGAGTTCCTGAGCACCGCCTTCTCGCTCGCCAGCGGCGACACCTCGCTGGTGACCGAGGCCAAGGACGGCGGCTATTTCGTCGTCCGCGTCGACGGCGTGACGCCCGAGACCCTCCGCCCGCTCGCCGAGGTTCGCGATCAGGTGGCCGCCGACTGGCGCACCGCGCGCCGGGGCGAGATCGCCCGCGAGCGCGCCGCCGAGGCCGCCAAGCGGATCAACGAGGGCGTCGAGATCGCCGCGATCGCCGACGAGATGGGCGCCGAGCTGCTCGCCAGCGCCGCCATGCGCCGCGACGGCAACGGCGCCGGGCGCGCCTTCTCGCCCCTGGTGATCTCGGACCTGTTCGCGCTCGACGTCGGCAAGGCCGCCAGCGGGCCGACCTCGACCGGCGAAGGCTATGTCGTCGCCCGGCTCTCGAACGTCATCGTTCCCGACCCGACGGCCGACAAGGAGGCGATCGCCAAGCTCCGGGAGAGCCTTCGCAACGGCATCGCGTCCGACGTCACGATCGCCTATCGCCGCTACCTCGAGACGCGCTATCCGGTGACCATCGACGAGGCCGCCGTCGCGCTCATGTTCTGACCATGAGCGTGCTTCCCGATTTCGACGCCTTCGCCGCCGCCTACGACGCGGGCAAGCCCCAGGTCGTCTGGACGACGCTGGTCGCCGATTTGGAGACCCCGGTCTCGGCCATGCTCAAGCTCGCCGACGGGCGCGCCAACAGCTTCCTGCTCGAATCGGTCGAGGGCGGCGCCGTGCGCGGGCGCTATTCGATCATCGGCCTCAAGCCCGACCTGATCTGGCGTTGCTTCGGCGACCGCGCCGAGATCAACGCCAGCGCGCGCTACGACCGCGACACCTTCGAGCCTTGCGAGGACGGCGCGCTCGCCTCGATGCGCCGGGTGATCCGCGAGGCCGAGATCGATCTGCCCGAGGGCCTGCCGCCGATGGCCGCGGGGCTGGTCGGCTATCTGGGCTACGACATGGTGCGGCTGATGGAGCGCCTGCCCGAGCCCAATCCCGATCCCCTGGGGCTGCCCGACGGGATTCTGCTGCGCCCGACCATCATGGCGATCTTCGACAACATCGAGGACGCGGTCACGATCGTGACGCCGGTGCGGCCGCTGGCGGGGGTCGACGCCCGCGCGGCCTATGCGCTCGCCCGCGAGCGGATCGCCGAGGTGGTCGCCGACTTCGAGCGCAGCGTCCCCCATCAGCGCCGCCAGGGCGTGACGATCGATCTGCCCGAGCCGGCCTCGAACACGACCCGCGCCGAGTATCACGCCATGGTCGAGCGCGCCAAGGAGTACATCTTCGCCGGCGATATCTTCCAGGTCGTGCCCTCGCAGCGCTTCTCGGTGCCCTTCCGCCTCCCGCCGTTCGAGCTTTATCGGAGCTTGCGCCGGCTCAACCCCTCGCCGTTCCTGTTCTTTCTCGACTTCGGCGACTTCGCGGTCGTCGGCTCGAGCCCCGAGATTCTCGTCCGCCTGCGCGACCGGACGGTCACCATCCGCCCGATCGCCGGCACCCGGCCGCGCGGCAAGACCGTGAGCGAGGACGAGGCGCTCGCCAAGGACCTGCTCGCCGACCCCAAGGAGCTCGCCGAGCATCTCATGCTGCTCGACCTCGGACGCAACGACGTCGGCCGGGTGGCCAGGATCGGGACCGTGAAGGTGACCGAGCGCAACGTGATCGAGCGCTATTCCCACGTCATGCACATTGTCTCGAACGTCGAGGGCGAGCTCGACCCGCGCTTCGACGCCCTCGACGCCCTGATCGGCGGCTTCCCCGCCGGGACCGTCAGCGGCGCGCCCAAGGTGCGCGCCATGGAGATCATCGACGAGCTCGAGCACGAGAAGCGCGGCATCTACGCCGGCGCGGTCGGCTATTTCTCGGCGGCCGGGGCGATGGACACCTGCATCGCGCTGCGCACCGCCGTGGTCAAGGACGGGGTGATGTACGTCCAGGCGGGCGGCGGCGTGGTCGCCGACAGCGACCCCGAGACCGAGTACCAGGAAACCCGCAACAAGGCCCGCGCCCTCATCCGCGCGGCGCAGGAGGCGTTGCGGTAGGGGGCTATTTTAATTGGTCATTAGGTGAACAATTGCATTGTATTCAAGTTCGCCAATCCATTCTCCAATACCAAGGGTGCGAAATACGCTTAATACGTGATCTCTCGAAAAGGGCGGCTTCTTTATGAAGTCCACTTCTTGTCGCGCAAACGGAAACATGACTTCCGCACGCAGATAAAGCTCTACTGTAGCCTCTAACGTGGAAGTGAAGTTGTCATGAAAAAGAAGCCTCTCTACATTTGGGGAATTTAGTTCATCCAGTACGCTCTTTAAGCGGGCATGCTGAATTTGATAGCGGCGCATCAACTCAACGACCTGATTGGCATCGTCCCCTTCCAGTAGCTCTACCAACCGTTGGAGGCGCAGCAGAATGTCCGTTTCAAGTTCCGGACACGATACTTGTTCTTGTGGGGCACAGCCCTCGTTTACTTGATCAGGGGAATCGCATTTGAAACTGTTGCGGCGATTCAGGGGATGGATTCTGTTG
>CAZHDF010000015.1:32284-35147 GCA_964531525.1 uncultured Alphaproteobacteria bacterium | reverse complement strand
CCCGCGCCGACGTCGACCATGACGCGCACCTCCTCGGCGGTCTTGCCGGCGCTGCGAAGCGAGCGCAGCGTGACCGCCCGGTTGCGCTTGGCGAGCCGGATGCCGTTCGGATCGGTGATCATCGGGTGATGGAGGTATTCGGGCGTGCGCAGGCCGAGAAGCGCCTGGAGAAGCCGATGGATATGGGTCGCGTGGAACAGATCATGGCCGCGCGTCACCAGGCTCACCCCCTGGAGATGATCGTCGAGGGTAACCGCGAGGTGGTAGCTCGTGGGCACGTCCTTGCGCGCCAGCACCACGTCGCCGCAGCTCAAGGGGTCGGCCGCGACCTCTCCCGCGCGCCGGTCGTGCCAGGCGAGCGGGCCGACGCGCGCGGCGGCCTTCGCCATGTCGAGGCGCAGCGCATGGGCCTTTCCCGCGCGGATGCGGCGGTTCTGCTCCTGGCGGCCGAGCTTGCGGCAGGTGCCCGGATAGAGCGCCCCGTCGGGGCCGTGGGGCGCGGCGTCGGCGCGCTTGATCTCGGCGCGAACCTCGGCGCGGGTGCAGAAGCAGGGGTAGAGAAGCCCCTGGCGGCTCAACTCCTCGAGCGCGGCGGCGTAATCGGCTAGGTGCTCCGACTGGCGGCGCACCGCCCCGTCCCAGTCGATGCCGAGCCAGGCGAGGTCCTCGTAGATCGCCTCCTCGAAGGCGGGGCGGCAGCGGCCGGCGTCGATGTCCTCGATCCGCAGGCGAAAGCGCCCGCCCGCCTCGCGCGCCGCGCGCCAGCCGATCAGCGCCGAATAGGCATGCCCGAGATGCATGTAGCCCGACGGGCTGGGCGCGAACCGGGTCACGAGCCCCGCGTCGTCGACGCGCGCGGATGTCGCCCGGCCCCGCCCGGGGCGCGGTTTTTCGGTGCCCCGGGGGGCGGTTTCGTCGACGGGATCGCTCATCTGGTATAGGAACCGTGTCGGCGGACGCGGGCCGTAAGCTGCCACATGGCCGCGCGAATGGAAATCCCTTGTCCGCGCGAAGGGGTTTTGTCCGTGCCGATCGACGGGAATCGGCGCGAACGAAAACGGAGAAGAAAGCGATGACCGAGCCGCCGCGACTGACGGGACCGAGCCGCGATCCGGCCATGGGCGGGGCGCCCGATTCGCTGGTGGTCTTTCTCCACGGCTGGGGCGCCGACGGCAACGACCTGATCGGACTCGCCGACGAATGGGCGGCGCTGCTGCCGCGCACGGCCTTCGCCTCGCCCCACGCGCCCGAGGTCTGCGACGAGAACCCGGCCGGGCGGCAGTGGTTCAGCCTCGGCGCGCGATCGCCCGACGCGCTCCTTCGCGGGGCGGAGAACGCGGCGCGCGGGATCGACCATTTCCTCGACGACGCGCTCGCGCGGCACGGCCTCGACGAAAGCCGCCTCGCCCTGGTCGGCTTCAGCCAGGGCGCGATGATGGCGCTGCACGTCGCGCTGCGCCGGCCGCGCGCGATGGCCACCGTGGTCGGCTATTCGGGCGCGCTGATCGGGGCCGAGGCGCTGGCCGAGGCGATCCGCGCGCGGCCCTTCGTCTTTCTCGCCCACGGCGACGCCGACCCGGTGGTGCCGCCCGCCTCGCTGCCCGCCGCCGTCGCCGCGCTCGCCGCGCTCGAGGTGCCGGTGCGCTGGCATCTGGCGCGCGGTGTCGGCCACGGCATCGACGCGGGCGCGCTCGCGCGCGGCGGCGACGTTCTGGTCGCCGCGCTTCGCCACTGAGCGCGCGGACCGAACCCGTGCGGCTACACGCGAACGGTGGTCGGGGGCGCCATGCGTTAACCATACCTGGGTGTCGGCGGGCCAAAAGGCACAATTTCTTGCGGCGAGGCGCGCTTTGACATGGTAGATTGCCCGTGGGAGGTCTCGCATGTCCACGGAAGGTGATTCGCTCGTCGCGGGGCTCGAAAAGCCGCTCGCGACGCTCGACCTGATTGCACAGGCGCTCCGGCTCGCACGCGAGGCGGGGGGGGGCTGTCTGATCCTCGGCGCGGGCGCCTCGGTCAGCGCCGGCATCCCGACCGCCGCCGGCATGGTCGCGCTGGTGCGCGAGCGTTTCCCCGAAACCTACCGCCTCGCGACCCAGGACGGCGCCGTGCCGTCGTATCGCCGCCTTCTCGGCTGGCTGTCGGAGGGCGAGCGCGCGCGGCTCATCGGCGACGTGCTCGACCAGGCGCGGCTCAACTGGGAGCATCTGATCATCGCCGAGTTGATGGCGCGCGGCTTCATCGGCCCGGTGCTCACCGTCAACTTCGACCGGCTTTTGATCGCGGCCTGCGCGCGCGCCAACCTGCAGCCCGCGGTCTACGACCTCGCCGGCGGCTCCGACGTGCCCGCGGCCGCGGTCGCCGACGGGCCGACGGCGGTTTATCTCCATGGTCTCGGCGATCGCTCGGCGCCGCCCGTGAGCGCGGGCGAACGCACCGCCTATCGCCGCCGGATCGAGCCCCTGCTGCGCCACGTGCTCTATCGCGGCCTGCCGATCGTGGCGCTCGGCTTCCGAGGCGACGACGACCCGCTGGTCGAGATCCTGGCCGATCACGGGCGCTTCGCGAACCGCCTGTTCTGGGTCGGCCATTACGACCATCCGCCCGCGCCCCCGGTGCGCAAGCTGCTGGACGTTCCAGGAAACGACGCCCTGTTCCTGCCCGGCTTCGACGCCGAGGGCTTCTCGATCGGGCTCGCCCGCAAGCTCGACGTCTTCCCGCCGCGCTTCCTCGCCGACCCGGTCGGCGAAACCCTGCGCGTCTGGTCGGCGATCCGTCCGCCACGCGACGCCGAGGCGGCCGCGCCGCTCGATACCGCGCTCGCGGCCCTGGCCGGCGGGACCGTGCCCGCGCGCGCGGCCGC
>CAZHDF010000015.1:10805-32184 GCA_964531525.1 uncultured Alphaproteobacteria bacterium | reverse complement strand
TCGATACCGCGCTCGCGGCCCTGGCCGGCGGGACCGTGCCCGCGCGCGCGGCCGCGCCATCGCCGCCGTCCGCCAAGGCGACGCCCGAACCCGCGCCCGAACCCGCCCCCGTGGCCGAGGAGAAGGCCCCCGCCGCGCCGCCGGTCGAAAAGGCGCCGCTTGCACCCCCCCCGCCTCCCGTGGCCGAGAAGAAAATCGCCGCCGAGCCCCCCGCGCCCGAGGCCGCCGCTCCGGCGCCCGAGCCCGCGCCGCCTTCCGAGCCGGCCGCCGCGCCCGAACGCAAGGCCGAACCCAAGGCCGAAAAACCCAGGGCCGAGCGCGCGGTCGGCGACGACGCGCCGCCGCCACCGCCGCGCCTGCGCCTGGTGGTCGGCGATTACGAGCGTCTGGTCGCCGATCACGCCGCCGGGCGGATCGCCGACGACGACAGCCGCGAGGCGGTCGCCTGGGCCTATGTCATGCTCGCCAACGACGACGCCCGCCGCGCCCAGGCGCTGCGCGGCGCGAAGGCCGAGGGGCTGTGGGCGCGGGCGATGGAGAAATACGCCAAGGCGGTCGAGGTCGACCCCCGCCACGCCGACGCGCTCTACAACTGGGCGGGCGCGCTCGCGACCCGCGCCCAGGGGCTCGACGGCGCGGCCGCGGCCGAGGTCTGGGCGGCGGCGATCGAGAAATACGAGGCGACGCTGGAACTTCGCCCGCGCGACGCCGAGGCGCTCGGCGATTGCGCCCGGGCGCTGGTCAGCCGCGCGCGCGGTCTCGACGATGCCGCCGCCGCGCCGCTGATCGACGCGGCGCTCGAACGGCTCCGGGCGGCCTACCGGCTCGGCGACGACACGGCCTATGTCGGTTATCTCGAGGTCGCGCTCGCCCATGGACGGCGCAAGGAGATCGCCGAGTTCCTCGCCGCGCCGCCGCCGAAGCTCGCCGAGCCGGTGCGCTTCGCGCTGGCGCTGGTCTATCTGGTGGTGGTTCTCGACCAGGACCGAACGCCCGACCTCGCGGCCTTCGACGAGTTGCCGCGCCTCGCCCGCGCGCCGTGCGAGGATTGGGACTTCGACGATATCGGCCCGGCCGTCGGGCGCCTGCCCGACCGCGCGGCGGCCTTCGTGCGGGCGACGATCGCCGTGCTCCAGGGCGCGCGCCCGCTGACCGACTGGCCGTCGATCCGCGACGCCTGGCTCGCCGGACACAACCCGCCCGCCGTAACCCCGCCCGGCGTCACCGCCCTGCGGTAAGGCGATGGCCGCCGCCCTGTCCGCGCCGGCGGCGCTTGAATGGATCATCGACGATCGGGGCGAGGCTGGGCGCGCATTGCGCCCGCGTGATATAATGAATCTTCCGTCGCATCGGCGCGCGAATGCATTTGTGCGCGTTCGCCCGTCGGCGCGGGTGTTCGCGTGGGTGCGGCCGTCGGTCGGGCCGGCGCGTCGGTTTGCCGGCCCGAGAGGACAAAGTCGTGTCGTTTTCGATTTCGCTTGACCGTTACCCCGCCCTGGTTCTCAACGCCGATTACCGGCCGCTCAGTTATTTCCCGCTCTCGCTCTGGCCTTGGCACGAGGCGGTCAAGGCGGCGTTTCTCGAGCGCGTCAACATCCTCTCCGAATACGACCGGCTGGTGCACTCGCCGAGCTGCGAAATGCGGCTGCCGAGCGTGATCTCGCTCAAGCGCTATGTCCCGATGACCCGCCGCCCGGCGTTCACGCGCTTCAACGTGTTCCTGCGCGACCGCTTTCGCTGCCAGTACTGCGGCGGCCGCGCGCCGACCGAGGAGCTGACCTTCGATCACGTGGTGCCGCGTTCGCGCGGCGGGCGGACGACCTGGGACAACGTGGTCACCGCCTGCGTCGCCTGCAACCGGTCCAAGGGCGACCGGCTGGTCAACGAGGCGCGCATGCACCCGATGGCCGAGCCCCGGACGCCGTCGGTGCGCCATTTGCAGGAGATCGGCCGCGCCTTCCAGCCCGACCGGCTGCACGAGAGCTGGCACGATTTCCTCTACTGGGATACCGAGCTCGATCCCTGAGCCATCCCGCCCCGGCGGGGCCTACGCCCCCCGCCCCAGCGCCAAAAGGCCGACGAGCGCGGCGTCGATCAGGCAGGCGACCGCGAACAGGAACAGCGCCCGGCGAACGTCCTCGGGTTCGGCGCGCGCGCGGCCGTCGCCCAGCCAGGGTCCGCGCGGCGCTTTTCCGTCGCCGCCCCGAACTCCACCCGGCGGACCGCCCAGCGCCAATCCCAGCGCCCCCGCCATCGCCGCCTGCGGCCAGCCCGCGTTGAGCGAGCGATGCCTGCGCGCATCGCGCGTCATTACCTTGAACGCCGCCCCCGGCCGGCCGGCCGGCGCGAACAAGGCGGCGAGCGCGACCAGAACGCCGGCGAGCCGCGCCGGCACCAGTTGAAGCGCCTCGTCGAGGCGCGCGGCGCCCAGCGCGAACGCGCCCGCGCGGCGCGCGCGCAGCGTCGCGTCGAGCACCTCGACCATGCGATAGGCGAGCATCCCCGGCAGACCGAGCAGAACGAACCAGAACACCGGCGCCGCCACCCGGTCGGCGAGGCGCAGCGCCACGGCCTCGATCGCGCCGCGCGCGAGACCGAAGGCGTCGCCCGCGCGCGGCCCCCGCTCGAGCCCGTCGAGCGCGGCGCGCGCCGTGTCCATGTCGCCCGCATCGAGCGCCCGGGCGACGAGCCGCGCGCCCAGATAGCTCTCGCGCTGGGCGAGCAACGCCGCGATCACCACGAGCTCGACGATCCAGGCGAAGGGCACCGCGTTCCCTAGCCATTCGAGCACCCCGCCGACCACGGCCGCGCCCAGCGCCAGCACGGCGACGACGAGCACGCCGCGCATGCGCCGCGTGCGCTCGCCGCGCTCCTTGCGGTTGAGGCGTCGCTCGAGCACGCGCGCGGTCCGGCGCATCAGCGCCAGCGGGTGCGGCAGGAGGCGAAAGATGAGCGGCGCGTCGCCGACATAGGCGTCGAGCACCAGCGCGAACAGGAGAAGCACGAGCGATTGCGGGCCAAGCGCCCATGCTCTTTCGTCGAACATGGCGAGAGCATGGGGCGGGGGCGCGATGGCGTCAATCCCGCGTCCGCGCGCATCGACGACAACCGCCGTTTCACGCTACGATGCGGCAATGATACCCTCCGCGCATCACGCGCCCGTGCCGGGCCTGATCTTCGCCGCGCCCGCCTCGGGCACCGGCAAGACCGTCGTCACCCTCGCCTTCCTGCGTCGGCTGCGCGAGGAGGGCCTGCGCGCGGCCCCCTTCAAGGTCGGCCCCGACTATATCGACGCGGCCTTCCACGGCGCGGTGAGCGGGCGCGATTGCGTGAACCTCGATCTTTGGGCGATGCGCCCGGCGACCCTGGACGCGCTGATCGCGGGTCTATCGAACGAAACCGACATGATCGTCGGCGAGGGCGTCATGGGCCTGTTCGATGACGCGGGCGACGGAACGGGCTCGACCGCCGACCTCGCGGCGCTCACCGGCTGGCCGGTGGTGCTGGTGGTCGACGCGGGCGCGATGGCCGCCTCGGCCGCGGCGCTGGTCGCGGGGTTCGCCCACCACCGCGCCGACGTCGAGATCGCGGGCATCCTGTTCAACCGCGTCGCCGGCGAGGCGCACGGCGAGATCCTGCGCCGCGCCTGCGCCGAGGCCGGGCTGCCGCCGGTGCTGGGCTGCCTGCCGCGCGATCGCCGCCTCGTGCTCGCCGAGCGGCATCTGGGGCTGGTGCCGGCGATCGAGCATCGCGACCTCGCGCTGTTCGCCGACGCCGCTTCCGCCGCGATCGGCGAGCACGTCGATTGGCGGGCGCTGCGCGCGCTGGCGCGTCCCGCGGCCGACCGCTTCGCCGCCGCCATGCCGGCCGAGGACGCCGGCATCGCCCTGCCGCCGCTCGGCCAGCGCATCGCGGTCGCGCGCGACGACGCGTTCGCCTTCGCCTATCCCTGGGTGCTCGATGGCTGGCGGCGCGCGGGCGCCGAGATCATGCCGTTCTCGCCGCTCGCCGACGAAGCGCCCGACGGCGCGGCGGACGCGGTCTATCTGCCGGGCGGCTACCCCGAGCTTCACGCCGGACGGCTCGCCGTCAACGGACGTTACGCGGCGGGCATGCGCCGTCTCGCCGCGCGCCGCGCGGTGATCTACGGCGAATGCGGCGGTTACATGGCGATGGGCCGCGTGCTGGTCGACGCCAAGGGCGAGGCGTATTCGATGCTCGGCCTCGCGCCGCTCGAAACCACCTTCGCCGATCGCCGGCTTCACCTCGGCTATCGTCGGGTCGTGCTACGCGCCGACGGCCCGCTGGGCGCGGTGGGCGCGGGATTCCGCGGCCACGAGTTCCACTATGCGAGGGTCATCGACGAATCCCGGGGCACGCCCCTGTTCGCCTGCGCCGACGCCACCGGGCACCCGCGCGCGGGTGCGGGCTTCGCCGACGGGACGATCATGGGGTCGTTCATTCACCTGATGGATCGCGACGAAGGCGGGAATGGGGGCGAAAACGGGGCCGGAGACGAGCCCGGCGGCGCGTGAGCGAGCCCGAGCCCGCGCCCGCGCCCTTCTGGCGCCGCAAGAGTCTCGAGGAGATGACCCGCGAGGAATGGGAGTCGCTGTGCGACGGCTGCGGACGCTGCTGCCTGCACAAGCTGCTCTACGAGGACACGGGCGAGCTCGTCTACACCAACGTCGCCTGCCGGCTGTTCGACGGCGAGACCTGCCGTTGCATCGATTACGCGCACCGCAAGGAGAAGGTGCCCGACTGCACCGTTCTCACGCCCGAGAACCTGGACGAGATCCCCTGGCTCCCCAAGACCTGCGCCTATCGCCTGATCGCCGAGGGCGAAGATCTCCGCTGGTGGCACCCGCTGGTCTCGGGCGACCCGGAAACCGTGGTCGAGGCGGGGATTTCGGTGCGCGGGCGAACGCTCGACGAGGACGACGTCGACGACATCGCCGACCACCTCGCCGACTGGCTGGAGTAAAGCCGGCGAGCCCGCGCTACCGGCCCGAATCGTTGATTACGGCGGACGGCGGGGGCGGAGGCGGCGCGCTCCACAGGGGCGCGTCGGGGAACGGCGCGGCGTCGAGCAGCGGGCGCGGCGGCGACCCGGCGAGCGCCGCGCCCATGAAGCGCTTCCACAGCCGCGCCGGCAGCCCGCCGCCGGTGACGCCCTTCATGGGCGCGCCGTCGTCGTTGCCGACCCAGACCCCGGCGACCAGCCCGCGCGTGAAGCCGACGAACCAGGCGTCGCGCGAGTCTTGGCTGGTGCCGGTCTTGCCCGCCGCCGGCCAGGGAATCCGCGCCGCCCGACCGGTGCCCTCGGCGATCACGCCCGCGAGCATGTCGACCATCTGTCGCAGCGGCTTCTCGGCCACCACCCGCCCGGGCCCCGAGCCCCGGCGGCGATAGAGCACGCGGCCGTCGGCCCGACGGATCTCGCTTATGCCGTAGGCCCAGACGCCCTCGCCCCGATTGGCGAGCGTCGCGTAGGCCGCGGTCAGCTCGATCAGGCTGACCTCGGAGGCGCCGAGCGCGAGGCTCGGGTCCTCGCGCAAGGGCGAGGTGATTCCGAGCCGACGCGCGAGCGCCGCGACTCGGCCACGCCCGACGCGCTCGCTCACCCGCACCGCGACCGTGTTGAGCGAGCGCGCGAGCGCCGCGCGCAAGGTGACCGGCCCGGCGTAGCGGCCATCGTAGTTGCGCGGCGTCCAGCCGTCGACCGTGAGCGGCGCGTCCTCGACCACGTCGTCGGGGCGCATGCCGGCCTCGAGCGCGGCGAGATAGACGAACAGCTTGAACGCCGAGCCCGGCTGGCGCAGCGCCTGGGTCGCGCGGTTGAACTGGCTGGCGCCGTAATCGCGCCCGCCGACCATCGCCTCGACCGCGCCGTCGGGCGCCAGCGCGATGAACGCCGCCTGGCTCGCGCCGCGCCGCTTGCCCTCGCCCCGAAGGCCCCAGGCGACCGCCTCCTCGGCGGCGCCCTGAAGCGCCGGGTCGAGCGTCGTGACGACCACCACGTCGCCCGCGCCCGGCCCGGCATAGCGCGACACCCGGTCGAGAATCCAATCGGCGAAATAGCGCGCGCCCGCGCCCGCGCCGGCGCGGCTCGGCGCGACCACCGCGGGCTTGCGCTTGGCGGCCTCGGCCTGCTTCTCGGAGATGAAACCCGCCGCCACCATGGCGTCGAGCACCTGGCGGGCGCGACCCTGGGCGCGGGCGAGGTTGCGGGTCGGCGCATAGCGCGTCGGCGCCTTGAGCAGCCCCGCGAGCATCGCCGCCTGGGCCAGGGTGAGGCGGCGCGCCGATTTCGCGAAGTAGCGCCGCGCCGCCGCCTCGACGCCATAGGCCCCGGCGCCGAAATAAACCCGGTTGAGATAGATCGAGAGGATCTCGTCCTTGGTGAACTTTTGCTCGAGCCAGAGCGCGACCAGCACCTCCTGGATCTTACGCTTGAAGGTGCGCTCGGGCGTCAGAAAGACGTTCTTGGCGAGCTGCTGGGTGAGCGTGGATCCGCCCTGCACCACGCGACCCGCGCGTAGGTTGGCGATGGTCGCGCGGATCAGCGCCAGCGGATCGAGGCCGAAATGGCTATAGAAGCGCCGATCCTCGATGGCGAGCACCGCGTCGCGCATGGCGGCGGGAAGCTCGGCCGCCGGCACCGGGGCCGCGTAAAGATCGCCGAAGCGCGCGAGTGTCGTGCCGTCGGCGCCGAGAAGCGTGACGCTGGGCGCGCGCTGGCGCTCGCCGAGGCGGCGGAGATCGGGCAGGTCATAGGCGTACCAGGCGACCAGCGCCGCGCCCGCGACGCCGCCCCAGATGACGAGGATCAGAAGCCATTTGAACAGCCGGCCGAGCCAGCCGCCGCGCGGACGCGCGGGTGGTTGCCCGGCCGGCCGCTTGCGTGGTTGCTTCTTCTTCCCATCGCCCGAACCGCGCGGTTTTCGGGTCATCGCGCGCCTCGCGCGAGGCGCCGGGTGCTAGATATCGAGATTGACGACCTTGAGCGCATTGGTCTGAATGAACTCGCGCCGCGGCTCGACCACGTCGCCCATAAGGGTTTCGAAAATGGTCTTGGATTCGTCCACGTCCTTGACGCGCACCTGCAAAAGGGTGCGCGCGTCGGGGTCGAGCGTCGTCTCCCAGAGCTGGCCCGGATTCATCTCGCCGAGACCCTTGTAGCGCGAGATCGCGAGCCCCTTGCGCCCCTGGGCGAGAACCGCGTCGAACAAGGCCGCCGGCCCCATGACCGCGACCTCGCGGTCCTTGAGGGTCAGGGTCGCCAAGCCCTTGTATTCGGCCTTCAGGGACGCGGCCATCGCGTTGAGCCGCAGCGCCTCGGCGCTCGCGACCAGGGCGCGGTCGACCGAATGCCGCTCGTTGACGCCGCGCAACCGGCGCATCAGCAGAATGCCGCCGTCGCCGTCGCCGTCGCCCCGCCAGCCGCGTTCGTCGGCGGGCGCGAGGGCGTCGAGCCGGCGGGCGACTTCCCCGGCCAGCGCGCGCGCGCGCTCGGGGTCGGCGAGCCGGGCGGCGTCGAGGGCGCCGACGACCGCCGCCTGCTCGGCGACCGCGAGCGGCACGCGCCGGGCGAGCGCGCGCAGGTACGCGGTCGCGACGCGGGCCTCCTCGACCAGCGCGCGGAGATCGTCGCCGCCGCGCTGGCTGCCGTCGGCGAGCGTGATGACCGCGCCCTTGAGCCCCTCGGCGATCAGGAAGTCGTCGAGCTCGCGATCGTCCTTGAGGTAGCGCTCGCTGGTGCCGCGCTTGACCCGATAGAGCGGCGGCTGGGCGATATAGAGGTGGCCGGCGCGGATCAGATCGTACATCTGGCGGAAGAAGAAGGTCAGCAGAAGCGTGCGGATATGGGCGCCGTCCACGTCCGCGTCGGTCATGATGATGATCTTGTGGTAGCGCAGCTTCGAGAGGTCGAAGTCCTCGGGCCCGACGCCGGTGCCGAGCGCGGTGATCAGCGCCGCGATCTCGACCGAGCTCAGCATCTTGTCGACGCGCGCGCGCTCGACGTTGAGGATCTTGCCGCGCAGCGGCAGGATCGCCTGGTTAGAGCGGTCGCGTCCCTGCTTGGCCGAGCCGCCGGCGCTGTCGCCCTCGACGATGAATAGCTCGCTTTTCGCCGGGTCGCGTTCCTGGCAGTCGGCGAGCTTGCCGGGCAGGCTGGAGACGTCGAGCGCGCCCTTGCGCCGGGTCAGCTCGCGCGCCTTGCGCGCCGCCTCGCGGGCGGCGGCCGCCTCGATCACCTTGCCGACGATGATCCGGGCCTCGGCCGGATGCTCTTCGAACCATTGGGCGAGCCGGTCGCCGACCAGCGATTCGACCGCCGGACGCACCTCGGACGAGACCAGCTTGTCCTTGGTCTGGGACGAGAACTTGGGGTCGGGCAGCTTGACCGACAGCACGCAGGTCAGCCCCTCGCGCACGTCCTCGCCCGACAGCGACACCTTCTCGCGCTTGGCGATCCCCGAGGCGGCGGCGTAGCCGTTGACCGTGCGCGTGAGCGCCGCGCGCAACCCCGCGAGATGGGTGCCGCCGTCGCGCTGCGGGATGTTGTTGGTGTAGCAGAGCACGTTCTCGTGGTAGCTGTCGTTCCACTCGAGCGCGATGTCCACATGAACGCGATCGCGCTCGCCCGAGAACGCGATCGGCGGGCTATGCAGCGGGGTCTTGGTCCGATCGAGGTACTTGACGAAGGCCTCGACGCCGCCCTCGTAGTGGAGCGTGACCGTGACCGGCTCGACCGGGCGGCGGTCGCAAAGCACGATGGTGACGCCCGAGTTCAGAAAGGCGAGCTCGCGCAGCCGATGCTCGAGCACGTCGAAGTCGAACTCGGTGTGCGAGAACACCTGCGGCGACGGCAGGAAGGTCACCCGGGTTCCGGTGCGCCCCTCCGACGGCCCGATCTCGGCGAGCGGGGCGTCGGGCGCGCCGTCGTGGAAGGTCATCGCATAGGTGCGGCCGTGGCGCCAGATCGTGAGCTCGAGCCGCTCGGACAGGGCGTTGACCACCGAGACGCCGACCCCGTGGAGGCCGCCCGAGACCTTGTAGGAGTTCTGGTCGAACTTCCCGCCGGCGTGGAGCTGGGTCATGATGACCTCGGCCGCCGAGACCCCTTCCTCGGCGTGGATCTCGGTGGGAATCCCGCGGCCGTTGTCGGTCACGGTGACCGAGCCGTCGCCGTTGAGCACGACCTCGATGTGGTCGCAGTAGCCGGCGAGCGCCTCGTCGATGGCGTTGTCGACGACCTCGTAGACCATGTGGTGCAGGCCCGAGCCGTCGTCGGTGTCGCCGATGTACATGCCCGGGCGCTTGCGCACCGCATCGAGCCCGCGCAAGACCTTGATCGATTCGGCGCCGTATTCCTCGGCCGCCTGTCCGCTCGCTCGATCGCTCATCGTTCCGCCGCGTCGTTACCGCGCATGTCCGTCGTCTCCTCCTGCTTCCGCCAGCACCCGCCCCGCGCGAACGCCGATATGCCGCGCGCGACCGCCGAGCGCGGCGAATGTCGCCCGGTCGGTTCCCGTCAGCCAAGCCTGCGCCCCGGTCGCCTCGATGGCGTCGAACAGCGCCTCGCGGTGCGGCCGATCGAGATGCGCCGCGACCTCGTCGAGCAGCAGCACCGGCGCCGCGCCCAGCCGCTCGACGCGACAGCGCGCGGCGGCGAGCACGATGGCGATCACCAGCGCCTTCTGCTCGCCGGTCGAGCATTGCCCCGCCGGCATCGCCTTGGCGCGGTGATCGACCAGCAAATCGCTTCGGTGCGGCCCGACCCGCGCGCCGCCCGCTTCCGCGTCGATCCGCCGCGAATCACGCAGGGCGCGAACGAGCCGCGCCTCGGCCTCGACCGCCGGCATCTCGTCGAGCCAGCCTTCGACCGCGCCGTCGAGCGCCAGATCGGCGGCGGGAAAGGCGTCGCCGCCCACCGTTCCGTCTCCCTCGACGAGCGTCCGGGCGAGCATGCGCAAGGTATCGCGCCGCGCCGCGGCGACCGCGACCCCGTGCTCGGCCATCGCGCCCTCGAGCGCGCCGAGCCAGGCGTCGTCGCCCGAGCCGTCGCGCAACAGCCGCGAGCGCTCGCGCAGCGCGCGTTCGTAAGCCGCGATCCGGCGCGCGTGACCGGGGTCGAATCCGTAGACCAGCCGGTCGAAGAACCGCCGCCGCGCCGAGGCCCCGTCGAGAAACAGGCGGTCCTGGGCCGGCGTCAACCAAACGACGCCGAGCAACTCGGCGAGCCCCGCTTGGCCACGCGCGGGCTTGCCGTCGATGCGCACGATCCGACGCGCATCACCCGCCGCCGTCTCGCCCTCGCCGGTGCCGACCGAAACCGGCCCCGCCGGACCATCGAGCCGCGCCGCCACCGCCCAGCGCGCGTCCTCGGGCGCGTCGCGCCGCCGCAGATCGCCCAGCCGCGCCGATCGTAGCCCGCTGCCCGGGGCGAGCAGGGAGAGCGCCTCGATAATATTGGTCTTGCCCGCTCCGTTGGGGCCGGTGAGAACCACCGGCCGCGCGTCGCAGTCGATGACGGCGCGGGCGAAGCCGCGAAAATCGGTCAGCGCAAGCCGCGTGATCGCGACGCCTCGCGATGGACCCGGTTCGGTGGCGACGGACGACAAGGCGGTCAGCGGCGCACCGGCGCGCCTCACACGCGCATCGGCATGAGAACGAACAGCGCCCCCGAATCGGCCGGGTCGCGCATCACCGTGGGCGAGACCGCGTCGTTCATGATCATGCGCAGGGAGTCACCGTCGATCTCGCTCGCCATGTCGAGAAGATAGCGCGCGTTGAAGCCGATCTGTAGGTCGGGCGCGTCGTAGGCGACCGCGAGCTCCTCGGTCGCGCTCGCCGAATCGGGGCTGTTGGCCGAGACCACGAGCCGGCCCTTGGTGAGGTTGAGCTTGATCGAGCGCGTCTTCTCGGTCGAGATCGTCGCCACCCGGTCGACCGCGTCGGTGAACAGCTTGCCGTCGATCTCGAGCAGCTTGTCGTTGTCGCCCGGGATCACCCGCGCGTAATCGGGGAAGGTGCCGTCGATCAGCTTGGAGATCAGCACCACGTCGCCGAAGGCAAAGCGGATCTTTGTCTCGGAGACCGAGACCGCGACCTCGCCGTCGTGGTCCTCGATCAGCTTGCGGACCTCGGCAACCGCCTTGCGCGGCACGATCACGCCGGGCATGCCGTCGGCGCCGTCGGGCAGCGGCGCGTCGACCCGGGCGAGCCGGTGGCCGTCGGTCGCGACCGCGCGCAGCGCCGGCCCGTCGTCGCCGGCCGCGGCGTGCAGATAGATGCCGTTGAGGTAGTAGCGCGTCTCCTCGGTCGAGATCGCGAAGCGCGTCTTGTCGATCAGCCGGCAAAGCGCCGCCGCGGGCAGGGCGAAATCGTGGCTGAACGTCCCCTCGGCCATGACCGGAAACTCGTCCGCCGGCAGCGCCGGCAGCGAGAACCGCGCCTGCCCGGCGCAAAGCGCGATATGGTCGCCGCTGCTTTCGATCTCGATCGCGGCGCCCTCGGGCAGCTTGCGCACGATGTCGTGGAGAAGATGCGCCGGCGCCGTGATCGCGCCGCCGCTCGCGGCCGCGGCGGGCACCGCCTCGACCACGGCGAGGTCCATGTCGGTCGCCGTGATGGCGAGCTTCCCGTCGCTCGCCTCGAGGCGGACGTTCGACAGGATCGGGATGGTCGTGCGCCGCTCGACGATGCCGTGCACATGCGCAAGCGACGTGACGAGGGCCGCGCGTTCAATGGTCAGCTTCATGCGGTCAACGGATCTTCAATGGATATAGAGCCGGTATCGAAAGGGACCGAAAGGTCGGGTATCGCGTGGTCTTGCGTAATCCCATGGGTGGTATCGAGCGACATAAACAGGTCCGCGCCGAGGGTTGACCCCCTCGCCGCCGACGTCGCCGAAGCGCCGTCTCGAGCCGCCCGCGCATGCTTCGCGCGCGGCCCCATCGCGAGCGCGCGGAAGTATAGCAGACCCCCCGGATTCCGTCAGTAGAATCCGCCATTTCCTGGATTTTCGCGCGCCCGCCCGGCGCCCGTCTTTTTCGCGCCGGATCGGCGTCGGTCCGGACCCCGATCCGCCGCCCCCCGGCGCGTTTCAGCCGCCTAGCATGCGGCGCAGCAATTCGACGTCCTCGGCGAATGGCGCGTCGGTCGCGCACAGGCTTTCGACCTTCTTCACCGCGTGCATGACCGTGGTGTGGTCGCGGCCGCCGAACTTGCGCCCGATCTCGGGCAGGCTGCGCGAGGTGAGCTGCTTGGCGAGGTACATGGCGACCTGGCGCGGGCGCGCGACGGCGCGGGCGCGGCGCGCCGAATGCATGTCGGCGATCCGGATGTTGAAATGCTCGGCGACGCGCTTCTGGATCTCCTCGATGGTGACCCGCCGGTCGTTGGCGCGCAGAAGGTCGCGCAACAGGTCCTGGGTCGCCTCGAGGGTCGCCGGACGGCCGACCAGGGTGACATGGGCCACCACGCGTGTCAGCGCGCCCTCGAGCTCGCGGGTGTTCGAGGTGATCTTGTGGGCGAGGAATTCGAGCACCTGCCGGGGCACGTTGGTCGCCCCCAATTGCTCGAGCTTGGACTGGAGAATGCCGAGGCGCAGCTCGTAGTCGGTGGGGTGGATGTCGGCCACCAGCCCCCAGCCGAGGCGCGAGCGCAGCCGCTCCTCCATCCCGTCGAGGTCCGAGGGCGAGCGGTCGCCGGTGATCACGAGCTGGCGGTTCTGGTCGACCAGCGCGTTGAAGGTGTGGAAGAACTCCTCCTGGGTCGAGTCCTTGCCGCCGATGAACTGCACGTCGTCGATCATCAGCACGTCGACCGAGCGGAACTGCTCCTTGAAGGCCATGGTGTCCTGGAAGCGCAGCGCCCGGATGAACTGATACATGAACTTCTCGGCCGAGAGGTAGAGCACCCGGCGCTCGGGGTCGCGACGACGGATCTGCCAGGCGATCGCGTTCATCAGATGGGTCTTGCCGAGCCCCACGCCGCCGTAGATGAACAGCGGGTTGAAGGGCACCGTGTCGGCCTCGGCCACGCGCCGGGCGGCGGCATGGGCGAATTCGTTCGACTTGCCGACGATGAAATTCTCGAAGGTAAAGCGCTTGTCGAGCCGCGCGCCGACCTCGGTTCCGTCGAGCACCCGCCCGAGGGCGTCGGCGGGCCGCGCATCCCCGTCCCGGTCGTCCCGGCGGCGGTCGTCGCGGCGATCGTCCCGACGGGCCGCCCGACTCCCGCGGGCGACGGCCGGCGCGGGCGCGGCGGTCGGATCGGCGACCGAATCGGCTGGCCGCGCCGCCGCCTCGACGGCGATCGAGATGCTGCGCACGGACGGATTCTCGCGCAGCCACAACGCGCGGATGCGATCGGCATAGCGCGACATCACCCATTGGCGGATGAGGGCGTCGGGCACGCTCATCGCCACGCAGCCGTCGTTCACGCCCGCCAGCTTGATCTGGCGCAGCCAGCCGCGATAGGCGGCGTCGCCGAATTCGGCCTTGAGGCGGCCGCGCACCCGCGTCCATTGGGCGTCGATATCTTGCGTCGCTTTATGAATTTGCTGATTCAATTTCGCTTATCCTTGTACCCAGGGTAGCCCTCGGGCCTTCCATCCACCGCAGGTGCCGCGGTGGCGATGGCCGTCGAGCGGCCCCTCGAACCCCTCTTGCAGGTTGTAGCAACGGGAGAATCCCTTGGCGGTCATGGCCCGGGCCGCCGCCGCGCTGCGCACGCCGGACCGGCACAGAAAGATTACCGTGGCGTCGGGCCTCACCTCGCGGGTCGCGAGCTCGGCCTCGAAATTCGGGTTCCGGTCCATGGCGGGGAAGATCTGCCACGAGACGAGCACCGGCTGCTTCTGCGCCCGGGTCAGGTCGGGCAGGCCGACGAACGCCCATTCGGGCTGGGTGCGCACGTCGACGAGCACCGCCGCCGGATCCTCGAGCAGAAGCGTCCAGGCCTCGTCCGGCAACACCTCGCCGGCGTAGCCCGCCGACGCATCGACGCGCCCGGCGGCCGCCTCGTGGATCGCGTCAAGAGACACGGCGCGCCCCGCTCCCCGAAGCCTTTCCGAGCGGCGCCCCGCCGGCCGCCCGGTTTACGCCATCCCTGCTCGGCCCCAGCATCAAGTCTCTTTTTGTTCTCGTCATCCTGGCCCCGTCATTCACGCCGCGCCTCACGCCGCGCGCGCCCATCGACACCCGTGCATTGGACAAAATATCCCTGTCGGGCAATAACTTGCGTATCGCCCGGGACTCTGCCCCTCGAACAGGATCAACCGAATGGGGCTACGACGTCACTCCCAATCCGCCGCAGCCGAAACAGAGTAAACGCGCGTTCGCCGACTGGCAACAGGACTGAAAGAGGAACGCAAAAAAACTTGCCTCGCGCGTCCCGGTCTCCCCCTCGATCGCGGGCGCGGCGCGCGGCTTATCGGCGCGTCGGAGGCATGAAAATACCGCCCCCCGAAGGGCGCGGCATGGTGGTCTCGAAGGGGCGCGGCCCCTAGGACATGATGCGTTCAGCCGTCGTCGGCCGCGCCCTAAAGCGCGTTGATCCGCCGGGCGAGCCGCGAAATCTTGCGCGCCGCCGTGTTGCGGTGAAGCACGCCCTTGGTGACGCCCCGCATGACCTCGGGCTGGGCGGCGCGCAACGCCGCGCTCGCCGCCTCGCGGTCGCCGCTCGAGATCGCCATCTCGACTTTCTTGACGAAGGTCCGGATGCGGCTGACGCGCGAGCGGTTGATGCCCCGGCGCCGCTCGTTCTGGCGGATGCGCTTCTTGGCGGAATTTGTGTGCGCCATGCTTGATCTCGGCTTTCTCTCGATGTCCGCGCGCACAAGGCGCGCATAAAACTCGCCCGAAAAGCAGCGTCCCGGGCCGGGCCGCGGTTATATATCCCCCCCGCTCCGCCTAGTCAATGGCCTGGGCAATGGCTTGGACGCGAAGGCCCGCCGGAGCGGTTGCAGGCGGGCGCGATCCTTCCCGTCCCTATCGCTGTGTAAACTTGGGCTGACGCTTCTCGGCAAAGGCCGCCATGCCCTCCTTGCGGTCCTCGGTGGCGAAGGTCGATTGGAACAGCCGGCGCTCGAAGCGAACGCCCTCGGCGAGCGTGACCTCGAAGGCGCGGTTGACCGCTTCCTTGGCCATGGCGGCCACGGGCATCGACATGTCGGCGATTCGCTCGGCCACCTTGAGCGCCTCGTCGAGGACGTCGGCGGCCGGAACCACGCGGCTGACGAGGCCCGCGCGCTCGGCCTCCTCGGCGTCCATCATCCGCCCGGTGAGGATCATGTCCATCGCCTTGGCCTTGCCGACGGCGCGGGTCAGCCGCTGGGTGCCGCCCGAGCCCGGGATCGTGCCGAGCGTGATCTCGGGCTGGCCGAATTTCGCGTTGTCGCCGGCGATGATCGTGTCGCACATCATGGCGAGCTCGCAGCCGCCGCCGAGCGCATAGCCCGCGACCGCCGCGATGACCGGCTTGCGACAGCGCGAGATCCGTTCCCAGGGGGCGATGAAGTCGTCGCGAACCACGTCGATGAAGGATTTGTCCTGCATCTCCTTGATGTCGGCGCCGGCGGCAAAGGCGCGCTCGGAGCCGGTGACCACGATCGCGGCCACCTGCTCGTCGGCCTCGAAGCGGTCGAGCGCCCGGTTGAGCTCGGCGATGAGCGCCGCGTTGAGCGCGTTGAGCGCCTTCGGCCGGTTGAGGGTGACGAGGCCGACATGGCCCCGCGTCTCGACGATGATATTCTCGTACGCCATTGGTCTGCGCTCCGTTCGCTGGGCGCCCGGGGACGGATGCGGGCGCCGGCTCCCTGTCTCTGTGGGGCCGCGCGCGGCATGGATCCGTCGATGGGCGGAAACCTCCGCGGCCTCGCGCGTTTCCGGCGGGCCGCCTCGGTCGCGTTAAATACCACGCCGCGCGGTCGGGACAAGGGAAACTTGTCGCCCTCAGCGCTGGCAGCGGGGACAATAGAAGGTCGCCCGCGCCCCTTGGACGATCCGGCGGATGGGCGCGCCCTCGCCGCAGCGCGGGCAGGGCGCGCCGGCGCGGTCGTAGACGGCGAAGCGGTGCTGGAAGTAGCCGAGCTCGCCCGAGGCCTGGACGTAGTCGCGCAGGCTCGACCCGCCGGCCTCGACCGCCTCGGCGAGCACCGCGCGCAGCGCCGAGGCCAACCTGTCCGCCCGCGCGCCCCGGATCGTGGCCGCCTTGCGCCGGGGCGAAAGCCGGGCGCGGAACAGCGCCTCGGAGGCGTAAATGTTGCCGACCCCCGCGATTCGCCGCTGGTCGAGCAGCGCCGTCTTGATCGCGGTTCGCCGCCCGGCGAGGCGTTCGGCGAGCAGGGCGCCGTCGAACCCCGGCTCCAGCGGCTCGGGACCGAGGGCGGCGAGCAGGGGATGGTCCGCCAGCGCCTCGGCGCGCGCCAGCGTCACGACGCCGAAGCGCCGGGCGTCGTTGAAGACCACGCGCAGCCCGTCCTCCATGCCGAGGATCAGATGGTCGTGCGGACCGGGTGGCGCGCCGCCGCCGGCGTCATCGGCGGCGGTCATGACGATCCGCCCCGACATGCCGAGATGCAGCAGCATCACCCAGCCGTCGTCGAGATCGACCAGGATGTATTTAGCCCGCCGGCGCAAGCCCAGAACCCGCCGGCCGGCGAGTCGGTCGGCGAAGCCCTCGGGGAACGGCAGGCGCAGCGCCGGCGCGCGCTGCTCCACGGCGACGATGCGCCGTCCGGTCATGCGCTCGGCCAGGCCCCGGCGCACGGTCTCGACCTCGGGAAGCTCGGGCATGGCGCCAGCCTAGCGCATGATGCGCGCGGAAGGCATTCCTCGCAGCGACGAGGTCGAATCATCGCTTGAATTCCGCGCGCGAGCGCTTAAGTTTCCAAAATCGAAACCTAGCCCTCCGAACCCCCGATCGGCCTCCGCATGCAGAACAATATCCGGCGTTGGCGACTGGCACGCGGGCTCAGCCAGGAAGAATTGGGCCGGCGCGTCGGCCTGTCGAAGGCGTCGATTTCCAAGCTCGAACGCGGCGGCGTGCGGCTGCGCGACGTGACGATCTCGCGGCTGGTCGAGGCGCTCGACGTCCCGGCCGAGGCGCTTCTCGGCGATTACGCCGCCGGCCCCGACCACCCGGCGGACGGGGCGGGCGCAAGCGCGCAAGCCGAAGGCGGCGAGGCTCGGCCCGAGGCGACCGATGCGGCGGCGGGCCCGACGGCGGGCGGGCGCGAAACCCATTTCGGCTTCCGCAAGGTTCCCGTCGACGAGAAGCGGCGGCTGGTGCAGGGCGTGTTCAGCCGGGTCGCGGCCGACTACGACCTGATGAACGACTTGATGAGCGCCGGCATCCACCGCCTGTGGAAGAACGAGATGGTCGCCTGGCTGCGCCCGCGCCCGGGAATCGCGGTGGTCGACGTCGCGGGCGGCACGGGCGACATCGCCTTTCGCATCCTCGATCGCGCCGGGGGCGCGGCGGCGGGCGTGCGCGTCACGGTCCTCGACGCCAACCCGGAGATGCTCGCGGTCGGCCGCGACCGGGCCTTCGACCGGGGGATCTGCGCCGGGCTCGACTGGCTTTGCGGCGACGCCGAGGCGCTGCCGCTCGCCGATTGCAGCGTGGACGCCTACACCATCGCCTTCGGAATTCGCAACGTGCCGCGCATCGAGGCCGCGCTCGCCGAGGCGCGGCGCGTGCTACGCCCGGGCGGTCGCTTTCTATGCCTCGAATTCAGCCATGTGGTGGTGCCGGGGCTCGACGCGCTCTACGACGCCTATTCCTTCAACCTGCTGCCGGCGCTGGGCGCCGTGGTCGCCGGCGACCGCGACGCCTATCAGTATCTGGTGGAAAGCATTCGTCGCTTCCCCGACCAGGAGAGTTTCGCCGAAATGATCCGCGCCGCCGGTCTCGGCCAGGTGCGCTACCGCAATCTGTCGGGCGGCATCGCCGCGATTCACTCGGCCTGGCGCATCTGACCATGCTGCGCGGCATTCGCAACCTCGCCCGGCTGTTCGTCATACTGCGCACGCTCGCGCGCCACGACGCGCTGTTTCCGCTCGACGCCTTCGGCCTCGGCGCCGCGGCCCGCGCGCTGGTGCGCCTGTTCGGCGGGCGCGGCGCCGAGGGACGGCCCGGCGAGCGGCTCGCGCGCGCGCTCCAGGCGCTGGGGCCGAGCTTCATCAAGCTCGGCCAAATGCTCTCGACCCGGCCCGACCTGATCGGCGAGGAGATCGCGCAGGACCTCTCGAACCTTCAGGACCGGCTGCCGCCCTTCGACGGCGCGATCGCGCGCGCGACCGTCGAGGACGAGCTCGAAGCACCGATCGCGGATCTGTTCGAATGCTTCGACGAGAACGCGGTCGCCGCCGCCTCGATCGCCCAGGTCCATTTCGCGATCACCGACGACGGCCGCGAAGTCGCGGTCAAGGTGCTGCGCCCGGGGATCGAGGCGGCGTTCGCGCGCGACCTCGACCTCTACTACTGGCTCGCCGCCTGGGTCGAGCGCCTTCAGCCCGCGATGCGCCGGCTCAAGCCGGTCGAAGTGGTGCGCACCCTCGACGAGATGGTGGCGATCGAGATGGACCTCCGCTTCGAGGCCGCCGCGGCCTCCGAGCTGCGCGAGAACCTGGCCGGCGACGAAGGCTTCCGCGTGCCCGAGGTCGACTGGCGACGCACCGCCAAGCGGGTGATGACCATCGTCCGGGTCGAGGGCATTCGCATCGACGACCGCGAAGCGCTGGTCGCCGCCGGCCACGACCCCCATGCGATCGTCGAGAAGGCCGCGCGCTCGTTGTTCAACCAGGTGTTCCGCGACGGCTTCTTTCACGGCGACCTGCACCCGGGCAATCTGTTCGTGGACGCGAACGGCGATATCGTCGCGGTCGATTTCGGCATCATGGGGCGGCTCGACACCGAGACCCGGCGCTATATCGCCGAGATGCTGCTCGGCTTCCTCACCGGCGACTACGCGCGCGTCGCCGACGTGCATTTCGAGGCCGGCTACGTGCCCGCCACCAAGTCGCGCGCCGCCTTCACCCAAGCCGCGCGCTCGATCGGCGAGCCGTTGCTCGACCGGCCGCTCAACGAAATCTCGATCGCGCAGCTTCTCGCCCAGCTCTTCGCCGTGACCAAGACCTTCGAGATGGAGACCCAGCCCCAGCTTCTGCTTCTGCAAAAGAACATGGTGCTCGCCGAGGCGATCGGCCGCCGTCTCGACCCCGAGGCCAATATCTGGATGCTCGCCCAGCCGCTGATCGAGGACTGGATGCACCATAATCTGGGGCCCGAGGCGCGGCTGCGCGACGCGACCGCCGACGCGCTCGACATGGCGCGCCGCCTGCCGAGGCTGATCGCCGCGCTCGAAAATGCGGCCGAGAGCGCGGCGCAGGGCCTGCGCCTGCATCCCGCTTCCCTGCGCGCGCTCGGCGGCGGCGAGGACCGCGGTGGTCCCTCGGCGACATTCTGGATCGCGATCCTCGCGCTCGCGCTCGCGGTCCTGGCGCTCGGGTGAAAGACGCCGCCGGCCGGGATTCCCCGGCGACGGAAAATGCTCTAGGCTGGCGCGACGTTCCCGGCGGCCGGCCGAAGCCTCTCATTCGGAGCCTCGAATGCTGCGCGGCAAGCGAATTTTGCTGATCATCTCGGGCGGCATCGCCGCCTACAAGAGCCTCGAGCTCATCCGCGCCCTACGCGCGGCGGGCGCCGAGACGCGCTGCGTGCTGACCACCGGCGGGCGCCAGTTCGTCACCCCGCTTTCGGTCGCCGCGCTCAGCGGCGAGAAGGTCCATGAGGATCTGTTCTCGCTCACCGACGAGACCGAGATGGGGCATATCGAGCTCTCGCGCTCGGCCGATCTGATCGTCGTCGCGCCGGCGAGCGCCGATCTCCTCGCCAAGATGGCCCACGGGATCGCCGACGACCTCGCCTCGACCCTGCTGCTCGCGACCGATACCGACGTCCTCGCCGCCCCGGCGATGAACGTGCGCATGTGGACCCACGCGGCGACCCGGGCGAACGTCGAGTTGCTCGCCGCGCGCGGCCTGCGCTTCGTCGGCCCCGACGTGGGCGAAATGGCCTGCGGCGAGACCGGCCCCGGGCGCATGGCCGAACCGAACGCGATCGTCGAGGCGATCGCGCGCTATTTCGCCGAGGACGCGCCGCTCGCCGGCCGCCGCGCGCTGGTCACCAGCGGCCCGACGATCGAGCCGATCGATCCGGTGCGCTTCATCGCCAATCGTTCGTCGGGCCGGCAGGGCCACGCCATCGCGGCGGCCTGCGCCGGGCTCGGCGCCGAGGTGACGCTGGTCTCGGGCCCCACCCATCTGCCCGACCCGGCGGGCGTGCGCGTGATCCATGTGGAAACCGCGCGCGAGATGCTCGCCGCCTGCCGCGAGGCGCTGCCGGTCGACGCGGCGATCTGCGCGGCGGCGGTCAGCGACTGGCGCGTGGCCGAACCGCGCGCGGCGAAAATCAAGAAGGGTGGGGACGGGAAGACCGCGACGCCGCCGCGCCTCGATCTGGTCGAGAACCCCGATATTCTCGCCGATCTCGCCGCGCCCGGAAACCGGCGTCCTGCGCTGGTCGTGGGCTTCGCCGCCGAGACCGAGGACGTCGTCGCCCAGGCGACCGCCAAGCGCGCGCGCAAGGGCTGCGACTGGATCCTCGCCAACGACGTCTCGCCCGAAACCGGCACCTTCGGCGGCGCGCGCAACACGGTGCATCTGATCTCGGCCGAGGGCGCGGAGCCCTGGCCCGAAATGAGCAAGGAGGAGGTCGCGCGCCGCCTCGCGGGACGGGTCGCCGCCTTCCTCGACGCCCACGCTCCGCTCAAGGCGACGACATGAGCACAGATATGAGAGAGACCGCGAACGCCGCGCCGTCCCCCGTTCCGGTCGCGATCCGCCGGCTCGACCACGCGGCCGATCTGCCGTTGCCCGAATACGCGACCGCGGGCAGCGCGGGCGTCGATCTGCTGGCGGCGGTCGCGGGCGACCTCGCGCTCGCGCCCGGCGCGCGCGCGTTGGTGCCGACCGGGATTGCGATCGCGCTGCCCGACGGCTTCGAGGCCCAGGTCCGCGCGCGCTCGGGCCTCGCGATCCGTCACGGGCTTTCGCTGCTCAACGCGCCCGGGACGATCGACGCCGATTACCGGGGCGAGATCTCGGTGATCCTCGCCAACCTCGGCGACGCATCGTTCACGATCACGCGCGGCATGCGCATCGCCCAGCTCGTGGTCGCGCCGGTCGCGCGACTCGCCTGGCGGCCGGTTACGACGCTGCCCGAAAGCGGGCGCGGCGCCGGCGGCTTCGGCTCGACCGGCTTGACCGGCTCGGGCGGCTGAGCGGCCATGGCGGACGCGGCG
>CAZHDF010000015.1:0-10705 GCA_964531525.1 uncultured Alphaproteobacteria bacterium | reverse complement strand
CGGCTCGACCGGCTTGACCGGCTCGGGCGGCTGAGCGGCCATGGCGGACGCGGCGATGGACTTCACCGAAGCGCAGCTTCACCGCTACGCGCGCCATATCATCCTTCCCGAGATCGGCGGCGCGGGGCAGGCGCGGCTGCTGCGCGCCCGCGTTCTGGTGGTCGGCGCGGGGGGGCTCGGCTCGCCGGTCCTGATGTATCTCGCCGCCGCCGGCGTCGGCACCCTCGGCGTGATCGACGACGACCGGGTCGATCTCTCGAACCTTCAGCGCCAGATCCTGCACGCCACCTCGCGCGTCGGCGCGCCCAAGACCGAAAGCGCGCGCGCGGCGCTCGCCGAGATCAACCCCGAGGTCCGCGTCGTCTGCCACGCCGAGCGACTGGTCGCCGCCAATGCGCTCGACCTACTCGCCGATTACGACGTGATCGTCGACGGCTCGGACAATTTCGCGACCCGCTATCTGGTCAACGACGCCTGCTACTTCGCGAAAAAGACCCTGGTTTCGGCGGCGATGCTGCGCTTCGACGGCCAGCTCGCGACCTTCAAGGCGTATCTCGGCGGCGACAATCCCTGCTACCGTTGTCTGTTCCGCGAGGCCCCCGCGCCGGGACTGATCCCGTCGTGCTCGGAGGCGGGGGTTCTGGGCGCGCTCGCCGGCGCGCTCGGCTCGATGCAGGCGATCGAGGCGGTCAAGGAGATCCTCGGCATCGGCGACAGCCTGTCGGGCTGGCTGGTGCTTTACGACGCGCTGGCCGCGCGGATCGAGAAGCTGCGCGTGCGCCCCGACCCGGACTGCCCGCTGTGCGGCCCGCGGGCGACGATCCACGATCTTTCCGCGCACGAGACGGTGGGCCGAACGGCATGAGCGCGGCGCCCGATAAGCTCTCGATCATCGTCTATTCGGGCGATTTCGACCGTGTCCACTACGCGCTCGCCATGGCGGCGGCGGCGGCGGCCATCGACCGGCCCGCGACGCTGTTCTTCACCATGGAGGCGATCCGCGCGCTCGCCAAGGACGGCGGCGCGGCGGAACGCGACGCGGCCCGCGCGGCGCGCGGCGTCGCCACCTTCGAGGAGCTGCTCGCCGCCTGCGCGGCGCTCGACGTGCGCTTCATGGTCTGCGAGATGGGCCTGCGCGCCGTCGGCCTCGGAACATCCGACCTGCGCGACGACATCGTCTTCGAGGAAGGCGGGCTCGTCACCTTCCTCAACGACGCCAGCGCCTCGGGCGCGATGGTGTTTATTTAGGGGGCTGGCATAGATAAGGGATTATCCTTATGAATGTCAGATGGTTAGAAGACGTCGCCGGGGACGGCTTCAGGGGTGGATGTCGATCACCCGGTCGGGGGGGACGTGGCCGTCGACGAAGGTCTTGATGTTGATGATGACCTTCTCGCCCATGTCGATCCGCCCCTCGACCGTGGCCGAGCCCATGTGTGGCAGCAGCACGACGTGGTCGAGCTCGAGCAATCGGGGGTTGACCGCCGGCTCGTGCTCGAACACGTCGAGGCCGGCGCCCGCGAGCTCGCCCGCGCGCAGCATGCGCGTGAGCGCGTTCTCGTCGACCACCTCGCCGCGCGAGGTGTTGACGATATAGGCATGGGGCCGGAGCAGCTTGAGCCGCCGCGCCGACAGCAGGTGATAGGTGGCCGGCGTGTGCGGGCAGTTGATCGAGATGATATCCATGCGCGCGAGCATCTGGTCGAGGCTTTCCCAATAGGTGGCCTCGAGCTCGGTCTCGACCTCCTTGGGCACGCGATGGCGGTTATGGTAGTGGACCGAGAGGCCGAAGCCGCGCGCGCGCCGCGCGACTGCGGTGCCGATGCGCCCCATGCCGACGATGCCGAGCCGCTTGCCCCAGATCCGCCGCCCCAGCATGGTGGTCGGCCCCCAGCCGGTCCACTTGCCGCTGCGGATCAGGCGTTCGCCCTCGGCGAGGCGGCGGGGCACGGCGAGGATCAGCGCCATGGTCATGTCGGCGGTGTCCTCGGTCAGCACGCCCGGGGTCGAGGTCACGGTGATGCCGCGTTGGCGCGCGCTCGCAAGGTCGATGTGGTCGACCCCGGTGCCGAAGTTGGCGATCAGGCGCAGGTTCGGGTTGGCGTGCGCGAGAAGGGTGCCGTCGATGCGGTCGGTCACCGTCGGCACAAGAACCTCGGCGGTCTTGACCGCTTCGGTCAGCTCCTCGCGCGACATGGGGTGGTCGTCGTCGTTGAGCCGGGTGTCGAACAGCTCCATCATCCGGGCCTCGATGGCCTCGGGCAGCTTTCGCGTCACGACGACGAGGGGCTTGTGCTTGGTCATGCCGTTCTCCCGCGGCTCCCGGCCGGCGCCGAGTCGTTTCGAAAGGACATGCCCTAGAGCATGATGGGTTTAAGTCGGCGCCGGCCCACTCCCCCGCCCGGCCACCCATATTCCACGATCCCGTGGGTGGCCGGGCGGGGGAGTGGGCTGGCGCCGATTCGATGCAAAGACATCACGCCCTAGCATTAGCAAATGAACGGGGCCGACACAACGCGCGCGCGGTCGGCGGAGGGTGAAGAATCGGCGGATGATTGCCCCTGGACCGAGGATCGCGCGCGACTATACTCGCAGGCGTTTCTCCCTGGGTTCGCGAGGCGATGACGGTAAGACGGCGATGGGCGCATGTCGCGGTTCTGGCCGCGCTGTTGGCGGCCGCCGCGCCCGCGCTCCCGCGCGCCGGGACGGGCGAGGGCGGCTCCCTGCCGCGCTTCGCCTCGCTGCGCTCGGACGAGGTCAACCTGCGCACCGGCCCGGGCAAGCAGTATCCGGTCGAATGGGTGTTCCTGCGCCGCGCGCTGCCGGTCGAGATCGTCGCCGAGTACGGCCAGTGGCGCAAGATCCGCGATATCGACGGCAGCGAGGGCTGGGTCCACCGAAGTCTGTTGTCGGGCCGGCGCTGGGTGATGATCGCGGGCGCGGTGCGCACGCTGCGCCGCAAGCCGTCGCCCGACGCCGCGCCCGTGTTGCGCGCCGAGCCGGGCGTGCTGGCGCGGCTGGTCTCCTGCCGGGGCGCCTGGTGCCGGATCGAGATCGGCGAGCGCGCGGGCTGGCTACCCCGCGACCAGGTCTGGGGCGTCTACCCGGGCGAGACGGTCGAGTAGGCCCGGGGCGCGCCGAAGGCCCGGCGGTAGAGAACCCCGCTGGAGGGCGATTCACTCGAAATGAATCGGCGCGCTTAAGTCCTCGGCCCTCACCCCCACCCGACCCTCCCCCTCGATGGGGGAGGGTCGGGTGGGGGTGGGGGTGCGAAGCGGGAACGCGAGATGTGCCGATTCAATTCAAGGAAATTACGCGCCGACCTAAAATCATCCCGCTCTAGTCGAAATCCTCGGCCAAGGCCGCGCGCACGGCTTCGGGCATGACCGCGATATGGCCGTATTCGGGGTGGCCGATGCCCACCGTGACCCGCGCGCCGGGACGACGAAACGCCTCGATCCGGGCGCGGGTGAAGGGGAAGTGCAGGAAATGGACCGACGAGGCGCGCCCGTCGTCGTCGGTGCGCTCGACGTCGTCTTCGGGCACGGCGGCGACGGTTTCGCCCTCGACCGTGATGAAGACCGTCCTTTCGACCCCGCCGAGGCGCGCGAGCAGGCGGTCGCGGCGCGCGGGATCGTCGATCTCGATCATCAGGGTGGCGACCAACTCGCTTCCCTTGGGCACCAGCGGGTTGTAGGCGCGCAACTCGTCCTCGAGCTGCGCCTCGCCGCCGCCCTCGATGTAGAGCATCTCGTGGATCTGACTCCACATGGTGTCGTAGTTCTCGAAATAGATCGTCGCGTCGGGGCCGATGGCGAGCCTGCGGTCGCGCTTGCGCGCGCTGAGCGCGCGGCGGTGGTCGCGCCTGATCTTGGCGTAGTCCTCGATCGGCATGATGTCGTCGTGGGTAATCTCGTGCTTGGGCGTCATGGCGTCTCTCCTTGCGCGGGCCGGGTCGTCGATGCGGGCGTCAATAGGCGACGCCGCAGGCGCGCGCGAAAATCTCGATCGGGTGGTCGGCGGCCTCCGGGGCCTTGGCGGGGTCGAGCCGCTCGATCCCCTGGACGATATGCGCGCCCGCGAGCGGACATTCCGAGCAGACGTGGCGCCTGCCGCTTTCGGCCGCCTGGCGCGCGACCGGCCGGCCGACCTTGAGCGCGACCTCGAAGTTCTCCTTCATGATCCCCCAGGAGCCGCCGTGGCCCGAGCAGCGCTCGATCACGGTGACCTCGGTCTCGGGGATCAGCTTGAGCATGTCGCGCGCCTTCTGACCCATGTTCTGGGCGCGGGCGTGGCAGGCGATATGGAGCGCGACGCCGCCCTCGACCGGGCGGGGCGGGGTGGCGAGCCCCTCCTTGCGGGCGATGTCGACGATGTATTCGCTGACGTCGAAGGTCGCCTTGGACAGCCGCTCGACCGCCGGGTTCTCGGGCAGGATCAGGGGCCATTCGAACTTGAGCATGAGCGCGCAGGACGGCACCAGAGCGATCACGTCGTAGCCCTTGTCGATCCATTCGCCGAGCGCGGCGGCGACCCGCGCGGCCTTGTCGGCGACCGCTTCGATGTCGCCGTGCTCGAGCTGGGGCATGCCGCAGCAGGACGGGTAGACGACCTCGGTCTCGACCCCGTTCCGCGCCAACACGGCGCGCGCGGCGAGCCCGATGGCGGGGTTGTTGTAGTTGGCGAAGCAGGTGGCGTAGATCACCGCCTTGCGCCCGAAGGCCGGGGCGTCGCGGTCGAGCGCGGGCGCGGCGTCGCGGGCGCGCATTTCCAGGGTGCGACCGTGATAGCGCGGCAGCGCCGCGTCGCGGTGAATACCGGCGACCCCTTCGAGCAGGCGGCGGACCGGGCGGTTGCGCCGGTCGGTCGCCCAGTTGGCGAGCGGCGCGACGGGACGCGCGAGGTGGCCGTTGCGATCGGTCTCGCTCAGTTGACGGGCGGCGAAGCCGATCTTGCCCCGGCGCTTCTCGACCGCCCGGTAGCGCAGCATGAGATGGGGGAAGTCGAGGTCGAACTCATGGGGCGGCACATAGGGACATTTGGTCATAAAGCACATGTCGCAAAGCGTGCAGGCATCGACCACCGGCTTGAAATCGGCGCTCGAAACCGAATCGAGCTCGCCGGTCTCCGACTCGTCGATCAAGTCGAACAGGCGCGGGAAGCTGTCGCAAAGATTGAAGCAGCGCCGGCAGCCGTGGCAGATGTCGAACACGCGGCGTAGCTCGGCGTCGAGCTTCTCGGGATCGTGGAAATCCGCCTCGCGCCAGGCAATCGGGTGGCGCACGGGCGCCTGGGTGCTGCCTTCCTTCACGGCCGCCTCCGTCTTCGCGGGGAAAAGGGCGTCACGGAAAATGGACGTCGCGGAAAATGCGCGGCGGGGGCCGCGGCCGGCCCCGCCGCGAAGCTATACGCGCCTATTCGAGGGTGTCGAGCGCCTTCTGGAAGCGACCGGCGTGCGAGCGCTCGGCCTTGGCGAGAGTCTCGAACCAATCGGCGATCTCGTCGAAGCCCTCCTCGCGCGCGCTCTTGGCCATGCCCGGGTACATGTCGGTGTACTCGTGGGTCTCGCCGGCGATGGCGGCGCGGAGATTGTCGGCGGTCGAGCCGATCGGCTTGCCGGTGGCGGGGTCGCCGACCTCGGCGAGATACTCGAGATGGCCGTGGGCATGGCCGGTCTCGCCCTCGGCGGTCGAGCGGAAGACCGCGGCGACGTCATTGTAGCCCTCGACGTCGGCCTTCTGCGCGAAATAGAGATAACGGCGATTGGCCTGCGATTCGCCCGAAAAGGCGTCCTTCAGGTTCTGCTCGGTCTTGGTGCCCGCAAGTGACGGCATGGACCAGTCCTCCTCTGGGGTTGACGAATGCTTCCCCCCGCGCCCCCGGCATTGGATCGCCGTGGCGGCCACGGGGTACATTTCTATATATCGCCCAGCCGAAGGCCGATGTCAACAGTTTAGAATTAATCTAATTATTGGGAAAGCGCTCGACAGCCGCGAAGGATTTTCACTCGCACCGCGAGCGCTCGTCGGAATGGGCCGGCGAGGTCGCCGCCACCGCGCGCCGCTTGCGTTCGCGCGGACGCGGGCGCCTAGTCGCGCTTGCGGCGCAGCCGGACGACGACGTCGACGCCGGCGATCTCGGTGCCCTCGGGCGCCGGCGGCAGGGTGTCGATTTCGAGCGCCCGGTCGGGAATGTCGGCGAGGTCGTGCCCGTCTTCCCAGTAGAAATGGTGATGGCGCGAGGTATTGGTGTCGAAATACGACCGCGTCGGGTCGACCACCACCTCGCGCAGCAGCCCCGCCTGGGTGAACTGGTGCAGCGTGTTGTAGACCGTCGCGAGGGAAACCCGCACCCGGTTGGCGAGCGCCTCCTTGTGCAGCGCTTCCGCCGTCACGTGGCGATCTCCGGTCGAGAACAGGAGCTTGGCGAGCGCCAAGCGCTGGCGCGTCGGCCGAAGCTGGGCCTTGCGCAACCTGTCCAGGGCATCCGCATAAGGGCGTCGTGTAACATTCATGGCTTTTATGATAGTTCCGTTTGTTCGAATTTCAAGTGTAAAGACCGTGGCATACGGCCTTTTTTTGATTTCGTCGAATGAGACGCCCCTGTCCGATGGTTAATCCCCGGTCTGGAGCCGCGCGACCAGCTCGGCCACGGTTGGGATGAACCCGTTGGCGTAGAACGGGTCGTCGCGAAAGCGGAAGGCGTTGTGCCCGGCGAACATGAGCTGGTGGTCGACGTCGTCGCCATGACTGATCGCCTGAAGAGTCTTCTGGATGCAATAGCTGCGCGGATCGGCCTTCTTGCCGGTCGAGCCCTGCTCGTTGCAGGCCCAGTTGCTGAACTGGCACTGGCTGAGGCAGCCCATGCAGTTGATCTGGTCGAGCCGGATCTGCTGCGCGCGCTCGGGCGTGACGAAGATCAGCGTCGCGTCGGGGGTGCGCAGCGTCTCGGTATAGCCCTGGCGCAGCCATTCGCGCGCGCGCGCGCGATCGCCCTCGGTGAGATAGACCAGCCGCCGCCGCGCGCCGACCGGGAACTCGGCGTCGTGCTGGCCGATCGGCTCGGCGGTGTAGGCGACCTGGCGCTCGTTGCGCTCCCGCAGTTCCTGGATGAAGGCGTTGTTGACCGCCGAGGAGTAGAACCCGGTGGGGCTGAAGTGGTTGAGGAAGACGTCGCCCTCCTCGAGCGTGAGCAGGCGGCGCTTCCAGGCGTCCGAGATCGGACTTTCCTTGGTCAGCAGCGGCCGGGTGCCGAACTGGAAGGCGATCGGCCCGATCTCGGGATTGTCGAGCCAGTCCTCCCATTCGCGCAGGTACCACACGCCGCCGGCCATGAAGATGGGCGTTCGCGCAAGGCCGAACGAGACCATCATGCTGCGCAGATCGCGCACCCGCGGATACGGCGCGCCGGGCCGCTCGGGGTCCTCCGAGTTCGACAGCCCGTTATGGCCGCCGGCGAGCCAGGGGTCCTCGTAGACCACCCCGCCGAGCCACTCCGAGAAGCGGTGGTAGGCGCGCTTCCAAAGCGCGCGAAAGGCCCGCGCCGACGAGACGATCGGATAGTAATAGACCTTGTATCGGGCGCAGATCTCGGCGATCCGATACGGCATGCCGGCGCCGCAGGTGACGCCGTGGACGATGCCCTTGGCGTTTTCGAGCACCGCCTCGAGAATCCGCTCCGAGCCGCCCATTTCCCACAGGATATTCATGTGGATGCGGCCTTCGCCGTTCGCCGTCTCGTGAGCGATGCGAGCCTGGGTGAGCGCGCCGTCGATGGCGTAGCGCACCAGCTCCTCGTGGCGCTCGCGCCGGGTGCGGCCATGGTAGACCTGGGGAATGATACTGCCGTCGGGCGCGCGCGAATCGGCATTGACGCCCGAAAAGCTGCCAACGGCGCCGACCGCCGCCCAGGCACCCGAGCTTTCGCCGTTGCTGACCGAGATACCCTTGCCGCCCTCGACGAGCGGCAAGACCTCTCGCCCCGAGATGATCAATGGTTGAAGTGGCTTCACGCCTCGCTCTCTAATACCCGTTCGACGGCCGTTCTCGCCGCCGGCGCGCCGGCCCGCTTCCGTCCGGTTTTCTTATATAGGACGCAATCCGAAAAGACCAACGCCCACGCCCGCGCGGCCGGGGCGCGGTTTTCGCGCTGCCTCACGGGACGGCCCGCAATCGGTCGGGGTAGTCGCTGACGATGGTGTCGACCCCCCAGTTTCGCACCGCCGCGGCCTGGGCCGGGTCGTTGATCGTGAAGGCCAGCGTCGCGAGCCCCCGGCGCGCCGCCTCGGCGACGTTGCCGCGCGACAGCCGGCTGTGAAGACAGCCCAGCACCCGACAATCGAGCCGCTCGGTCTCGGCGCGCCAGTCGCTCGGCAGATCGAAGTAAAGAATTCCGCGCGGCCAGTCGGGCGCGGCGTCGCGGGCGACCGCCACGCATTCGGGCTTGAAGCTCGTGATAAGCGGCGCCGGCGCGCCCGGTGGCCAGGCCGCCCGGACCTCGGCGATGACCGCGCGCGCGGTTTCGGTCTCGCGCCCGGGGCAGGACTTGATCTCGATATCGGGCCGGAGGCCGAGCTCGATCACGACCGCGAGCGCCTGGGCGAGCCCCGGCACCCGCTCGCCCGCGAACTCGGCGCCGAACCAGGACCCCGCGTCGAGCCGCTCGATCTCGGCGGCGGTCGACGCCGCGACCCGGCCCGCGCCGTCGGTGGTGCGGTCCAGGGTCTCGTCGTGGAACAGGATGCAGCGCCCGTCGGCGGTCAGCTTGGTGTCGAACTCGACCCAGCCGACGCCGAGAGAGCGCGCGCGGCGGATGCCCGCGAGCGTATTCTCGGGGGCATGGCCCGCCGCGCCGCGATGGCCGATGACGTCGGGCAGGTTAAGCGACACCGCGCCGCTCCCGCGCGCTCCGCCGGCTCCGGGCCCCGCCGCCGGGGCCTAGTCGCGGCGGCCGCGCGGCCGTCCGCCGCGCGGCGGACGCGACGGGCGCGGCGTGATCTCGAGACCGAGGTCCTCGCCGGTCTCCTGATCAACCGCGCGCATGCTGAGCCGCACCTTGCCGCGATCGTCGATGGCGAGCACCTTGACCTTGACCGTGTCGCCCTCGCTGATCACGTCGGAAACGTTCTCGACCCGCTCGGGCGCCAACTCGCTGATATGCACCAACCCGTCGCGATTGCCGATGAAGTTCACGAAGGCGCCGAAATCGACGATCTTGACCACCTTGCCGGTGTAGATCACGCCGACCTCGGGCTCGGCGACGATGCCCCGGATGCGGTCGATCGCCGCCTGCGCCATGTCGGCGTCGGTCGCCGCGACGCGCACGGTGCCATCGTCCTCGATGTCGATCTTGGTGCCGGTGGTCTCGCAGATCTCGCGGATCACCTTGCCGCCCGGGCCGATCACCTCGCCGATCTTGTCGCGCGGGATCTGGATGGTCGAGATCCTGGGAGCGTGATCGCTCACGCCCTCGCGCGAGCCGGTAAGCGCCTTGGCCATTTCGGCGAGGATGTGCAGCCGCCCGTCGCGCGCCTGATCGAGCGCGATGCGCATGATCTCCTCGGTGATCGAGGTGATCTTGATGTCCATCTGCAGCGAAGTGATGCCGTTGGCGGACCCCGCCACCTTGAAATCCATGTCGCCGAGATGATCCTCGTCGCCGAGAATATCGGAGAGCACCGCGTAGCGGTCGCCTTCCTTGATCAGGCCCATGGCGATGCCGGCGACCGGGCGCGGCAGGGGAACGCCCGCGTCCATCAGCGCGAGCGACGAACCGCAGACCGTCGCCATCGACGACGAGCCGTTCGATTCGGTGATCTCGGAGACCACGCGGATCGTGTAGGGAAACGCATCCTTGCCCGGCAACAGCGGGTGGATCGCCCGCCAGGCGAGCTTGCCGTGGCCGATCTCGCGCCGCCCCGGCGAGCGCAGGAACGACGCCTCGCCCACCGAATAGGGCGGAAAATTGTAGTGCAGCAGGAAATTCTCGCGGTACTCGCCCTCGAGCACGTCCATGATCTGCTCGTCCTCGCCGGTGCCCAGCGTCGCGGTTACCAAAGCCTGGGTCTCGCCCCGGGTGAACAGGGCGCTGCCGTGGGTGCGCGGCAACACGCCGACCTCGGCGACGATCGGCCGCACGGTCTTGGTGTCGCGGCCGTCGATGCGCTCGCCGGTCTCGAGGATGCTGCCGCGAACGATTTCCTTCTCGATCGACTTGAGCAACCCGCTGGCGGAGGTCGTGTCGAGCCCCTCGGCCTCGAGGGTCTCGATCGCCGCCGCCTTGATCTCGGCGAGACGGGTCTGGCGCGTCTGCTTCACGCGCTCGGCGTAGGCCGCGCGCAGGTCGGCCTCGGCGATCTCGGCCAGCCGCGCCCGCAGGGCCTCCTTCTCGGGGTCCTCGGCGGCGATATCCCAGGGCTCCTTGGCGCATTCCTCGGCAAGGTCGATGATCATGTCGAGCACCGGTCGCATCTCGCGATGACCGAACATCACCGCGCCCAGCATATCGCTCTCGGACAGCTCCTTGGCCTCCGATTCGACCATCAGCACGCCGTCGCCGGTGCCCGCCATGACCAGGTCGAGCGTGCTCTCGTCGAGCTGCGCGCGGGTCGGGTTGAGCACGTACTCGCCGTCGACCCGGCCCACCCGCGCGCCGCCGATCGGCCCGAGGAAGGGAATCCCCGAAATCGTCAGCGCCGCCGAGGCGC
>CAZHDF010000014.1:0-35329 GCA_964531525.1 uncultured Alphaproteobacteria bacterium | reverse complement strand
TATGGACCGGCGGCAGAAGCTGGGTGAGATCGGCGTTGCCCTCGTTGGTCACGGTCACCGACGAGCCGGTCTCGGCGATCAGGAAGTTGGCGCCGGTGATGCCGACGTCGGCGTCGAGATACTTCTGGCGCAGCACCTGGCGCGCCTCGTCGACCAGGGCGCGAGGCGCGGTGTGACGCTCGGTGAAGCCGTAGCGGCGGTGGTGATCGACGAACAGATCGGCGACCTGCTCCTTCGACTTGTGGACCGCGGGCGCGATGATATGGCTCGGCGGCTCCTGGGCGAGCTGGATGATGTATTCGCCGAGGTCGGTCTCGATCGGCTCGATCCCGTTCTCCGCAAGGTAGTCGTTGAGCCCGATCTCCTCGGTGATCATGCTCTTGCTCTTGGTCGCCGTGCGCGCGCCGGCGGCGCGGCAGAGATCGAGCACGGTCTTGCGCGCGGCCTCGGGGTCGGGACACCAGTGGACCCGGCCGCCGGCCTCGATCACCCGCGCCTCGAAGGCCTCGAGGTAATGGTCGAGGTTGTCGAGCACGTGATTCTTGATGTCGCGGGCGGCGTCGCGCAGCGCGTCGAACTCGGGCAGGCGCTCGACCGCGCGGCGGCGCTTGTCGATGAAGCCCGCCTTCATCTTCACCAGCGCCTTCTGGAGGTCGGGGTCCTCGAGCGCGCGCGCGGCGTTCTCGCGAAACGCCGGGCTGGTGATCGGCATGGTCATCGCCGACCCCCCTTGCCCGCGTCGCGCGGCTCGCCGATCGCCGGGCCGTCGGCCATGTCGGCGAGCACCTCGGCGACGTGGCGAACGCGCAGGCCCGCGCCCTCGCGCCCGACCCGCCCGGCGATGTTGAGCAGGCAGCCGAGATCGCCCGCGAGCAGGGTATCGGCGCCGGAGGCGACCGCGTCGGCCGCCTTGTCGGCGACCATGCGGCCCGAGATCTCGGGATATTTCACGCAGAACGTGCCGCCGAAGCCGCAGCAGAGCTCGGGATCGGACATTTCCGCGAGCGAGAGGCCCTCGACGCTCGCGAGAAGCGCGCGCGGCTGGTCGCGCACCCCCATCTCGCGGAGCCCCGAGCAGGCGTCGTGATAGGCGACCCGGCCCTCGTAGCGCGCCGCGACCGCCGTCACGCCGAGCACGTCGTGGAGAAACGACACCAGCTCGTGGGTGCGCCCGGCAAGGGCCTCGGCGCGGGCCGCCAGCGCCGCGTCGTCGGCGAACAACGCCGGATAATGATGGCGCAGCATGCCGGCGCAGGACCCCGACGGCGCGACCACGTAGTCGAAGCCCTCGAAGGCGTCGATCACCGTCCGCGCGATCGCGCGGGCGTCCGCCCGGTCGCCCGAATTATAGGCCGGCTGGCCGCAGCAGGTCTGGGTGGCGGGCACCTCGACCCGGCAGCCCGCGTCCTCGAGCAGCTTGACCGCGGCGAACCCGACGTTGGGCCGGAAAAGATCGACCAGGCAGGTGACGAACAGCCCGACGCGCGGCTGTGCGATCCTCGTTGCCGCCGGCCCGTCCTCGCGCGTGTCCATGGCGTCCGTTCCTCCCATCCCGTCGCCCCGCCGCCCGTGTCCTCGTGTCAGCGCGCCACAGAATGGGCGAGCGGCTCGGCGGACGCAAGGACCGACACGGCGCTTGGAGCCCGCCGCCCCGCCATGGGCGCAAGCGCGCGCGGCAGCAGCAGATAAATCCGGCCCGCGTGCTTCATGCGCCCGGCGATCGCCGCCGCCCGGTCGCCGAAGCCCCAGAACACGTCGCCGCGCAGGGGACCGCGGATCGCGCCGCCGGTATCCTGGGCGATCAGCAGCCGGCGCAGCGGGCGATCGGCCCCGGCCCCGTCGGGCGCCGGCATCGCGCCGGCGAGAAACACCGGAACGCCCAGCGGAATGAACCGCCGGTCGACCGCGAGGCTGCGCCCCGGCGTCAGCGGCGCGCCCTGGCTGCCGAGCGGCCCCTCGCCCGAAAGCTCGCGGAAGAACACGTAGGACGGGTTGGCGGCGAGTAGGGTTCCGGCCTCGTCCGGATGGGCGGCGATCCAGGCGCGGATGGTCTGCAGGGAAACGTTCTCGCGGTCGAGCGCGCCGCGCTCGATCAGCACGCGGCCGATGCTGACGTAAGGATGGCCGTTGGTCGCCGCGTAGCCGAGTTGGATGGTTTCGCCGTCGGAAAGGCGCACCCGACCCGAGCCCTGGACCTGGAGGAAGAAGGCGTCGACCGGGTCGTCGACCCAAACAAGCACCGGCGCGCGCCCCGCGAGCCCCCGGGCGTCGATCTCGGCGCGCGAGTCATAGGGCGCGAGCGCCCCGTCCGCGACCCGCCCGGCGATCCGCCGACCCGCGAGATCCTCGGCGAAGCGGCCGAGATCGACCGTCACGAGATCGGCGGGGCGGGCATAGAGCGGCACGCGGTAGCGCGCGTCCCGGGTCCGCGAGCCGTTCAACAGCGGCTCGAAATAGCCGGTGAACAAGCCCTCGCGCGCGCCCCGGTCGGCGGCGGCAAAGGGCGCGAACCAGGTCTCGAAGAAACGCCGGGCGGCGGCATCGTCGTCCGGCGGCACGGTCTCGGCGGCGGCGCAGGCCGGGCGCCAGTCGGCGACCCGCCCGGCGCGCGCGAGCGGCCCCAGCGGGCGATCGTCGGGAAGCGGGGCGAGCCGCGCGCAGGAGCGGCGAAAGGCGGTCAGCGCGCCCGATTGGGAATCCTCGGTCCAGCCGGGAAGGTCGGAGAAGGAAACCGGGGCGAGATCGAGCCGGGGCTCGGGCGGCGGCGGCGCGACGCAGGCGCCGAGAACGAGCAGCCCCAGGGCCACCCCCGCCGCGATCAGCGCGGGCTTTCCGGCGGCGCGCCCCTTGGGGCGGCGAATCACGCCGGGCTGCGCGTCGCCACCAGCCGCCAATTGGGATCGCGCGCGCGCGTGTTGCGCTCGAAGGTCCAGAGATCGATCACCTCGACGGCGGCCTGGGGGTCGCCTTCGACCACCGCGCCGTCGGCGTCGCGGGTGACGTTAATCTGATGGGTCGCGAACCGCACCGTGACGAAGGCAAGCCGCCCGTTCATGCCGGCCTCGACGATTTCGGCGTCGTCGATCGAGACCAGCACCGTTTCGAGCTCGCGACCCTCCTGCTCCCGGTCGCGGATGGCCTGGGCGAAGCGCTCGTAGACCTCGTCGGCGAGCAGCGATCGCAGCGCCTTGACGTCGCCCGCGGCGAAAGCGCCGACGATCATCTCGAACGCGGCGCGCGCGCCTTCGAGGAATCCCTCGCGGGTGAAGCCGGGATCGGCGACCTTGATCTGGGTGAGCCCGGCCGCGAGCGCCTTGTCGGTCACGTCGGCGAAGTCGTCCTCGGGCTCGGCCGCGACCTCCTCGGCGTCGGGAAGCTGGATGACGTTATCGTCGGCCTTCTCCGCGCGGCGGCGCGAAAGCAAGTCTCCGGGTCGCCGCTCGTGCCCCGTGCGACGGCCGAGAACGCTCCGCAGGCGCAGCAGAATGAACGCTGCGACCATGGCGAAAAATATGATATCGAGAAACTGAAAACCTTCGTTCATCGTCTCCGTCCCGCGAGAACCATGCGGCCCCGCTTGCGGCGGCGCGAAACCAAAGCAGCGGCACGCAACCGCTCGACCGCCGATCAGCCGTCGGTGCTCGGGCTATAGGTTAGAGGCCGCGCGACCCCGGGTCGAGTCCCCAACCGCCAATCGGGGCGCCAATCGGGGAAAAACCGTCGTATGCAGAAGCCGGCCCGCGGATCGAGAACCATAAATCGCAGGCCCGCGACTCAAAAACCGTGAATCCAGTACCCGCGAACCCGATATACGTGAATCATTAGATAAGCCCGCCGAAAGGACGACGCAAGCATGGGTCTTGCCATTTTTCTCGCCCTCGTCGCCACGCCGATGGTCGAGATCGCGGTCTTCGTGAAGGTCGGCGGCTGGCTCGGGCTTTGGCCGACGCTCGCGCTGGTGATCGGAACCGCGATCGCCGGCGGCGCGGTGCTGCATCACCAGGGGTTGTCGACGCTGGAAAGCGCGCGCCGGACCGTGGAGCGCGGCGAAGTGCCGTTGCGCGAGATCGTCGACGGCGTCGGGCTCCTGCTCGCGGGCGCGCTTTTGCTGACGCCCGGGTTCGTGACCGATATCGCGGGTGCGATTCTGCTCGTCCCGCCGCTGCGCCGGGCGCTCGCGCTTTGGATCGCCGGGCGGCTCGCCGGGCGCGCCGAGGTCCGGACTTACGGTTTTCGGACGACGCGCGACGACGTGATCGACGGCGAGTTCACGGTGGTCGACGACGAGCCGTCGCCACCCGGGCCGCAAGCACGCACCCCCGGGCGCATCCCCGGACGCGATCCCGACGACGAGTTCGGCCCCTGACCGCGCCGCGCCCGGACTTGTGCCCGGCGCGGCGCCATGGTAGCCACTGCCACCAATCAACGACGGAGCCTCGACCATGGCCAGCGACACCCCGAACCCGGACCAGTCGGCGCAGGACGGCGCCACCGAGACCAAAGACGCGGCCGACGAGGGGCCGTCTCTTTCGATCATCACCCAATACACCAAGGACCTCTCTTTCGAGAACCCGCTCGCGCCGACGAGTCTCGCGGGCGAAGAAGGCCAGCCCCACGGCGACGTGAGCGTCAAGGTCAAGTCGCGCCAGATCGCCGACAAGACCTATGAGGTGGTGCTCGAATTCGAGGTCAAGGCGACCCAGGGCGAGGCGGTCGCCTTCATCGTCGAGCTCGCCTACGGCGGGGTGTTCCGCATCGCCGGGTTCGAGGAGCCGACGCTCAGCCTCGTCACCATGGTCGAGTGCCCGCGCATTTTGTTCCCCTTCGCCCGGCGGATTATCGCCGATTCGGTCCGCGACGGGGGCTTCGCGCCACTGATGCTCCAGCCGATCGACTTCCTCGCGCTCTACCAGCAGCACCATGCGGCGGCGGGCGGCAACGGCGGCCTGCCCGAGGAAGACGCCGAGGCGACGTTCGGCGGCGGCGCGACCCCCGACGGGACCGGGGACTCTCGCGACGACGATTGACGGGCCGGCAATGGCCGGAAGGGACGGCGTTCGTTCGGCCGGCTTATTCCCGCAGATTTCCTCAGGCGCGCCACAGGGGGTTCTTGAGGCTTTCGAGGAAGGCCGCGTGGGCGGCGGCCTCCTTCTCGCTCGGGGCGTGGGGGCGCGGCGCGCGTGGCGGGCGGGTTTCGGCGGGCGCGATGGCCGCTTCGGGCGCGTCGGCGCGCCTCGAGGCGCCGAGCGCCAGTCCCGGCTGGCGCCCCCCGCGAAGCTGAAGATAGACCTCGGCCAGAAGCTGGGCGTCGAGTAGCGCGCCGTGAAGGCTGCGCTCGGCGGTATCGATCCCGAACCGCCGGCAAAGCGCGTCCAGGCTCGCGGGCGCGCCCGGATAGCGGGTTCGCGCGATGCGCAGGGTGTCGACCACGCGATCGATGGGAAGCGGCGGTCGGTCGATGCGCGCCAGCTCGGCATTGAGAAAGCCCCGGTCGAACTCGGCGTTGTGCATCACCAACGCCGCCTCGCCGATGAAGGCGAGAAACGCCTCGACCACCTCGGCGAACACGGGTTTCGATTTCAGAAACTCGGTCGATAGCCCATGGACCGCGAAGGCGCCCGCGGGCACCTCGCGCTCGGGATTGATATAGGCCTGAAAGACCCGTCCGGTCGGCACCAGGTTGTCGAGCTCGACGCAACCGATTTCGACCACCCGGTCGCCCGAGGCCGGGTCGAGGCCGGTGGTTTCGGTATCGAGAACGCATTCGATCATGGGCGCGGACTCCTCGTTCTAGTTCTAGCGGCGGCGCGCCCGGGTCTCGCCGCGTTCGGTGAGCATTTTGACGATCGCGCGGACATGCCGCAAGGTCACCGCGCGACCGAGGCCGGTCGGGATCACGAAATCGGCGCGCCGGATCTTCTCGCGATCGGGCATCTGGCGGGCGCGAATGGCCGCAAGCCTCTCGGGCGTCATGCCGGGGCGCGCGAGCACGCGGCGGGCCTGAACGAAGGGCGGCGCGATCACGACCGCGACCGCGTCGCAAATCCGCTCGCCGCCGGTTTCCAGCAAAAGCGGGATGTCGAGCACCACCAACGGCCGACGGTGGGCGCGGGCGCGCTTGATGAAGGCGAGCTCGGCGGCGCGCACGCGCGGATGCAGGATCGCCTCGAGCCGGGCCATGGCGGCGCGGTCGTCGAACACCCGCCGCCCGAGAGCCGCGCGGTCGACCGCCGGTGTGCCCGCGTCCTCATTGACGCAGTCGGGGAAGGCCTCGGCGACAGCCGCGACCGCCGCGCCGCCGGGCGCGAGCAGCGCATGGACCGCGGCATCGGCGTCGAACACCGCCGCGCCCTCGCGCGCGAACATCGCGGCGGCGACCGTCTTGCCCATGCCGATCGAGCCGGTGAGGCCGAGGACGATCATCGCCCGGAAACCGTCATCGCGGCCACCACGCCCGCCGTCACGTATCGAGGTCGCGCTCGACGAAGGCGCGAAGCGCGAGCGTGACCTCGGGATCGACGCCGAACCAGGCGCGAAAGCCGGGCCGCGCCTGATGGAGCAGCATGCCGAGCCCGTCGACCGTCGCGAGCCCGCGCGCCGCCGCCGCCGCGAGCAGCGGCGTAACGCGCGGGACGTAAACGATGTCGTTGACCACCGCCTCGGCCGGCAGCGGCGCGAGATCGACCGCCAACGCCGGGCCGCCCGTCATGCCGAGCGTGGTCGCGTTAACCAGCAGGCGCGCGTTTCCTAGGGCCCGGACAAGGTCGTCCCAGGGCCGCGCCGCGAGTGGCGCGCCGAGATCGCTCGCAAGCTTCTCGGCGCGCGTCCGCGTCCGGTTGACAATCCGGATTTCGGGAGCGCCCGCGTCCTGAAGGGCGACCGCGACCGCGCGCGCCGCGCCGCCCGCGCCCAGCACGACCGCGGGCCCCGCCTCGGCCCGCCAGCCGGGCGCGCCCGCGCGCAGGTTCTCGATGAAGCCGAAGGCGTCGGTGTTGTCGCCGACGAGGCTCCCATCCTCGGCGACGATCACGGTATTGACCGCGCCGATCCGCCGCGCGGTCTCGCTCAGCCTTGTCATGCGGCCAAGCGCCGCCTCCTTGTGGGGGACGGTGAGATTGACGCCCGCGAGGCCGAGCGCCGGCAGGGCGTCGAGCGCCCGGGCGAGATCGTCGGGCGCGACGGCGAACGGCACATAGGCCCCGTCGATGCCGTAACGGTCGAGCCAGTAGCCGTGCAGCCGGGGCGAGCGCGAATGCGCGATCGGCCAGCCCATGACGCCCGCGACGCGGGCCGCGCCCGTTAGCGTCATCGCCCGACCACCCCGTGATCGCGCAGAAACTCGAGCAACGGCAACAGCGGCAGGCCGAGAATCGTGAAATAGTCGCCCTCGACGCGCGAGAAGAGCTGCGCGCCCAGATCCTCGAGGCGATAGGCGCCGACACAGGCGCAAATCTCCTCGCCGGCGCGGGCGAGATAGTCGTCGAGAAAGGCGTCGCTGAACGGCCGCATGGCGAGCCGCGCGGCCTCGGCGTGTCGCCAGAGCGTCGCCCCCTCGACGACCACGCAAACGGCGCTGATCTGGCGGTGGGTCCGGCCGCGAAGCGCTAGAAGATCGCGCCGCGCCCCGTCCCTGTCGGCGGGCTTGTCGAACCAGGCGCCCTCGCAATCGAGAAGCTGATCGGCGCCAACGACGAGCGCGCCGGGATGGGCGCGCGAGACCCGCGCGGCCTTCATCTCGGCGAGCGCGAGCGCGACCTCTTCGGCCGAGCGCCCGTCGGCGCGAAGCGACGCCTTGACCGCGTCCTCGTCGATCGCCGCGGCATCGACGACGAAATCGACGCCCGCGTTGCGCAAAAGCGCCGCCCGCGCCGTCGATTTCGAGGCGAGGATCAGCGGGGGCGCGGTTTTGGTTTTCGGATCATCCGTCATCATGGTTCATCGGGCAGGGCGGTTCAGTCGACCGTCGCCTCGGCGTCGATATGGGTCGAATAAACGGTTTCGGCCCCCGTATGGCGCGCCATATGCTGGAGAATCGCCGCCGCGACCTCTTCGATCGAACGCCGCGTGACGTCGATGACCGGCCATTTCCGCCGGGCATAAAGACGCCGAGCGGCCAGCACTTCCTCGGTGACGTGTTCGAGATCGACGTAATCGGTTTCGGCGTCCTGGTGAAGAATGCGCAAGCGGTTGCGCCGAATCTCGACCAGCCGCTCGGGCGTGATCGTGAGGCCGAGCACCAGGGGACGCGAGAGCGTCGCGACCTCGGGCGGAAGAGGCGCGCCGGGGACCACCGGCACGTTGGCCGCCTTGATCCCGCGGTTGGCGAGATAGAAGCAGGTCGGCGTCTTGGACGTGCGCGAAACCCCGACAAGCACCACGTCGGCGTCCTCGAGATCATGGGCCGATTGGCCATCGTCGTGGGCGAGCACGAAATGCATGGCGTCGATGCGGGTGAAATACTCGGCATCCAGCAAATGCTGTCGCCCGGGCTGACCACGAACCTCGCTGCCAAGATGCGCGCTCAGAACCTCGATCACCGGCTCGAGCACCGGCACCGAGGGAATCCCGAGCCGCCGGCAACCGCGCTCCAGCCGGTCGCGCAAATCCTTGTCGACGAGCGTGAACAGAACTACCCCGGGGGTCGCCTCGATCGCGGCGAGCACGTTGTCGATCTGGCGCTTGCTGCGCACGAGCGACCAGAAATGCTCGACCGCCTCGACGTCTTCGAACTGGGCGATCACCGCGCGGGCGACGCTGTTGATCGTCTCGCCGGTCGCATCCGAGACGAGATGGAGGTGAAACCGCTTCATGTCGCGCATCGCTCCCGCTCAAGGGCGGTTGATGGAATGCGAATGACGGGGATAAGCGAGGACTTATACAAGACCTCCGATTTCGACCCCCGTTCGCGCCCCCGCCATACCATGGCTTGTTGCCTGGGGACAATGATTGCGGCGCGACGACAAACCCGGGAACGGACCGGAGAACACGATTCACTCTCCCCGGAACTCCCGTTATTCACGGGATCGATGTGCACCGGAAAAACCCGGATTCCTCCTCCGTTCCACCGCCGCCGAACCGATGTTATGCACGGCCGGCTCCCATTGTCCGGACCGCCGGCGGCGTCTTCCGGATAATCTCGGGACAAGTGACAATCCCCCGTTTCCACAGGCAACCACTACATCTAGCAACCTTTCATTTCCTATAGAAAGGTAGTAAGAGGGGCCGCCCGGAACCGGTCACCTTATCCGCGATTTCGCCCAAGATTTTCATTGATGCCCTCCCCAAAGCCCTTTCTTCGCGCTCTTCGCGGCGAGACCCGACAGCCGCCGCCGATTTGGCTGATGCGTCAGGCGGGGCGCTATCTGCCCGAGTACCGAAAGCTGCGCGAGCGGGCGGGGAGTTTTCTCGATCTTTGCTATACGCCCGAGCTCGCGACCGAGGTGACGTTGCAGCCGATCCGGCGCTATGGCTTCGACGCGGCGATTCTGTTCTCCGATATCCTCGTGGTGCCCCAGGCGCTGGGGCTCGATCTCTCCTTCGTCGAGGGCGAGGGACCGCGTTTGAGCCCGGTGCGCGCGGCGGCGGATCTCGATCGTCTCGCGGTCGAGGGCGTCGTCGAGCGGCTGGCGCCGGTCTACGAGACGGTTGGGCGGGTTGCCGCCAGCCTCCCCGAGACGGTCGCGCTGATCGGCTTCGCGGGCGCGCCCTGGACGGTCGCGACCTATATGGTCGAGGGACGCGGGAGTCGCGATTTCGCCGCCACAAAGCGGTGGGCCTACGGCGACGCGGACGGGTTCGCGCGGCTCATCGATATCGTCGTCCGCGCGAGCGCCGATCATCTGATCGCCCAGGTCCGCCAAGGGGCCGAGGCGGTCCAGATCTTCGATAGCTGGGCCGGAACCCTGCCCGAACCCGCGTTCCACCGCTGGGTGATCGCGCCGACCCGGGCGCTGGTCGACCGGCTTCGCGCGGCTTGTGGCGACGTGCCGATCATCGGCTTTCCCCGGGGCGCGGGCCTGATGGCCGAAGCCTACGTCGTCGAGACGGGGGTCGACGCGGTGAGCCTGGATACCACCGTGCCGCCCGCATGGGCCGCGGGCGCGCTTCAGGGAAGATGCACGGTCCAGGGAAATCTCGATCCGGTCCATCTTCTGGTCGGGGGGCCATCGATGGATGCGGCGATCGACCGGATCCTCGACGGCTTCGGCGACGGTCCCTTCGTGTTCAACCTTGGCCACGGGGTGCTGCCGCCGACGCCGGTCGAGCATGTCGCGCGTCTGGTCGAGCGGGTGCGCGCCCGGGCGGGCTGAACGCTGAAAACACATGAGCACCAAGCGAATCGCGGTCGTTCTGTTCAACCTGGGCGGTCCCGATTCGCCCGAGGCGGTTCAACCCTTTCTGTTCAACCTGTTCAACGATCCGGCGATCATCGCCGCGCCCCAGCCGCTGCGCTGGTGCCTCGCGACCATGGTCTCGCACCGGCGCGCGCCGACCGCGCGCAAGATCTATGCCGAGATCGGCGGCGCGTCGCCGTTGAACGACGAGACCGCGCGTCAGATCGAGGCGCTGGACGCGGCGCTCATTGATCTCGGGGCGGTCAAGGTCGTGTCCGCGATGCGCTACTGGCACCCCATGAGCGACGCGGCGGCGGCCGAGGTCAAGGCTTTCGCGCCCGACCGCATCGTCCTGCTGCCGCTGTATCCGCAATTCTCGTCGACCACCACGGCCTCGTCGCAAGCGGCCTGGGACCGCGCGGCGCGGCGCGAGGGAATCGACGCGCCGACCCATAGGGTCTGCTGCTATCCCGCCGAGCCGGGGTTTGTCGCCGCCCATCGGGCCTTGATCGCGCAGGCCCTCGACGAGGCCGGGGGAAGCGGTCGCGCGCGGCTCCTGTTCTCGGCCCATGGCTTGCCGAAAAAGATCGTCGCGCGCGGCGATCCTTACGTCTGGCAGGTCGAACAAGGCGCGCGCGCGATCGCCGACGCGCTCGCGCCGGATCATCCCGATCTCGACTGGACGGTCTGCTATCAAAGCCGGGTCGGACCGCTCGAATGGGTCGGTCCCTCGACCGAGGAGGAGATCGCCCGCGCCGGGCGCGATCGCGTCGCCGTCGTCCTCGCGCCGATCGCCTTTGTTTCCGAGCATTCCGAAACCCTGGTCGAGCTCGATATCGAATACCGCAAGCTCGCCGAGGCGGCGGGCGTGATCGCTTATCACCGGGTGCCCGCGCTCGGCACCGAACCCATGTTCATCGGGGCGTTGGCGGACCTGGTCCGCCGCGCGATCGCGGCCGGCCCGGGCCTCGCCCCCTGCGGCGCGGCCGGTCCCTGCCCCGGCGAGTACCGGCTGTGTCCCCGCGCGCGAGAAGGAGTCTGAACCATGGCCGAGGACGCCTATCTCTGGATCAAGGCGGTGCATGTCATCGCGGTGATCTCCTGGATGGCGGGATTGCTGTATCTGCCGCGCCTGTTCGTCTACCACTGCGGGGTCGAGACGAGCTCGCCCGCGTCCGAGATGCTGATCGTGATGGAGCGCCGGCTCTACCGCGCGATCATGATGCCGGCGATGCTTCTGACGGTCGCGACCGGGCTGTGGCTTCTGTTCGGGCCCGAGGTAATCGACTTTTCGGAAGGCTGGGTCCATGCCAAGATCCTGCTGGTGGTCTTGTTGCTGGTGGCGCATTTCCTGATGGCGCGCTGGCGGACCGACTTCGCCGCCGGGCGGAACCGGCGCGGCGACGTGTTCTACCGGGTCGCCAACGAGGTGCCGACGGTCCTGATGATCGGCATCGTGATTCTGGTGATCGTGCGGCCCTTCTGATCCCCGCCCATCCCCATCGCGGTCTTTACATTCGCGAATCAAGACGCCATTTGACTCGGAGACGCCAAGACAGTTAGTGTCGTCACTCTTTCCTCGGACGAGGGGGCGCGCATCGTCGCGCCGGACCGTCTCACCAGATAGCCTTAACGCGCCGTTAACGGAAGTGGTGTAAACCGCAGATTCCCGCGCCGGACCGACAGCCTGTCGTGCCGCGACCCCGCCCCCATCCATCGATAATCCAGCCATGCATCTCAAAGAGCTCAAGCTCAGATCACCCGAAGACCTTCTCGTCTACGCCGAGGAACTCGGCGTCGACAACGCGAGCATGCTGCGCAAGCAGGACCTGTTGTTCGCGATCCTCAAGCAGTTGGCCGAGAACAACACGGCCATCCACGGGGAGGGGGTTCTCGAAATCCTTCAGGACGGGTTCGGCTTCCTGCGCGCGCCCGAGGCCAATTATTTGCCCGGCCCCGACGACATTTATGTCTCGCCGAGCCAGATTCGGCGTTTTTCGCTGCGCACCGGCGACACGGTCGAAGGCCAGATCCGCGCGCCCAAGAACGGCGAGCGGTATTTCGCGCTGCTCAAGGTCAACACCATCAACTTCGACCCGCCCGAGGCGGCGCGCCACCGGGTCAACTTCGACAACCTCACGCCGCTCTACCCGGAAGAGCGCCTGAATCTCGAGGTCGCGGACGGATCGACCAAGGATCTTTCGACCCGGGTGATCGAGCTCGTCGCGCCGCTCGGCAAGGGCCAGCGAGCGCTTCTGGTCTCGCCGCCGCGCGCCGGCAAGACCGTGCTTATGCAGAACATCGCGCATGCGGTGGCGATCAATCACCCCGAGGTCTATCTCATCGTTCTCCTGATCGACGAGCGGCCCGAGGAAGTCACCGACATGCAGCGCTCGGTCAAGGGCGAGGTCGTGAGCTCGACCTTCGACGAGCCCGCCACGCGTCATGTCCAAGTCGCCGAAATGGTGATCGAGAAAGCCAAGCGCCTGGTCGAGCACAAGCGCGACGTGCTGATCCTGCTCGATTCGATCACCCGGCTCGCGCGCGCCTACAACACCGTGGTGCCGTCGTCGGGCAAGGTGCTGACCGGCGGCGTCGACGCCAATGCGCTACAACGGCCCAAGCGCTTCTTCGGCGCGGCGCGCAATATCGAGGGCGGCGGCTCGCTGACCATCGTCGCGACCGCGCTGGTCGACACCGGTTCGCGCATGGACGAGGTCATCTTCGAGGAGTTCAAGGGCACCGGCAACTCCGAGATTGTCATGGACCGCAAGCTCGCCGACAAGCGGACCTTCCCGGCCATCGATATCGGCAAGTCGGGCACCCGCAAGGAGGAGCTGCTGGTCGAAAAGGCGGCGCTTTCCAAGATGTGGGTGCTGCGTCGCATCCTGATGCCCATGGGCTCGATCGACGCGATGGAGTTCCTGCTCGACAAGCTCAAGGGCACCAAGAGCAACGCGGAGTTCTTCGATTCGATGAACGCCTGATACGGCCTCGATCCGAACCCGCACGGCCCGGCCTGCTCGCCGGGCCGTTTTTGTATATGCAGGATAGACCGACAAGCCCAGTCATGGGCTTGTTGGCAAGCGCGACCGCGCGTCCGAGCTTATGCGAGGCAAGCCTGCGTGGCGCCTGAACGCCCGGCGGGCCGATTTATTGGCTCGTCGGTATACCGTCAGCCGTTGCTCTCGCTTCCGGCGATTTGACCGAGATCGGCGAGAAGTCGCGCCGTGGTGGGCCAGCCGATCGCCTCGGCAAGCGCGCGTTCGGCTTCGGCCCAGCGCGGCAACGCGTCGGCGACCCGCCGGCGGCCGGCCTCGGTCAGGGACAGGCGCCGCGATCGACCCCCGGGTTGCCGGTCGATCAATCCGCGCTCGATTAGCGGGCGGAGCGTGCGGGTGAGGGTCGAGCGATCGACCGCGAGGGCCGCCGAAACCGCGCCGGTCGTGGTGCCGGCGGGGTCGGCGCAGGCGAGCAGAAGCGCGAGCTGGTTGGCGGTGATGCCGCAGTCCTTGAGCGCCGCGTCGAAACGCTGGGTCGCGACGCGCGATGCCTTGCGCAGGTTGGTGCACAGGCAAGCGGCGAGAACATCGCCCGGACGCTCGGCAAGCGCCGAGCCGAGAAGCTGTTCGACCATCGAAAGCGTATATGCAACTTTCGCCCGCTTCGTGCAAGTGCAACCGCGCGGCGCGGCGGCTTATCTTTCCTTCGACGTCAGGGCAGCAGGACGGTCGATCCCGTGGTCCGGCGCGCTTCCAGGTCGCGATGGGCCTGGGCGGCCTCGGCGAGCGGATAGATCTGGTCGATCTCGATCTTCACGTCGCCGGCGGTGACCATCGCGAACAGGGCCCCGGCGCTGGTCAGAAGATCCTCGCGGGTCGCGGTGTAGTGGAACAGCGTCGGCCGGGTGAGATAAAGCGAGCCCTTGGCCGCGAGCAGCCCCGGGTCGAACGGCGGCACGGGGCCCGAGGACTGGCCGAACGAGACCAGCATGCCGCGCATGGCGAGGCAATCGAGCGAACGGGCGAAGCTGTCCTTGCCGATCGAATCGTAGACGACCGCGCAGCCCTTTCCATCGGTGATCTCGGCGACTCGGGCGACGAAATCCTCTTCGGCGGTGACGATCGGGTGATCGCAGCCATGGGCGCGGGCGCGCGCCGCCTTCTCGGGCGTGCCGACCGTGCCGATCACGGTCGCGCCGAGCGTCTTGGCCCATTGGCAGGCGATCAGCCCGACGCCGCCGGCGGCGGCGTGAAACAGGACGGTGTCGCCCTTCTCGACCCGGTAGGTGCGGCGCAGCAGGTATTCGGCGGTCATGCCCTTGAGCATCATCGCGGCCGCGGTCCGGTCGTCGATCTCGTCGGGCAGGGGCACGACCCGGTCGGCGGGCATGATCCGCGCCTCGGCATAGGCGCCGGGCGGGGTGGCGGCGTAGGCGACGCGTTCGCCCACCGCCGGGCTTTCGACGCCGGGGCCGACGGCCTCGACCACGCCCGCGGCCTCCATGCCGAGAACGGCGGGATACGCGGAGAGGGGATAGAGCCCGCTGCGCTGGTAGACGTCGATGAAGTTGAGACCGACGGCCGTGTGGCGGATGCGAATCTCGCCCGGGCCGGGATCGCCGACGGCGATTTCCTCCCAAACCATGGCCTCGGGGCCGCCGGGCGCGTGAATGCGGATCGCGTGGGTCATGATGCTGTCCTCAATCCTCAACAAGATGTTCGGCGAGAAAGGCGCGCGAGCGCTCGTTGGCGAGGGTCGCGGCCTCGGCGTCGTAATGGGCGCCGCCGACCCGGGCGAAGGCGTGATCGACCCCCGGATAGCTGTGGATCACAACCTTCGGGTTATCAGTCAGCCGCGCCTTGATCGCCGCCTGGGCCTCGGGCGGCACGAACTGGTCGTTCTCGGCGATATGGAGCATCAGCGGCCGGGCGATGGCGTCCGCCTCGTCGAGCGCGTTCTCGATCCCGACGCCGTAATAGCCGACCGAGCAGTCGGCGTCCGACCGGGTCGCCATCAGATAGGCGAGCTTGCCGCCGAGGCAGTAGCCGATGGCCCCGACCTTGCCCGAGCAGCCGGGATGGGCGCGAAGATGGGCGAGCGCGGTCTTGGCGTCCTCGACCCCGAGCGCCTCGTCGAAGCCCCGGTAGAGCTCGAACGCGCGCGCCCATTCGGCCTCGGTCTTGTCGGTGATCTGAATCCCCGGCTCCTGACGCCAGAAAAGGTCGGGAACGATCGCGAAGTAGCCTTGCGCCGCGAGCCCGTCGGCGAGGTCGCGCATGACGTGGTTGACGCCGAAGATCTCCTGTAGCACGACGATCCCGGGACCGACGGCGCTCGCGGGCGCGGCGAGATAGGCGCTGAACTGGCCGCCGTCGGCGGCGGTGAGGGTGATATCGGTTCCGCTCATCGGTGTCCTCGCTCGATTTTTGGCGCCGTTGACGCGCCGCGCCCGCGCGGGGCCGGCCGATCGGCGCTCGGTTTGGCCTGGAACGGTTAATCTATCTTGGGCGCGGGGACGTGTCACGGCCGCGCGGGGCGAGCGCGTCGGCGAGCGCGTCGGGCTCGGTGATCGGCAGCGAGCAGGTCTGGCCGGCGCAGACATAGGCGGTTGCGCGGCCGTCGATCGCCGGGCGGTTGCGCGCCGGATGACCGGGGGGAAGCGCCGCGCCCGGCGCGATACGGGCGATCACCCGGTCGAGCGCCGGAGCGTGTAGCGCGGCGCGGGTCAACGCCCGGGTCGCGACATCGTCGGGCGCGCCGACGATTACGACCTGGGTCGTGGCGTGCCAGCCCTCGGCGGCGTTGAAAAGGGCGCAATGGGCCAGCGGCGCGCGCAGGGCCTCGACGCCGAAGGCGGCCATCAGCGCGTCGGCCCGGTCGCGGTAGAGAGGCTCGGCGGTGAGCGCGTGCAGGCGAACGAGAACCGCCAACAAGGTTGCGTTGCCGGCGGGGGCGGCGGTATCGGCGGTGGATTTCGAGCGCACGATCAGGGTCTCGCCGTCGCTCGGGGTCATGAAGTAGCCGCCCGAATCGGCGTCCCGGAAGAAGGCGTCGACGCTGTCCACCCATGCGCGCGCCTGGACGAGATAGGCGTCGTCGCCGCGCGCCTCGTAAAGCGCGAGCGCCGCGCGCGCCATATTGGCGTAGTCGTCGAGAAGCCCCTGGCCGCGCACCGCGCCGGCGCAATAACTGTGACGCAGCCGCGCGCCGTCGCCGAGGCGCTCGCGGATGAAGTCGAAGGCCCGCCGCGCGGCGTCGATCCAGTCCGCGCGGTCGAAGACGGCGCCGGCCTCGGCGAGCGCCGCGATCATCAGCCCGTTCCAGTCGGCGAGCACCTTGTCATCGCGTGCCGGCGGAACGCGCCTGGCGCGGACCTCGAACAGCTTCGCGCGGTGTGAGGCGAACGCCGCCTCGTCGGCCGCCGCCGCGCCCGGATGGTTGCGGTGCAGGATCGTGCGGCCTTCCCAGTTGCCGCCGTCGCGCACGTCGTAGGCGGCGCGGAAGGCGGGGGCGTCGGGGCCCAGGATTCGGTCGATTTCGGCCGCGTCCCAGGTATAGAAGCGGCCTTCTTCGCCCTCGCTGTCGGCGTCGAAGGCGCTCGCGAAGCCGCCGTCGGCGGCGGCCATCTCGCGCAGGCACCAGGCAAGCGTCTCTTCCGTTCGGATTTTGAACAGTTGCTCGCCGGTGTCGAGCCACAGTCGGGTCAGGAGCGAAACCAGAAGGGCGTTGTCGTAGAGCATCTTCTCGAAATGCGGCACCAGCCAGCGCGCGTCGGTCGCATAGCGGGCGAACCCGCCGCCGAGATGGTCGTAGATGCCGCCGTTGCAGATATGGCGCAGCGTCGAAACCACGGCGTCGCGATAGGCCGCCTCGCCGGTCCGGTGGTACGCTCGCCACAGAAGCTCGAGCGCCAGGGGTTGGGGAAACTTGGGCGCCGCGCCGATGCCGCCCTGGATCGGATCGACTTCGGCGAGCAGCGCGCGGGCGACCGAATCGAGCGCCGACAGCGGGATTGGCTCGCCGCCCGGCCGTCGCGCCATCTCGTCGAGCGCGCCGAGGATCGCCGCGCGGTTGGTCTCGACCCTCTCGGGCGCCGAGCGGAAGGCGTCGTGCACCGCGCGCAGCACCTCGGGAAAACCGGGTCGCCCATAGCGCCCCTTGGGCGGAAAATAGGTTCCGCCCCAGAACGGTTCGGCCGCGGGCGTGAGGAACATGGTCAGCGGCCAGCCCCCCGGCTGGCCGAGAAGCGAAAGCGCCGTCTGATAGATCGCGTCGAGGTCGGGGCGCTCCTCGCGGTCGACCTTGATGTTGACGAACAATTCGTTCATCACCGCCGCGATCGCCGGGTCCTCGAAGCTCTCATGGGCCATGACATGGCACCAGTGACAGGCCGAATAGCCGATCGAGAGCAGAATCGGCTTGTTTTCGCGCCGCGCCAGCGCCAACGCCTCGGCGTCCCAGGGCTGCCAGTGAACCGGGTTGTCCTTGTGCTGGCGGAGATAGGGACTCGTTTCGCCGTCGAGGCGGTTCACGGTCATCGCGGCGACACCCGGCGAAAATTACGACGGAGGGAACGTTGCCGGATGGCAACGCTTGACCTAACTTGCCCTTAACTGGGGCATAACCGGCGTTCGGGCAAGCCCTTGCGAGGATTTCCGCCGCCGTTCGGCGGGAAAGGATCGAGCTGATGAAGATTACCATCGATATCGACTGCACGCCCGACGAGGCGCGGCGCTTTTTCGGCCTGCCCGACGTCGCGCCGCTTCAGGAGGCGTTCGTCGCCGCGATTCGCGAGCGCATGGACGAGACGCTCGCCGGCATGGATGGCGAGGCGCTGCTCAAGACCTGGATGCCGCAGGGCCTCGCGGCCTGGGAACAATGGCAGAAAATCTGGCGCGACGCGGCGACCCAGGCTGCGACGACACCCAAATCGAAGCCCAAATGACGACCGCGCGCCGCGATCCGCCGCCCTATTACCGGCTCCACGTCTTCTGCTGCGTCAACCGGCGGCCCGACGGGCATCCGCGCGGCTGCTGCGCCGCCAAGGGCGCGGTGCGGCTGCGCAATTATCTCAAGGCGCGGGCCAAGGAGCTGGGGCTCGAGGATGTGCGGATCAACGCCTCGGGCTGTCTCGACCGCTGTGCGCTGGGCCCGACCCTGGTGGTCTATCCGGAGGGGGTCTGGTACGGCTACGAGACCGTCGAGGACCTCGAGGAGATCCTCCGACGCCATCTGATCGCGGGCGAGCGGGTCGAGCGCCTGATGCTCGCGCCCGAGACCGTCGCGCCGCCGCGCGGGGACGGGGAGCGGGCCGAGACCGCTTGAACGGAGAGCCGGCATGACCATTTTCGCCCCGGCCACCGCCGCCGGGCGGGCGGCGATCGCGGTGATCCGCGTATCGGGTCCGGAGGCGGGCGCCGCGCTTGCCGCGCTCGCCGGCCCCTTGCCGCCGCCCCGGCGCGCGAGCCGTCGCGTCCTGCGCGCGGCCGGCGGCGAGGCGCTCGACGACGGGCTCGTGCTCTGGATGCCGGGGCCCGCGAGCTACACCGGCGAGGACATGGCCGAATTCCACGTCCATGGCGGCCGCGCGGTGGTCGAGGCGGTGCTCGCCGCGCTCGGCGCGCTCCCCGGCCTGCGCCCCGCCGAGCCCGGCGAGTTCACCCGCCGCGCCTTCGACAACGGCCGCCTCGACCTCACGGCGGTCGAGGGGCTCGCCGATCTGGTCGCCGCCGAGACCCAGGCCCAGCGCCGCCAAGCCCTGCGCCAGGCGGGGGGCGCGCTCGCCGCGCTTTACGAGCGCTGGCGCGCGGGCCTGGTCGAGGCCCTGGCGCGCGCCGAGGCGGCGATCGACTTCGCCGACGAGGATTTGCCCGAGACCCTGGATGCGGCGGTTCGATCGGGTATTTCGGGGTTGCTCGGGGAGATTACACAACATCTAGATGACGAAGGTCGGGGGGAGCGGCTGCGCGACGGCGCGCTGGTCGTGATCCTGGGCGCGCCGAACGTTGGAAAATCCAGTCTTCTCAACCGCTTGGCGCGACGCGAGGCGGCGATCGTCTCGACCCGCGCGGGCACCACCCGCGACGTGATCGAGGTCCGGATGGAGATCGACGGCTTTCCGGCCACGCTTGCCGATACCGCCGGTCTGCGCGCGACCGCGGACGCGGTCGAGGTCGAGGGCGTGCGCCGCGCCCGCGCCCATGCGCGCGTCGCCGACCTGCGGATCGCCCTGTTCGACGCGACCCGCTGGCCCGAGACGGACGCCGAGACCCGGGCGCTGGTCGACGCCGAGACCCTGGTGGCCGTGAACAAGACCGATCTCGCGCCCCTGCCGCCCGGCGCAAGCCTCGCGGGCCGCCCGGTGATCGGGATTTCCTGCCGGAGCGGCGCGGGGATGGGCGCGCTGCTTTCGGCGCTCGGCCGGGCGCTTGCCGAGCGGCTTGATACGGCCGCCGCCCCTGCGCTGACCCGCGAGCGCCACCGCCGCGCGCTCGCCGACTGCCGCGATGCCCTCGCCCGGGCGCTTGATCAGAGCGCGCGCGGCGGCGCGGCGGCCGAGCTCGCGGCCGAGGATCTACGGCTGGCGGTTCGCGCCCTCGGCCGGCTCACGGGCCGCGTCGACGTCGAGGACCTGCTCGATGCGATCTTCGCCGAGTTCTGCATCGGGAAGTGATGTTTCACGTGAAACATCAGCCGCTTCAGGAGGATGGAGCGTTCTCGGCCGCATGCTTTGACAGCGTCCGGCGGCGTCCATAGAGTGCGCGCCATGGCGGGGTTCGATGTCATCGTGATCGGCGGCGGCCACGCGGGCTGCGAGGCGGCGGCGGCCGCGGCGCGGCTCGGCGCCCGGACCCTGCTGCTCACCCACCGGATCGAGACCATCGGCGCGATGTCGTGCAACCCGGCGATCGGCGGGCTCGCCAAGGGCACGCTCGCGCGCGAGATCGACGCGCTCGATGGGCTCATGGCCCGGGTCATCGACCGGGCCGGGATCCAGTACCGGATGCTCAACCGCTCCAAGGGCCCGGCGGTCTGGGGGCCGCGCGCCCAGGCCGATCGCGCGCTTTACGCCCGCGCCATGCAGGCGGCGCTGCGCGAGCAGCCCAATCTCGTGATCCGCGAGGCGGCGGTCGAGGACTTGGCGCGCGACCGCGCGGGCCGGATCGCGGGCGTGGTCACGGCGGCGGGCGAGGCCATCGCCGCGCCGCGCGTGGTGCTCACCACCGGCACCTTTCTGCGCGGCTGTATCCATATCGGCGACGAGCGCCGCCCCGCCGGCCGGGTGGGCGACGCGCCCGCCATCGGACTCGCCGAAACGCTCGAGCGCGCGGGCTTCGCGCTCGGCCGCCTCAAGACCGGCACGCCGCCGCGTCTTGCGCGCGACAGCATCGACTTCGCCGGCCTCGCGGTCCAGCCGGGCGACGATCCGCCGGTGCCGTTCTCGACCCTGACCGAGCGGATCACCGTGCCGCAGGTTCCCTGCCACCTCACCGCGACGACCCCCGCGACCCATGCGATCGTGCGCGAAAACATCGAAAAATCACCGGTTTACTCGGGGGCGATCGGGGGGCGGGGGCCGCGCTATTGCCCGTCGATCGAGGACAAGGTCGTGCGCTTTCCCGAGCGCGCGGGCCACCAGATCTTCCTTGAGCCCGAGGGGCTTGATTGCCCGGTCGTCTATCCCAACGGGATCTCGACCTCGCTACCGCGCGACGTCCAGGCGGCGCTGCTCGCCACCATTCCCGGGCTCGAGCGCGCGGAAATGCTGCGCCCGGGCTATGCCATCGAATACGACTTCGTCGACCCGCGCGAGCTGCGCCCGACGCTCGAGACCCGCAGAATCCCGGGGCTTTATCTCGCGGGCCAGATCAACGGCTCGACCGGCTACGAAGAGGCCGCGGCCCAGGGCTTGGTCGCGGGGCTCAACGCGGCGCTGGCCGCGGGCGGCGCCGCGCCGCTGGTTCTCGACCGGGCCGAGGCCTATATCGGCGTGCTGATCGACGATCTGGTGACGCGCGGCGCCGACGAGCCCTACCGCATGTTCACCTCGCGCGCCGAGTTTCGCCTGCGCCTGCGCGCCGACAACGCCGATTTGCGCCTGACCCCCCGGGGGATCGAGATCGGCTGCGTGGGCGCGGCGCGGGCGCGGCGGTTCGCCGACAAGGCCCGGGCGCTCGCCGAGGCGCGCGAGCGCGTCGCCGCGCTGCGCCTGACGCCCACCGAGGCGCGCCGCCACGGGCTCGCGGTCAATCGCGACGGGGTGACGCGCTCGGCCGCGGATTTGCTGGCTTATCCGGAGATCACGCTCGCGCGGCTCGCGACGATCTGGCCGGAGCTTGGCGATCTTCGCGCCGACGTCGCCGAGCAAATCGAGATCGACGCGCGCTACGCCGGCTATCTCGCCCGCCAGGAGGCGGATATCCTCGCCTTTCGCCGCGACGAGGCGCTGGCGCTGCCCGAGACCCTCGATTACGGAGCGATCGGCGGCCTGTCGGCCGAGATGCGCGAAAAGCTCGACGCCGCGCGGCCCGCGACCCTGGGCGCGGCGGCGCGCATCCCGGGGGTGACGCCGGCGGCGCTCACGGCGCTGCTGCGGCATGTTCGGCGCGGGCGCGCGCGGCGCTCGGCATAACGCGTCGCCCGGGTTGCCCATGACGCCCGCCGAATTCGCGCAAGCCACGGGTGTTTCACGTGAAACACTGGCGCGCCTCGAGGCCTACGCGGCGCTTCTCGGGCGCTGGCAGGCGCGGGTCAACCTGGTATCGGGGCCGAGCTTCGCCGATCTCTGGCGGCGGCATATGCTCGATTCGGCGCAGCTTTTCCCGCTGATCCCGAAGAAGGCCCGCCGCTTGGTCGATCTCGGCAGCGGCGCGGGATTCCCCGGCCTGGTGCTCGCGATCATGGGCGCCCCGGGGGTCGAGCTGGTCGAGAGCGATGGGCGAAAATGCGCGTTCCTGGAAGCGGTTATCCGCGAGACGGGAGCGGGGGCGGCGGTCCATAACGCGCGCGTCGAAGCGCTCGCGCCCGTCCCCGCCGACGTGGTGACGGCGCGCGCGCTTGCCCCGCTTCCGCGCCTCTTGACCCTGGCCGAGCGCTTTATCGGCCCGGGCACCCTGTGCCTGTTCCCCAAGGGCGCGCGGGTCGATGAGGAATTGACCGCGGCGGCCAAAGAATGGACAATGGATCTCGTTCGGATTCCCAGCTCGACCGATCCCTCGGGCACGATTTTGCATATACAAGAGGTAACTCGCGATGCTCAGCGCCGTCCGCGGTCGTAGCCGCGCCGACCGTCGGCCCCTGCGCGTGATCGCCGTCGCCAACCAGAAGGGCGGCGTCGGCAAGACGACCACCGCGATCAATCTCGGCACCGCGCTCGCGGCGGTCCGCAAGCGGGTGCTGCTGGTCGATCTCGACCCCCAGGGCAACGCGAGCACCGGCCTCGGCCTCGGCCGCGACGAGCGCACGCCGAGCTCGTATGATGTGCTGATGGGCGAGGCGCCGTTGGCCGACGCGGTGCGCGAGACCGCGGTTCCCGGGCTTAATATCCTGCCGTCCGAGGTCGATCTTTCGGCCGCCGAGATCGAGCTCGCCACCGTGGCCCGGCGCGAGTTCCGCCTGCGCGGCGCGCTTTCGGGCGAGGCCGGGAGCTTCGATTACGTGCTCATCGACTGCCCGCCGGCGCTCGGCCTCCTGACGGTCAACGCCCTGGTGGCCGCCGATTCGATCCTGGTTCCGCTGCAATGCGAGTTCTTCGCGCTCGAAGGGCTCAGCCAGCTCCTGCGCACGGTCGAGCGCGTGCGCCGCCACCTCAACCCGACGCTCGAGATGCTTGGCGTCGTGCTCACCATGTACGACCGGCGCAACAACCTCTCCGACCAGGTCGCCGCCGACGTGCGCGCCTTCATGGGCGAAAAGGTCTACGAGACCGTGATTCCGCGCAATATCCGGGTGACCGAGGCGCCGTCCCACGGCAAGCCGGTCCTGCTCTACGACCTCAACTGCGCCGGCTCGCGCGCCTATCTCCGCCTCGCCGGCGAGGTACTGCGGCGCGAGCGGCTCGCGCTCGCCTCGTGAGCGCCGAAACCAAGACCGAAGGCGGTCCCCGCCGGCGCGGTCTTGCCAAGGGGCTGTCGGCGCTGCTCGGCGACGCCGCCGGCGAGGTGCTTTCCGAGCCCGGCGAGGCGACCCCCCGGGCGGTGCCGATCGAGTTTCTGCGCCCGAGCCGACTTCAACCCCGCCGCCGCTTCGACGAGGACGAGATCAGGGCACTCGCGGAATCGATCCGCACCCATGGCGTCCTACAACCCCTGGTTGTTCGTTCCGATTCCGAGGTCTCGGGGTCCTACGAGATCGTCAGCGGCGAGCGGCGCTGGCGCGCGGCCCAGATCGTGCAACTACACGAGATCCCGGTGGTCGTCCGCGAGCTCGACGACAAGGAGGTTCTCGAGGTCGCGCTGATCGAGAATATCCAGCGCGAGAACCTGACCCCGCTCGAGGAGGCCGAGGGCTTCCAGCGCCTGATCGACGAATTCGGCCACAGCCAGGAGGCGCTCGGCCGCGCGGTCGGCAAGAGCCGCAGCCATGTCGCCAACATGCTGCGGCTGCTGGGGCTTCCCGACGCGCTCAAGACGCTACTCGACGAAGGCAAGCTGAGCGCCGGCCACGCCCGCGCGTTGCTCGGCGCCCCCGAGCCCGAGGCGCTCGCCCGCGAGGTCCTGCGCCGGGGCCTCAACGTGCGCGAGACCGAGCGCCTGGTCCGCGCCAAGGCCGCGCCCAAGCGTCCCCGCGCCAAGCCCGAGGACCGCGCGGGCGACGCCGATCTCCGGGCGCTCGAACGGCGCATCGGCGACCGGCTCGGGCTCGCGGTCCGGCTGCGGCACAAGGGACCCGGCGGGCGAATCGAGATCGACTACCGCAGCCAGGATCAGCTCGACGACCTGCTGCGCCGGCTGGGCTGCGACGAGGACTGACCGCGCGTCCCCCAGGCAATTGCCATAAGCGCCTGGGCGCAAAGGGTTTCCGCCGGCATCCCGGTCGACTTGCAGCCGATTTCCGCCTCCATCAGCCGCTCGAGCGCGCGCGCCGCGCGGGCCGGCGACCAGGCGCGCCGCTGGCGGGAAAGCGCTTGGGCGATCCGGAAATGGGGCGGCGGGCGTTCCTTGCGGATCGCGGCCTCGGGAGGATCGCCCGCCTGGACGCGCGCCGTGACCCGATGGAGGCGCTCGACATGGCGGGCGACGGCGCGCAGCACCGCGACCGGCGACAGCCCCTCGCGCCAAGCGCGCGCGAGCCCGCGGTCGAGCGCCGCGAGGTCGCCGTCGGCGACCGCGACCGCGAGCGCATCGAGCCCGAGCGCCGCCCCGTCCCCGACGCAGGCCTCGACGTCGGCGAGCGTCACCCGCCCGGCGTCGGCGCAATAGGTCGCGAGCTTGTCGAGCTCGCTGCGGGTCGCCAACCGGTCGCCGCCGACCAACCCGGCGAGCGCCGAGCGGGCATCGCGGTCGATCGCGAGCCCGTGCTCGCCGAGCGTCGTCTCGATCAACCGCTCGAGCGCCGCGCCCTCGTCGGCGTAGCAGGGCAGCGCCGCGGCCGGCTTCGCCCCCTCGAACAGCTTGCGGAGTTTCGAGCGCGCGGGCAACGGGCCAGCCTCGACCACCACCAGCGCATCGCCCGGGGCGGTATCGAGAAAGGCCGCCAGCCGCTCGGCGAGCGCGTCGCCCGCCTCGCGCAGGCGGATCACCCGCCGCCCCCCGGTCAGCGCGATCGCCGCCGCCTCGTCGTTGAGTAGCGCCGGATCATCCTTGAGCGCGGCGGGCGCGAGCTCGACCAGGCGGAAGGGGTCGTCGAGATCCTCGACCACGCTCCGGGCGATCCGATCGGCGCGCTCGCGCACGAGACCGGTATCGGGGCCGTAGACGAGAACCGCGCGCAAGTTCGCGGGGGGCGATTTAGCGAAGGAATCCGCGTCTCTCGGGGCGATTTTCACGGGACCGGAGGCACTATCCGCCCGCTTCCTCGCGGCGCGAGAAATAGAGCGCGAGAAGCGTCGTGATCTCCTGGCTCGCCTCCTCGGCGGCGCGGGTCGCGGTGTCGCGCTCGGCCGAGAGGTTGGCGAAGTCCGACTGCACGGCGTTGTAGCTGCCGACGGCGGTCGTCGAATCCTTGTAGAGAAGCCGCCCCGAGGTGATCTCGTAGAGCCTGAAGCGCGCGGTCAGGCGCAAATTGAATCGGGTGATCGAATCGTCGGGCTGAATGGCGAGCGCCGAGGACGACTGGCTCACCGTGACCTGAAGTCGGTAAAGCGGTCGCGCCGGCTCGCCCGCCGGGCTCATGCGCGACAAAAGCGCGTTGCGCAGGACTTGGCCGACGCGATCGGGGATGCGGTCGATCTTGATCGCCGTGAGCCGCGCGATGACGGGCCGATTCCGGCGTCCGTACATGGGTTCGAAACCGCAACCGCCGAGTCCCAGCGCGGCAGCCCCGAGAACGGCGCCGAGCGCCCCGCGTCGCGTCCAATCCCTCCGGATCACTCGGCCCATCTAAACCACCAGCCCATCTAAACCACCAGATTGACGATCCGATTGGGCACGACGATCACCCGGCGCAGAGGCTTCTCGCCGATCGCCCGGCGGACCGCGTCGCAGTCGAGCGCCGCGCGCTCGACCGTCTCCTTGTCGGCGTCGCGCGGAAGCTCCAGCTTGTGGCGCAGCTTGCCGTTGACCTGGACCGCGATGGTCACCGTGTCGTCGGCGACGAGCGCCGGATCGGCCTCGGGCCAGGGCGTGTCGGCGAGCAGCGTCTCGTGGCCCAGGCGGCGCCAGATCTCCTCGCCGATATGGGGGGTCATGGGGCCGATCAGGCGGACCAACGCCTCGAGCCCCTCGCGCAGAACCCAGCCGGCGCCGGGCGTGGCCGGGTCGAGCTCGGCGAGCGCGTTGGTGAGCTCGCGGATGCGCGCCACCGCGCGGTTCAAGTGGAAGCGCTCGAGATCGCCGGTCACCGCCGCGATCGCCTTGTGGGTCGCGCGCCGGACCGCGAGCGCCCGCGCATCCATCTCGGCCGGCGGCGCCTCGCCCGGCGCGCCAAGCGGGACCGGGGGCTCGGTCGCCATGCGCCACAGCCGGTTGAGATAGCGCCACGCCCCCTCGACGCCCGCGTCGGTCCATTCGAGGTCGCGCTCGGGCGGGCTGTCGGAGAGCATGAACAGGCGCGCGGTGTCGGCGCCGTAGGCGTCGATGATCGCCTCGGGGTCGACCACGTTGCGGCGCGACTTGCTCATCTTTTCCGACCGCCCCACGCTTACCGGCGCGCCGGTCTCGGCGTGGCGGTAATTGCCGTCGTCGTCGCGCGTCACTTCCTCGGGGAACAGCCAGTTGCCGTCCGCGTCGCGAAAGGTCTGATGGCAGACCATGCCCTGGGTGAGCAGCCCCGCGAAGGGCTCGTCGAAGTCGAGATAGCCGCAGTCGCGCAAGGCCCGGGTGAAGAAGCGCGAGTAAAGGAGATGCAGGATCGCGTGCTCGATCCCGCCGATGTATTGATCGACCGGCAGCCAGTAATCGACCGCCCGGCGGTCGAGCGGCGCCTCGGCGGTCGCGCAGGCGAAACGGGCGAAATACCACGACGATTCGACAAAGGTATCGAAGGTATCGGTCTCGCGGGTCGCCGGCCGGCCGCATTTCGGGCAATCGACGTGCTTCCAGCTCGGATGCCGATCGAGCGGGTTCCCCGGCTGCGAGAAATCGACGTCCTCGGGCAGCGTCACCGGCAGCGCGTCCGCGGGCACCGGCACCGCGCCGCAGTCCCCGCAATGGATCACCGGGATCGGGCAGCCCCAGTAGCGCTGGCGCGAGATGCCCCAGTCGCGCAGGCGGTAGGTGATGGTGCGCTTGCCGATGCCCTCGGCCTCCATGCGCGCGGCGATCGCCGCCTTGGCCTCGGCGACCGCCAGGCCGTCGAGGAAATCCGAGTTGATCGCCACGCCGTCGCCGGTATAGGCCGTATCCTCGATCGTCATGTCGGCGGCGGCGGTTCCCTCGGGCGCGACCACCGGCACCACGGGCAGGCCGTACTTGCGCGCGAAGTCGAGGTCGCGCTGGTCATGCGCCGGGCAGCCGAAGATCGCCCCGGTGCCGTACTCCATGAGCACGAAATTGGCGACGAAGACCGGCACGCGGGCGTCCTTGACGAAGGGATGGCGAACCGTGAGCGCGGTGCGGTAGCCCTTCTTCTCGGCGCGCTCGATCGCCTCCTCGCTGGTGCCGAGCGCGTTGCATTCGGCGATGAAGGCGGCGAGGTCCGGGTCGTCCTCGGCGAGCGCCCGGGCGAGCGGATGGTTGGGCGAGAGCGCGCAGAAGCTCATGCCGAAGATCGTGTCGGGCCGGGTGGTGAAGACCTCGAGCCGCTCGTCGCGGCCGTCGAGCGCGAAGAAGATGCGCATCCCCTCCGAGCGGCCGATCCAGTTGGCCTGCATCAGCCGCACGCGCTCGGGCCAGCGCTCCAGACGGTCGAGCGAGTCGAGGAGATCGTCGGCATAGGCCGTGATCCGCAGCATCCACTGGGGCAGGAGGCGGCGCTCGACCACCGCGCCCGAGCGCCAGCCGCGGCCGTCGATCACCTGCTCGTTGGCCAGCACCGTGCGATCGACCGGGTCCCAGTTGACCCAGGATTCCTTGCGGTAGACCAGACCCTTGGCGAGGAAATCCAGGAACATCCGTTGCTCGTGGCGGTAATAGTCGGGCTCGCAGGTCGCGAACTCGCGCGACCAGTCGTAGCTCAACCCCATGGTCTTGAGCTCGCGGCGCATGGCGGCGATGTTCTCGCGCGTCCACTGGGCGGGATGGATGCCGCGCTCGATCGCCGCGTTCTCGGCCGGCATGCCGAAGGCGTCCCAGCCCATGGGGTGCAGCACGTTGAACCCGCGCGCGCGCTTGTAGCGGGCGAGCACGTCGCCAAGCGTGTAGTTGCGCACATGTCCCATGTGGATGCGCCCCGAGGGATAGGGGAACATCTCGAGGACGTAGTATTTCTGGCGAGTCTCGTCCTCGGTGACGCGGAAGGTTTCGCGTTCCTCCCACCGCGCCTGCCAGGCGAGCTCGACTTCCTTGGCGTTGTATCGGGGCATCGCGCCTGCCGGGTCCGGAGCAATCGAAACGAAGTCGCCCCGCCGGGAGCCGGGCGCGGCGAAACCTAGCATGGCATGTGTCGCGATTCCAGCCGGGGGAACGGGCCGGCGTCGACGGACTCGGGAAACGGCTAATCGAAGATATCGCCGCCGTTGGTCGCGCGGTCGGGGTCGTAGGGCGGGAAAAGCTGGCGGGTGGCGGCGGCGACCGCCCGGCCGAGCAGGGGGTCGTCGAGGCTCGTGATCGGCGGGACCGCGACCTCGACCCAGGCGAGCGCGGTTTCGCGATAGCAGAAGGCGGCGCGCAGGGCGACCGCCTCGCCGGGCCGGGCATCGCCCGTCGGCGACCGGCAGAGCGCGCGTAGCGCCACGGGCCGGTCGCGGTCGAACGTCACGACCACGCGCCAGCCCTCGCGCACCCCCGGGGCCGGGTCTTCGGCGGCGACGAAGCGCGTCGCCGGCCCGCCGTTGCGGCCCTGCATGGCGGCGCGCACGGTGGCGGCGAGCGCCGGGGCGTCGGCGTCCCCGGTGGGGTCGCCGTGAACCGCGACGCGCAGCGCGCCGCCGCCCGCGGCGTAACGGACCAGGTCGGGCATATTGCCCACGTCGTGTTCGACCTGTACGACCGCGACCGTGCTCGAGCAGGCCGAAAGCAGCCCCGCGACGGCGACGGCGAGGAAGTGGCGCGGCGAAATCATGGTCGCTCTCCGATCGGATGGCTTACGGCCCCCGCAAAGGGAGATAGCCGCCGCGCAGGAAGCGGCAAGGGCGACAAGGGAGAGAGAGTTCCCGGTAAGAGTCCGGGCTCAATCTCGAGGCGCGAACTCGGGGCCGAGCGCCTCGCGGAGCGGCTCGAGATGCGCGGCGTAGCGGCGCCACCGGCCGACCGAATCACTATAAAGCGGCCTTCGCACCTGATCGAAGCTCGCCGTGTTCACGATGCGTTTCGATTCGTGGAAGCGCAGGCAGCGTGGGTCCCAATCGAGGCCGAGGAACGCGACCAGGCGGCGGCTTTCACCTTCGAGATCGGCGACCAACGCCTCGTAGGAAAGGTCGAGGATCGGCAGGTCGAGCACCGCGTGCCAGTGCGCCATCATTGCTTCATAGACGTGGTAGAAGGCGCCGAGATGCGCGAGCCGGTAGGTTTGGAAGTTCCCGTGGCTGAAGTTCTGGAAATAGCACGAAAGGCAACTGTCCATGGGTTCGCGCCGGCAATGGACGATCCGCGCGCCCGGGAAGAGCTGCGCGATGAAGCCGAGATGCATGAAGTTGTAGGGCATCTTGTCGGTGATGCGCGGCCGCGCCGGTCCGGGCGTGGTGGCGAGATAGCGGGCGGCGATCGCCTCGATTTCGGAGCGCTCCAGCCCGGCGAGCATCTCGGCATGTTGCTCGTACATGAGTGGGCCGCCGCCGATCATGGCGAGCGCCCGGGCGATGTCGTTGCGCTCGCCCGCGGCGGCCACCGCCGGGTGGCGGCTCAGGATCTGCTCGACCAGCGAGGTACCCGAGCGCGGCGTGCCGACGATGAAAACCGGGACGTCGGTGTCGTTTCCGGAGCGCGGCATCGTCGCGACACGCTCCGGCGCGTAGGCCTCGATCAGCCGGCCCGCGAAGCGGGCGAAACGGTCGGGGTCGAATCGGGTCGGCGCCAGATCGTTTCCGGCGGCGAAATGGGCGAAGGCCGGATCATAATCGCCCGTTCGGTCGAGCAGCCCGCCAAGAGAGAAGTGCAGTTCAAGGCGTTGCTCGCGCATCAACCCCGGGCGCTCGAGCGCTTCGACCATCAACGCGCGGGCCTCGTCGGCGCGGCCGAACCTGTCGGCGAGACGACCGAAGGCCGCGGCCCTTTCCGGCGAGATCGGCGCGTCGCCGGCCTCGGGCGCAACCAATGCGAGCGCGGCTTCGTTCTCGCCCAGCAGCGCAAGGGCGCGAGCCTTGCCCGCGACCGCCGCCGGCACTTGGTTCCGCGCGTCGGGGATGGCGTCGAACCGGGCCTTCGCGCCTTCGGCGTCGCCTTTGTCGATCAGGGTGAAACCCGACCCCAACAGGGCCGAGGCGTCGCCTGGCCGGATCGCGAGCGCGGCGTCGTAGGCGGCGCAGGCCTCGACCCAGTCGCCCAGGCGACGCCAAGTGTTGGCTAGGCTGACGTGGGCCTCGACATAGCCGGGGCGGAGCGCGATGGCCTTCTTGAAGCAGGCGATCGCCTCCTCGATTCGACCCTCGCTGAGATGCACGAGCCCGAGATTATGGTGGGCATCGGCGTAGTCGGGCTTGAGGCGGATCGCCTCGCCGAGCGCGGCGGCGGCGGCGGCGAAATCCTCGATCCCCAGCAGGGCCGTTCCGAGGTTTGCGTGGGCCTCGGCGTAATCGGGGGCGGCCGCCAAGGCCTCGCGGGTCCGCGCGATCGCCTCGTCGAACGCGCCGCGCGCGATCAGAACGGCGCCCAGGTTGTAAAGCAGCCGGGGAGCGCCCGGTTGCAGCCGTAGCGCCTTGCGGCAACAGCGTTCGGCCTCCTCGATTCGCCCGGTCTCGATCAGGATGCCGCCCAATCCGACGAGCGCGTCGACATAGTCGGGCTTGATCTCGAGCGCCCGGCGATAGCCATTCTCGGCCGCCCGGACATCGCCCGCCGCCCGTTCGGCCATGGCGCGGTTGTAGTGAAACAGGGGATTGCGTCCGTCGGCGCGGACCGCGCGGGCGAAACAGTCGCGCGCCTCGGCCGTTCGGCCGCGCTGACCGGCGATGACGCCCAGCATGTTGAGGGCGTCGGGCTGCTCGGCGCGCGCGGCGAGAACCCGGCGATAGCCGGCCTCGGCCTCGTCGAGACGGCCGCGACGATGGCTCTCGACGGCGGCGGCGAACACCCGGGCGAGCGGATCTTCGCCCCCCGGCGGCCGGCGCGCGGTCATGGAAATCGGACGCCGCGACCGCCGGAGCGACGGCTACTGGGCGGCGCTGGCAATACGCAGCTCGCGCGCCCGCGTCAGGATCGCGTTTTCGAGATCGGCGGCGGTGTTCTTGTTGACCTTGCTGTCGGCCCAGTTTCCGCCGTCGTCCTGAACCTGGCGGAAGACGGCGACGCGAATCCCGTCGGCGCGAAGCTGGCGGCTCAGGATATAAACGGTCAGCTTGAACCGCTCGTTCTTGGTCTCGGGCGGGCTATACCAGTCGGTAATGATGACCCCGCCGAACGGATCGGCCGAGGCGAGCGGCATGAACGACAGGGTGTCGAGCGTCGCGCGCCACAAATAGCTGTTGACCGGGATCGCGGCGCCGCCCGCGCCGCCCTTCTTCTGGTCGCCGCCGAACAGCGACAACCCATTGTCGCCGCCGAAGACGCTCGCTCCCTGGGTGATGATCTCGCCGCGATGCTCGGCCTTCGTGCCGGCCGGAACGTCATATTCGAGCCCGCTCCGCTGCGCGCAGCCGGCGAGCGCGAGCGCGGCGATCCCGATCACCGCGAAGACCCGCGCGGCGCGCTTCCGCGAGGCCCCGCCGTCGAGGGCCATGTTCGATTCTTGGCGCATTTCGTCCCGTCCTCCCGAACGGACATGCGACGCGCGCCCGGCGCGCGAGACAATGCATGCCCGAAAATTTGATACGCTCACTATATGGCGAGCGGCCCTCCGCGCGCAAGGTATCCGCCCCCCGGAGAGCCGCCGCCCTCCGCCCCGCGCCGCGCGGGCTCAGGGCTTCCAGGCGAAGCGTTCGGCGAGGGCGGGAGGGATTCGCGCCCAGGCGCGCGCCGCCTGATCCGCGCTCAACGCCTCGCGCCATTCGTCGATCCGTCCCGCGCGAAGATGAACGGTCTCGGCCTCGGCGTCGCGGCGATACAACGCGCGGTCGATCTCGTAAAAGTCGAGAAAGGCATCGAAATAGGCGTCCGGATCGGTCTTGAAGGTCTCGAAATCGAGGAGCTTGACGCGAATGCCGTGGGGCCGCGCCTCGGCCGTCTCGACCCAGCTTTCGATGAAGCGCAGCGCCACGGGCAGATAATGATCGATATGCCAGTCGAGCTGCCGCTCGAAGGGCCGGCGGAAGAAGGCCGCCTCGGGGCTGGTCTTGCGCCACAGGGGCGCGAGCAGCCGCTTGCGCACGTCGCCCTCGAGGAAATGCGCCCAGGACAGCGTCGCCTGGCGGGGGTCGCGCACATGGACGACGATTCGGTCGAGCCCGGCGCGGGCGAGCGCCTCGAGATTATGCGCCGTCGGCGGTAGGTGCTCCTTGGCCGCCATGCCGCCGCGCGCCAGCTCGCGGGCGCGGTGGGGGACCACCAGGCAGTCGGGGAACAGGCCGAGGGTGATATGCCCCTGGGCGATGCCGAGCCCGTTGGCGAGCTTGTTCCAGATGCTCTCGCTCGCCGACTTGGGCAGCGCGTTGATGACCATGCCGGGAAGGTCGCGCGCGCGGCCCTCGCGACGGCGGGCCTCGAACGCCTCGGGCGAGGCGCGCACCGGGTTGAACGGCAGAACCGCGCGCGCGATCACCGCCTCGGCCTCGGCGCCGCGGTCGCGCGCGAGCAGGAGATTGGCGAGCGCCGCCCGCAGGGGGCCGTTGTTGGGCGCGCCGATCAACATGCGCCGGTAGATCGCGATCGCTTGGTCGACCAGCGCGCCAGCCTCGTCGGCGCGGTCTTCCTGGAAGGCGATCGAGGCGAGCATCGAAAGCGCGTCGGCGCGGTCGGGGGCGAGGCGCAGGATCTCCTCGTACATGGCGCGCGCGCGACCGAGCTCGCCCGCCGCCTGCGCGCGTCGCGCGAGATCCATCGCCTGGTCCAGGGTTATCGCCTCGCCCGCCACCAATCGACTCCTCGTGATGGTTAACCGGGGGTTACGATTCTCCTCCGATTCCGGCGGCGACTATGCCCGAAACCCCTAGAAACGACAATGCGCGCGGGGCCTTGTTGCGAAAATGCCACAGTGTCGAATTAATGTTACAGGCGAGAGGACCAAATGCTTGACGACACCCCGCTCCCGCTCGTTTATTCGACCCAACCCTGAATGCGCAGGGGGACGGGGGGTACGAGCCGGTGTTCGCGCTCACAACCACCTGAAATTCACTTGTTCCGTAATGATTGGGGGAGACCATGAAGAAGATTCTTTATGGCACGACGGCCCTGGCGGCGGTCGGCCTTCTGGCCGGTCCGGCTTCCGCGGCCGAGCCGCTTCACATGGTGCTGGGCGGCTATTACCAGCAGTACTTCGGCTATGCCGATGCGGATAAGAACGCGAGCGGCAACACCAACATCAACGGCTCGTCCAACTTCCAGAACGCCGAGGTTTACTTCAAGATGCGCGGCGAGCTGGACAACGGCCTCAAGATCGGCGGCCGGATCGAGCTCGAGGGCGAGAACAGCGGCGACCAGATCGACCAGGCGTATCTCACGCTGTCGGGTGGCTTCGGCACCCTGCGTCTCGGCGGCATCAACTCGGGCCGTTACAGCTACGGCTGGAACACCGATTCGCCCAACGTCGGCGTCGGCATCAACTCGGGCTGGGTGAGCACCTTCATCCCGCCGCAGGCCGGGTCGAGCTTCAGCTTCCGCACGACGGCCGTCTCGACGGTGATCGATCTGACCAACGACAATCAGAAGATCACCTACTTCACGCCGCGCTTCAACGGCTTCCAGTTCACCGTGAGCTGGACGCCCGACGGCAACAGCACCGGCGGCGAGTCGCCCTTCGACCTGGCGGCGAAGGACACCTCCTACACCAACGCCTTTGACTTCGGCCTGAGCTATTCGGGCGAGTTCAACGGCGCCAGCGTCGAGGTTCAGGCGGGTATCGCCACGGCGAACGCGCCGAACTACGCCTCGAACAATGGCTTCGACGACTTCCTGTCGTACAACGGCGGCGTCTCGGTGAGCTTCCAGGGCTTCACCGTGGCCGGTTCGTTCGCGCGGATCGACGAGGGTCGGGCGCTCGGCTGCACCGTGAGCGGCTGCACCGCGAGCACGCAGGGCACCTCGTATAGCGCGGGCATCGGCTACTCGACCGGTCCGTGGGGCTTCAGCGCCACGTACTTCGACGGCAAGACCGAGGCCACTCTCGCCAATACGAACGATGCCGAGAACGAGTTCTTCTCGGTGGCGGCGAGCTACACCCTCGGGCCGGGCATCCGCACCAGCCTGACGGTGCTGAACGCCTCGATCGACGGCGAGACCGCCGGCGGCGCCGACGACAACCAGGGCACCGCCATCATTTGGGGCATGCACCTCGGTTTCTAAACCTGTTATGCGCGGCGGTCTCCGCCGCGCGCGACTTCGGGGGGCGAGGCAACTCGCCCCCCTTCTTTTGCCTCGCGCAGGAATAGATGGACGGATACGGGCCGCTCGAATCGATCGCCGCAGGGCGTGCGCCCGGGACTGGGGGCAAGGCTCCCCGGCATCATTGCGCGATCATCTCGATATATTTTCCCGTATTCCTAGTGCCCGCATAGATTACGCGATTTTCACGGGAATGTGAAGTGTTTGTTGCAATTATGCAACATTTACCGAAAATTCCATTCGCCTTTTACAGGCGCGCTTGACCGCCGATACCCGAGACGGTTTCATCGCATTGCTCTCTAGTGGTTGGGGGGAAGAGAGGAGGGGCTGGTTTCCAGCCCAAGCAACCAACCAAAGAAGAGAGGCGATCAATGAAAAAGCTACTCTATGGCACGACGGCCCTTGCGGCGGTCGGCCTTTTGGTCGGTCCCGCGAAGGCGGCCGAACCGATCCATCTCGAGCTGGGCGGGTTTTACCAGCAGTTCTTCGGCTATACCGACACCGACAAGGCCGCCAACGGCAGCACGCAGGTGAACAACTCGAGCAACTACCAGAACGCCGAGGTCTACTTCAAGATGGTCGGCGAGCTGGACAACGGCCTCAAGA